>CAINLJ010000070.1 GCA_903850335.1 uncultured Bacteroidia bacterium | reverse complement strand
TGAAACGGTTGTAACGACACCCGTAGCGCTGGTTTTAAACCGGCAACCCGTTCCAACATTAAGCGTACCGCTAATGTTCGCGGTGGAGCCGTTTGCCATAAAAATATTGACTATCGTTGCTAACGTGAGAGAAGCCCCGTTGGCAATAGTAAAATTTGTACCGGTACCCCCAAGCACAATTGTCGATCCGGCACTATATGCCAGAGTGACCGTTCCCTGCGAAATTGTAAGGGAATTATAGGTAACACCCGCAGGCATGGTTGAAAAAGTTATTGTTCCCGTGGTATTAAAGACTACATCATCACCAGCTACCGGAGCCACACCACCGGTCCATAGTCCGGGAGTAGTCCAGTCTAACCCGGTTCCGGTCGAACCTCCCCAGGTAATTGTATTGGCATGAGTAAGAGAAACTGAAAAAATAGCAATAATCAACAATAAAGTTGAGAGTAGAGAGAATTGAGTTTTCATAAGACTATTTTTAGGTATAATCTGGCAGCCTGTGTAAGAACGCACAATACCAACAATATAGTAATCAGAAAGAGTGTCTGATTCCATAGGATTGATATGTTAAAACATAAATTTTTCTAAAAATAGTAATATAATTTTTTAAAGATTATTTTACTAAATAGAAATTCAGATGGTTTGCAATATTTGTATTCAATCTAAATAGCTGACTGTAAAGGACTATACACCTGTACAATGAAATGATTAATTTTAAACTTTGAAAAGTATCAAGTAATATAATTTATATATTTATCATTATGTAATTAACTGTATGTAAAATTATTTATAAGTAAATATTTCGAAAAAACTGCTCAACTCTCCCACAAAATATAATGCAATAATTGGGAAAAAGTCTTTCTTATTGAATTGAATAAATAGTACAAATATTAGTGGGGGGTATACTATAAAAGATAGATTAAATGAAACAAGTAGTACGGTTTTAGTACACCCTATTTTTAATATAAAATACTTTTCAGAATTTTTGTAATGTATATTTTTAGATAAAGGATCTTTGACAAAACAGACTTGCAGTTTTGTGAGTGACTATTTTTTGTTTATTTTAGCCACCTATAGTAAAAGTTTTACCGTTGAATATATCCTATTAGAAACAATTATATTCAATTCAACCTTTGATTTTAGTCCGGACTAACTTTGAACAATAACCCTATTTACAGTGTTTGTAAGTTTTACCCGTTCGAAAAACTATGGAAATTTATCTGGCAATTTTTTTATCCTTCTTAGCAGCTCTCCTAATCTCACTGTACGAAATACCCATAGTTGTAAGGATAGTTAGAAAACTGAACCTTCTTGACCATCCAAATGAACGCTCATCTGCTGATAAATCCATCCCGACACTGGGAGGAATAGCAATTTTTATGAGTTTTATTATGTCCTCGACAATAGGAATGTCAGTATGTGATTTTCCTGAAATGAAATTTATTATTCCTTCAATTGTTCTTATTTTCTTTGTCGGTCTCACTGACGACATACTTAATATACCTCCCTTAAAAAAATTGGCTTTTCAGATCATTGTGGCATGTATCCTTGTTTTTCTCGCCAAAATACGTTTCACTAACCTGCATGGAACCTTTGGGGTCTGGGAAATAGGGCCTGTTACCGGTTCTTTATTAACCTGTTTTACAATTGTAGTCCTGATTAATGCCTTTAACCTCATTGATGGCATTGATGGTCTTGCAGCAGGTGTAACAATGCTAATCGCCTTTGTTTTAGGCGCCTGGTTTCTTATCAGTGATCATTTTGCCTTTGCAATTATATCCTTTACTCTTGTAGGTTCAGTACTTGGATTTCTTTATTACAATGTTTACGGCACTAAAAACAAGATTTTCATGGGCGATACCGGATCACTTGTTATTGGCACCCTGGTATCTGTCCTTATTATCGAATTTAATGAGCATAACATCGATCAGACCCAGACCTATGCAATACAATCAGCACCTGCCATTTCATTTGGAATACTCTCCTATCCTCTTATGGACCTTATAAGAGTGATCATAATTCGAATTGCCCATTTCAGACACCCTTTCCGGGCAGACAAAAACCATTTTCATCATCGCTTGCTCACACTGGGATTGTCTCACAGGCAGGCAACATTCAGCATTATCGGTTTTAATATTCTGTTTATTATAGGCGTCTTTTACCTTAACCGAACAGGATTCCTAAACATCATGTTTTACGTTTTTGTTGCCTGCGTCATTCTTGTAATGGTACCGGCTTTTGTCATAAAAAAGCTTAAGTTAATTCATGCTGACGATCCGGTTCAACAACTTCTGGTTCCCATGACCCCTGAGGAGATTCTAAAAAACCAAAAAGAAAAAAGTAGTAAAAAAAGAAGGAAAGTCAAAATCACCTAGACTTATTTCGGGCAAGGTATTTTTCAATTAAAGCAATTAATTTATCTTTTTGGATGGGTTTCGAAATATAATCAGTACATCCGGCATCAATTGTCTTTTCAAAATCACCTGAAAGAGCAAAGGCCGTTTGAGCAATAATAACCACCTCAGGATTAAACTTACGTATCTGTCGTGTTGCCTCATATCCATCCATAACCGGCATCCTGATATCCATCAGCACGACGTCAATATCCTGATTATTGCGACATATTTCAACCGCTTCGAGTCCTGACCTGGCTCTCAAAACCTCACGGCTGATTGGTTTTACGAGTATTGAAATAAATAACGAAGACCCGTCATCATCCTCAGCTACAAGGATTTTTAAATCCCTGATCCTTTGTTCGTACATTTCTTCTTGTACATTAATTGGCCTTTCTTTTGGAATATTCTTCTTGTAACTGTTTGGGATTGTAAAATAAAATGCAGAACCAATATTCTCTTCACTTTCAAGCCACATCTTTCCATTTAGGATCTCAACATAGGCTTTTGCGATTGTCAGCCCTATGCCTGAGCCTTCAAATTTCCGGGTAGCCGAATGATCTGCCTGAATAAAACTGTTGAAAATCATTTTTTGCTTATACGGCGAAATGCCAATGCCTGTATCTTTAACACAAAACTGCAATTCGAGGTCGTTTCCGGCAATAAATAATTCCACTGAGCCCGATTTGGTGAATTTTAGAGCATTACCTATCAAATGAAAGAGTATAGCACCTAAAATTTTATGATCAGTTGAGAATTTTAATCCAGATGAATCATGCTGAGAAATAACATCAAATAAAAGTCCTTTATTTACAGCTTCGGGTTTAAAACGGGAAATCTGTTCACTAATAATACTTTCAATGTCAATTTTAGTTAAAACTGGTTTAATCAGCCCGGATTGTATCTGGGATAAATCAACGATCGCGTTTATTGTATTCATCAGACGATCCGCACTTTGATTAATAAGTCCTATATATTCATCCCTTTCGTCTGAGGTAAGATCATCAAATTGAAGCATGGACAGGAATCCTAAAATACCATTGAAAGGAGTTCGTATTTCATGGGAAATATTGTTAAGAAAAGATGTTTTTAACTTGTCACTCTCTTCCGCCTGTTCCTTCGCTTTTATCAGATCTTCCAGAATCTTCTTTTTCTCGGTAATATCGATATTTACTCCCTTTAAGCCTACGAGTCGGTTATATTCAAATACCGGGACTACATTATTCTGGATCCATCTTATTCCCTGACCTGGAATTTTGATTCGAAGTTCCACAACTTGCATTTCTCCAGGAGAGTATCTATGCGTCTGTAAAAAATCTATTATCTTCAGATCATCCGGATGAACAATGCTGAGAAAATAGCCATATAAATCAGCACTAAAATCATTGGGATCCAGTCCAAGCATGCTATGATAATTCTTCGATCCCAATAGTTTTCCAGTGAGTAAATTGTGTTCCCAACTGCCAAGATTTGCAAGTCTCTGAGCATAATTCAACTCCTCCTCGCTCCTGATTAATGCCTCTTCTTTCTGGTTTAGTTCAGTAATATCAATGGCTGTTGCAGAAAGAAACAAAGGAATATTGGCTTCATCAAATACAATTGAGGCATTCATTAATGTTGGAAAGATTGAACCATCCTTACGCAAATGCCATACCTCTCTGGCAGAAAAGCTTCCGGTTATTCTCAACTCCTGAAGCAGTTCCTGAATTTTTGGTAACTGATCATGATTATGAAAAATAGTGAGGCTCTTTCCTATAACCTCATCTGCATCGTAACCATGCATACCTGCAAAGGCCTCATTAATATATAGAAGCTTCCCTTCCAGTGAGGCAATTGCAGATCCATAATTTGCCTGATCGGCGATAGTGCGGAATTTTCGCAATTCCTGTTCCGCAAGTTTTTGTTCTGTAATATCATTTTTTACAGCCAGAAAATGTGTGATCTTACCCTGATGATCTTTAATTGGAGAAATTGTCGATGATTCCCAATAGAGCTCCCCACTTTTTCGTTTATTGTGAAATATCCCGTGCCACTCCCGACCTGAGGTAATATCTTCCCAAAGTTTTTGATATTCAAGATCCGGGGTTTCGCCAGACTTAAGAACTCTTGGATTTATCCCAATCAGTTCATCGATATTATAGCCAGTCGAGATAATTGCCTTGGGATTTGCATATTCAATATTCCCATCTGTATCAGTAATTACGATACTTGCAGGGCTCTGTTCGACCGCAAGATAGAGTTTTCGGAGTTGTTCCTCAGCTTTATCCCGTTGGTTCTCTGTTTCAATCACATCAAAGGCAAAACTTATCTCATTAACAAATTCAAAAAGTAACCTGATCTCCTCATCATCAAAGAAATCCGGAATTGAAGAATAAAGTGAAAATGCTCCTATAATCTTACCTGATTGCTTAAGAGGGAGTGCAATGGATGAGCGGTAACCTCTTGAAAGGGCCTCTTCACGCCAGGGTCCAATTCCGGGATCAGCTTCAATATCAGCACAGACATAATATTGCCCGTTTCTGATTGCTGTGCCTGTAGGCCCCTGTCCTGAGGGAATATTTGCTACTGAAATAGCAGGAATTACAGTTAGATAACCGGATTCATTCCCTTCGGCTACAAAGGGTTTGACAATTCCTGATTTATCATCAATCAAACCGATCCAGGCCATATGAAATTTTCCATACTCGACCGCAATGTGACAAACCTGTTGCATCAGCTGAGCCTTATCCTTTGTATGAACAAGTGCCTGACTCGCATGAATTAAAACCAAATATAACCGGTTGAGTTTTTCTAATTTTTCTTCAACACGCTTGCTTTCAGTTATGTTAATTATTGTACCTGTAGCCCCGGAAAAAACACCATCCGAAAATTTCGCACGGGTTGAAATCTTAACCCAGATTGAATTTCCGCTTTTTGTAAAAATCTTATATTCATTGGTTAATTCTGTCTTTTCACGAATTTCAATTAACCTATTGAGTAAAAACTGCCCATTGTGTCCAACAAAATCTACAAAATTCCGACCAATAACTTCAGCTGCCGAATACTCAAGTGTTTTTTCTACAGATGAGCTAATGAAGGATATAATGCCATGACTATCAACTTCAAATATAACATCATTTAAATTCTCTAAAATATTCCAGTGCTTAACCTCTCTCTCATCATGAACCATTCTCCCCTCTTGGTTCTCTTCTTTATCTTCTGTAATCTTTCGACGGGTAATAATTCTTTGAATCCCTATCATCCTGGATGGATGACCTGAATCGTCATGTTCTACTATTTTCCCTTTACATAATACATGAATGTAGCTTTTATCCTTACATCTCAGATGGTACTCGGAACAAAATAAACCGGATTTTCCCAGCAGGTAATCTTTTAAAAGGTCTAAGACATTCTTAAGGTCTTTGGGATGAATCCGATCAAACCATTCCTCAGGATTATTTCCAATCTCATGCTCCTTAAATCCGAGCATTTCCTTCCATTGATTTGAAAAGTAAAAGGTGTTTGCCTTTAGATTCCAGTCCCACAAACCATCGTTCGTAAGTTCTAAGGCAACATGTAAAAGATCCTGGCCCTCGTTCAACTGATCAATAGTTGACTTTCTTTGTGAATCAATCCCTTGAATTTTACTACTTTCATGGCTAAGATCAAGTATGAATTTATTAAATTTCACGCCTAACTCTCTTGTGGATTCATCGTTAGTGCCCATTGGGAAGAGTTAAAATAAATGAGTGGTTAGCTGAAAGCGTTAATTATATCAAAGCTAATTAATTTTTGGAATTATTTAAATGTTTCAAATAGTAATAATGCTGCTTTGTTCCCAAACGAGGAATTAAATAAACTAGTGATCAAGGCCGCTCATACTCTCCTCTGTATATACCATGATCGATGCTGCGGCAGCCGCAATAGCAGATTTCGTATTTTCATCAAGATCTTTATGCAGCCATACAAATTTCTTCTGAAATGTATCCGGTGATGACTGAACTGCAGCAATTGAATGCTTCTCAAGGAAAAATTCATATCCAATGATAAGCTTTAAAAAAGGAACTTTACCGTCATTCCATTCCCTCACTTCCTTGATTTGGATCCTTGTTTTTCCGTGAGTTAAGAGACCTTCTGCTGAAAAATTATTTTCAACAAATGCACCTTTTTCCGCAACAATTATCATTTTCCAGACTGATGTGTCATTCCTGGCAGAAAGGATCGCCAAATAGTTATCGGTACTATGATTAAGGATTGAAAAATCGCCCAGGTCCGATTCGCTCGATTTTGTATTAGTCGAAGTACTTACCAAAACGGAATCCTTATCGTTAGCAACAAAAACAAATGATGATTTTTTTTTAGATTCTGATTTTGTCTCTGTACTAAACAGTTTTGTTCCGGACTTAGTCGTTGTCCAGCCCGTTTTCCCGGAAACAATTCTGTATGGACCAAACTGATATTTTCCTATACTGCTAAATCCCTTTCGTTTGGCTTCAAGTGGACTGCTGTTACTCGTAAGCTCATTTTCGAGTTTCATGATTTTTTGGGCATAACTATTATTAATACAAATAGTTACAAGAATAAAGCTAATTGTCAAGTTTAAGAGATTTTTCATGGAAAATGTATTTAAGGATTTGAACCGAATCTGGCATTGGTAAATTTCTTATAGAATTACTTTAGCCTCTTATTAAATGGAACATTTGCCATAAAATAATGTTCAGAATACTGCAACACAATTCCACCTTCCATCGCTGGATAAAAGGCTCCGTAATTAAAATGATAGAGGATAAAATTTTAAACCTTGGGTTCAGGCACCAAACTGATTGACAATCCACAAAATGCTACCTGTTTCTTTTGGCAAACCTAAAATGTCAGGATAAAGATTCTTGTTTTTCTACTTCTTGTGCCTGAAGATTTTTGCGTTTGGATTTAACAACAACCACCTCTTCTAAACTCTCATTACCCGTATTTAAAACTGAACTTTCCTCATTTGCAGGCATAATAAGTGGTTTTTTTATTTGCAGTTCTCTGACCTGGTTATACTCTTTGTAAAAGTCAGGATTACTCTTTTGATATAGAAGTACGAACTTGTCTGTTTTCTTGGAAAGAAGCTTCTTAGTTTCCTTAAACACCTGTTTCATTTCACCGGAAAGGTTGATTTTCTTATTGAATGCCTGCTGATAGATGACCATCGATTCAATGAAAGAAATAATTGCTTCTTCAATATCCTTGATCATTTCGGAAGTCAATCCGTATTTTTTCTCAAATTTAAGGTTGGCTTTGGAATTTTCAGGATTCAGGGCTGATTTAATTCTCTTGAGAAAAGTAGTGGAATAACCGCCGACCTTTGTAGCAGTTAGCCATACCTTTTTAGATATTTTAATTAATTCCAGATCAGAACAATCGTTAAGGTATTCGAAGGATAGAAGTTCAAGTCGAAGTTGCAAATTTGTTTTTTCTTTATCTGTAGCATAAACCTGTAAAACCTTTATCACAGTCATTGTTTTATCCAACAGTTCATGTCTGCGGCTGTTTATCCTAGTTTCAAGTGTACTAATATCTTTACAATACAGCACATGCAGATCAATTAATTTTTTATAATTTTGATTGATCTCATCATAGTGATCGCCAAATTTGGAAACTTTCTTTAAAATCTCAAGATTTTTTGACAAAACGCCAATTATTTGAGATATACCGTCCAATTTTGAATTAAAATCCTTAAAATCCTTCATAATATTGATATTTTTAATGTAAAAGTCTAAATATAATACATTTTAATTAAAAAATCAACAATTTAACCTTAAATAAAACTGATATAAATAATAAGAATCCTAATCCATGCAGCATACTTTAGTTGAAGGCTATCAGATCGGGATTTGTACCGTATTTATTGGTTTCTTTCACTCCCTCCTCACAAAGCAGAATCACAAGCCAAATGATTCCGATTAACGGAATTAGTATAACAAGTGAAAACCAACCACTTCTTCCAACATCGTGAAGCCGACGGATGACAACAGAAATACAAGGAATGATTATAGCAAGAATATAAAAAAAGTTGAATAATCCGTAAGGTAATCCTGCCGCTGTAGTGTCAAAAATATTATCCACAGCTATTGCAGTTAATATGAAGATCAGGTTATAGAAAGCAAATTTCCAAAATTCTGTCCTGCTCGCTCTTCCGCGAAGTTCATCATACTTCATTAAACCTCTTAGATACCACTTCATATTTTAAATTATTTTAATTTTTAAATAAATTAAACGACTTCTAAACCATTACTTATATAGGAATTTGCATTATTATCAAAATCCCATAAATGATAGTGTGCCACAGAAAATGGTAAAAAATCATAAACTAACAATGTCAGATCCTGATTATAAACCTGACCGGATTGCCTGAATCCCAGCTTATTCAGAATATGAATCATTGAAGGCTTACGTGTCGTAGCATAAATTGAGTGCGTTTTTATCAGATTAAAAAAGGCTTCAAGTAAATGTTGACAATGACCCTGGTTTTGAAAATCGGGATTGGTAACAATATATCCTAATTCCTTATTATAACGATCTGAATACTTTGAATTTGCTAGAGTAAAGACCTTTTCCTTGTATGAAGGATATTGGTTTTTAAGTGTTGCCGTTGAAATGACCAGATTATTAATATGCTTAAATGCAATATAATCTGCCATAGACAATAGGAGCCTGATTCCGGATCTGTCGCTCTTTATTTGCCCTCCCTGAACGATAAGGTCAATGATCTGACTAAGAAAAATTTCCTCTATTTCGTTGGGTTTACAAATTTTGATCTCCATATTGATCCGGAATTTTATCCGAAAATAATTCCTTTGTATTACAAAATAATTCCAAACAAAATACAATGTGATTACAGGTGAATTTTGTGTGAAGGTCCTCAAAAGACTCATTTATTCGTAAATATTATCATCTTTGTAATTTTAACGTAATGATTTTGAAACGATATTTTAATTAGGTTATTGAATGTTTGCATTACAATCCATATTAAGTTTTTTTAAAGCAACAAACAAGCCGAAGATGACAAATCAAAAATCTACCTATGCAGTCTTTGAGGACCCGGGGATGGACTTTTATTTTAACGTTGCAAACATTCCGGTGCTCCGGGAAGGGGAATTATTAGTCAGAAATAGTTTCTGCACGATATGTCGGAGTGATTTGAATACATACATTGGTAAAAGAAAGGAAAAAACACCTACAATTCTTGGTCATGAAGTGATTGGACGAATTGAAAGGTTTGGACCTGATTCAAAGACCTCAGACCTGCGTGGTCATCAATTAGAAATTGGGGATCGAATTTCCTGGGCAATTTATGGCAGCAACCCTGACTCAAGCTATTCCAAAAAGGGAATGCCCCAAAAGGCACCTGATTTGTTTAAATACGGCCACGAACAAATCACCGCACTCAGCAATTTACATGGAGGGCTCAGTGAGTACACCATTATTCGTAAAAATACTCCTGTTGTCTGTATTAACGGTGATGTTCCCGATCCTGTAGCAGCCCTTATTAATTGTTCGGTTGCAACAGTTGCCGGTGCCATCCGGTTAGCCGGAAATCTGGAGGGACAAAATGTGTTAATAAATGGAACTGGTATGCTGGGTATAATCGCATGTGCAATGGCAAGGGAAAATGGAGCAAAAAATGTAATTGCGAGAGATTCTAACCCGGGACGTGCCAAATTGGCTGGAAATTTTGGTGCTAATTATTCCTATGCGGATAGTGAGATTTTAAAAAATGATCAAAATACAATTGATGTCAAATTAACCGAAAGGTTAAAACCCGACGTCGTTTTGGAATTTAGCGGTGTACCCGATGCGATGGAGGAAACATTGAAATTACTGGATACCGGAGGCGTTGCCATTTGGATTGGAGCAACATTCCCACAAAGAGGTTTATCAATAAATGCAGAATATTTAATTAGAAACTTGCTAACAATCAAAGGATTGCATAATTATAATGCACAGGATTTTTTGTCAGCAGTCAAATTTATTGAACAATATCATTCCAAATATGATTTCTCTGGACTTATACACGGGCAGTTCTTATTAAATGAAGTTAATGAAGCTTTTAAATATGGAGTTGAAAAAAATCCTTTCCGTGTTGGAATTAACCTGATTAACAATGATATATTATGAATAAAATTAAACTGGTTGTTTTTGATCTTTCAGGCACAACAGTAAGCGATGATAATGCAGTCGCAAAATGCCTGTATGAAGGTGCACGAAAATTTGGGCTGCAAACCACTATTGAAGATTTTGAAAAGACTATAGGAACAAATAAAATTCATCTTTATGAGTTTATGATTGCCAGAGACAACGGAGAACAAGTCCGGATAGAAAATCTTGAGCAATATAGTTTCCCGGAACATCACCAAAAAGCAATTGAGATTTTCGATTACTATTCGGTTCTCATGATTGACTATTATAAAAAATCGGTAAAAGCGATTGAAGGAGCAGAAGATACTTTTTACTGGTGTCACGAAAATGGAGTCAAAGTTGTAACAGATACCGGTTTTCATAAAGATGTAAATAGAGCAATCATGGAAGGCCTTCGATGGAAAGAACGCGGATTGATTGATCTGGCTCTGGATGTTGAAGATACTGGCGGCATTGGAAGGCCCGCTCCATATATGATCTTTAAAGGCATGGAATTAACAGGGGTTCAAAGTGTCCATGAGGTAATTAAAATTGGTGATACCCCTGCAGACCTCCTTTCAGGATATAATGCTGGATGCGCCGGAAATATCGGAGTATTAAGCGGAGCAAATAGTTCTGATATATTAAAAATTTATCCGCATACTCACATCATAAACAGTGTTGCAGACCTTCCGGAATTAATTACCAATCATTTTAATGGTTCACCTTTAAAACTAAAATTAGTATGACTTTGACGACAAGCGATTCTAAACGAAAAATAAATACTGCTGAGATTCGTTTTGTTCTGTTTGCGGCAGCTGCAGCTTTTATAACTTACCTGAGTATGTACGCTTTTAGGAAGCCATTCTCTGCTGCTACTTTTGACGGACTTTCAATTTGGGGCATAGATTATAAAATTTTGTTGATTATCTCACAATTAATCGGATATACAATATCTAAATACTTGGGAATAAAGATAATATCTGAATTAGATCATAAATCAAGGACAAAAACGCTTATCCTGTTAATGGCTACAGCCTGGATAATGTTGCTGTTATTTGCAGTTGTTCCCTATCCATACAATTTTCCTTTCATGTTTCTTAACGGATTGCCTCTTGGAATGATTTGGGGTGTGGTTTTCAGTTATATAGAGGGAAGGCGGTACACCGAATTGCTTGGAGCAGTGATGGCTTCAAGTTTTATCTTATCCTCCGGCATCGTAAAGGCATGTGGCAGATTCGTGCTTGACAATTTCCATGTCACTGAAATGTGGATGCCGTTTATCGTCGGACTTGCATTTGTCCCATTACTGTTACTTGGAATTTATATGTTGCATCAATTACCCCCTCCCGATGAATTGGATGTAGCTTTGAGGACCGAAAGAATTCCTATGGACAACAAACACAGGTGGGCTTTCTTCCTTCGGTTTGCCCCTGGGATTATCCTGGCAGTAATCATTTATGTTGGTCTTACAATCTTCCGCGATTTGCGGGACAATTTTGCGGTTGAATTCTGGAACGGACTAGGATTCACAAATACTCCGAAGATGCTCGTTATGTCGGAGGTTCCAATTGCACTTGGCGTCCTTCTGATCATTTCATTCATGATTATGATCCGAAATAACCGAATGGCTTTTTATTCGACTTTTGTGATCATCTTCCTGAGTGGAATAATGTTGGTTGGTGTTACATTTCTGTTTACTTCCGGACTGATTAATCCTGTTTACTGGATGGTTATTGCCGGTTTTGCAATGTACCTTTCCTACCTGACTTATCACACTGTTTTTTTTGAGAGGTGGATAGCGCATTTTAAAGTTAAAAGTAATATTGGATTTCTGATGTATGTATCAGACGCAATTGGCTATCTGGGAAGTACATCAGTGCTTTTAATCAAAAATTTCAGTCATACGAAAATCAGCTGGGTCGAAGTTCTGAAGATTAGTGCAATCTCTACAGGAATATTAATGATTATTGTATCAACACTTACCTTTGTTTATTTTAGAAACCTCGAGAGAAAGACTTCACTAAATTAAAATGGATACAATCGGTTCATTCACAGAAGGGGATATCAATTTTTCAGAAGAGCGCCAGGAATGGAATCACCAACATACTGATCCTTTGACTCTTAAAATTCTCTCAGACGATGCACGGTATTTTCTTCACCAGGCAATGTCTACCCCATGCCTTGATGTATTGGATTCTTCATCAGGAAGCGGAATGAAAACATTGTCAGGAAGACAATTACTTGATTTTCATGGCAATAATGTTCACCAATTGGGATATGGAAACGACTATATAATCGATCAGGTTACAAGACAGATGAATAGGTTGTCATTCTGCCCCAGACGATACACGAATGAATCTGCAGTAGAATTAGCGAAAAAACTTGCAGATCTCTTACCAGGCGACCTTAACCGAAGTCTTTTTGCTCCGGGAGGAACTTCGGTAGTAGGTATAGCTTTAAAACTTGCACGTGTTATTACCGGCAGACACAAAGTTGTTTCTTTCTGGGATTCTTTTCATGGAGCATCTCTCGATGCAATCTCAGCAGGAGGAGAGGCTGTCTTTAAAAAGCACATGGGTCCCCTGATGCCGGGTGTCATAAATATACCTCCACCAACCACATACAGAGGAATCCTCGGAAGTACAGAGGAAGATCAGTTAAAATATGCCGATTATCTCGAATATGTGATTGAAAAAGAGGGAGATATCGGCGCTTTTTTAGCGGAAACAATTCGTAATACTGATGTTCAGATCCCTTCAAAAGCCTACTGGAAACGAATAAGGGAAATTTGCGATCAACACGGAGTACTTCTTATTCTCGACGAAATCCCAATTGCCCTGGGACGTACAGGCAAAATGTTCGCCTTTGAGAATTTTGAAATTGAACCTGATATCCTTTGTCTTGGCAAAGGTCTGGGAGGAGGGATTATTCCATTTGCGGCAATGATTACCCGCGACAAATTTAACCTGGCAGGTGATGTTTCGCTTGGGCATTATACCCACGAAAAGAATCCTCTTGGCAGTGCAGCCGCATTGGCAGTTATTAATTTCATTGAGAATAATAACCTGTTAGCGAAAGTCGCAGAAGACAGTCAGTGGATACAGATTAACCTTCTTGAGCTAAAGGAAAACTTTCCTCTTATTGGGGATATCCGCGGAATCGGACTTCTTTGGGGAGTCGAATTGGTTAAGGATCATTTTATCAGGGAAAAGGCAAATTCTGAGGCCGAAAAAATCATGTATCATTGCATGAAAGAAGGATTAAGCTTTAAGGTTTCCCAGGGCAATGTTCTTCAGCTTTCGCCTGCTCTTACAATTACCCGTGAGGAACTGCAAAGGGCAATGACTATCCTTTCAGATGCGTTCCAGAATCTGAGAGCTAATTAATCAAATATTTGAGCCTAAGCTTAATTCATTTCTTAATTTATTCTCATCGTCCAGGTCACTGAAATTAAATGTTGGTTTATTGAGTGCAAAACATTCAATTTTCGAGTCATCTGACATCAGGTATCTTTCGATTTCTAAAATCTCTATTCTGTTTTCAGAAGAAAACCGCTTGACTGGCAACAAATTAAAATGATCAAAATCACATTGATCCGAGACTTTTTGAAGAATAACCTTTCTTGCTATTGGCTGCCTTGCAAAATTCAAACTTGAAAAAACACCACGTAAATATTCCACACTCCTTAAAAAAGGGAGGCTGACTAGTAAATGCATATACTCTTCAGGAGACTCGTGATTTTCTGCAAGATGCATGGAAATTGTGTGATTGTTATTTAAGAGTGCCATTCCAAAATAGGTAACACTACTCTGTTGATTCCCCTTATAAACATCTATAAATTTTTCAACTGAATTTGGTTTAATCATAAAGGGATCACCCTTGAGTTGATCAGAATCTGAGGATAAATAGTAAAAATAATAAATCCCCTGAAAATTTTTTGAAATATAATTGAACGATAATTCCGCTTGTTTTCTTAAAAATGCCAGATAATCAAGTTTCTCGTTTCTCTTGAAATCATTGTTTTCAAGTAAACCGGTGAGTTTAATAATGTCGTCTGGCAGTCGCTTCTCAATTTTGGTCCGGGAAAGATTGTTAACCAATAAAAAAGCCTCTGAAATACTTGCTTCAATCTCCTCGCCTGAAAGATTGGTATTAATCCTGGAGATAGACGGAAGAACAGTTTTTAGCAGACTCGACAGCACTGGTGCCGGGATATCCAGAACATTCGCAATATCTTTCTTTTTTACTTCTGCCTGCTTTAATTTTTTGCAGATTTCTAAAAATCCTATGGAGTGTTTTATTATTGATTTCATAAATTATCCTGTCTTTACTGCATCGTCACTATAATTCATTATTAATTCTCAATAATTAATAGGATTAATGATTTCAAAAATAAACTTTTGTACTGAATAATAAATTAAAATAAGGAAATTATGCGAATTTTCGCCTTAGGAGGTGCCGGTAAAATATGCAGGGAATCAGCTCTTGACCTTGTCAGATTTGGAACTTTTGATCAATTAACAATTGGTGATATTCATCTTAACGCAGCCAAGGAGGTTGCTGAATGGCTGAATCATCCTAACGTTAATTTTGCTTTTATTGATATTGCGGATAAGGGAAAAGCGACAGAGCTTCTCTCAAAATATGATTTGGTTATTGATGGGACGACAATTTCGCTGAATGGAGAATCGACCGAATGCATTGCAAATGCAGGTTGCCATGGAATAAATCTGAATGGATTTGGAGAAGAGTATAAATTCAATGACATTTTTAAGGCAAATGGGAAAGTGATGGTTCCCGGATTTGGGATGACACCCGGTACCACTAATATGATGGCTGTGTTTGCCTGTGATCAATTTGAAAAGGTAAACAGTGTGCGGGTAAGTCACGGAGCCTATCGCCCGATTGCCTTCTCAGGATCGATTACAGAGACTACAATATACGAATACGATCCTGCCCTGGAGGGGCGTACTGTATTTGAGAATGGAAAGTTTATTCAGGTTCCCCCGTTTGCACGGCCTCTGGAAATCGAACTGCCCCAGCCTTATGGTAAGAGCACCCAGTACATAATTCCTCATTCTGAGACATTTACCCTCGCAAAATATCTTGAAAACAAAGGTGTTGAGCTAATCGAAGTGCGTGGAACATGGCCAAAGGAAAACATGGATCTTATCAGTGCCCTATACAATTATGGATTTATGAACAATCAGAAAATAAGTCTGAACGGACATGAATTTGGGATTATGGAGGCTATTGGCGAATATCTTCAAAAGTCTGAAAAAGGAAATAAAACAGAATTATTCGGCTATTCACTTCACGTCGTTGTTGAAGGTGTGAAAAACGGGCACCTCGTGAGGCAAACCCTGACACATTCGCATCCTGCTTCAGATGGAACTTATCCTGAATGGGCAGGATTACGCGCCTACACACGAAATGTAGGAATTCCGATGAGTATCGCGGCCCAGCTTATTCTTTCAGGCCGATATCAGGGAAATGGAGCACTATTTCCTGAATTTGTTTTCTCCCCAACGGTTTATTTCGAAGAACTGGCTAAAAGAGAAATTTACATTCATATTTTTGAGGAAATTTTAAATTAAGTATCATGAAAAAATTAAACAATATAAAAGCTGTTATATTTGATTGGGCAGGCACAATAATCGATTTTGGTTGTATGGCACCTACTCAGGTGTTTATCGAAGTTTTTAAGAAAAGGGGGATCGAAGTGACTGTTGATGAAGCTCGTGCGCCAATGGGTCTTGCAAAAAAAGACCATGTCAGGGCAATTATACTCCTGGATTCAGTTCAGAACCAATGGAAAATTAAATTTAACCAACTCCCTTCAGAATCAGATGTCGATTCACTTTATGCCGAATTGGAACCAAACCTTGCTCTAATTGTAAGAAATTTCAGTGATCCGATACCAGGAGCCATTGAGCTCTTCGGAAATTTAAGGGAACAAGGAATAAAAGTTGGGACTACAACCGGATATGTGTCTGAGATGATGGACAATATCCTTCCATTAACTGCTGCGAATGGATTAACCCCCGATTCTGTGGTAAATTCATCTGAGGTTGTTTCAGGACGCCCGGCACCGTTCATGATTTACCGTAATTGCGAAAAGATGAATGTTTTCCCACTCAGCCAAATGGTTAAAGTTGGAGATACTGTGGCAGACATCCTCGAGGGTAAGAATGCTGGGATGTGGACAATTGGTCTTACAAAATCAGGAAATGAAATAGGACTCTCGCTGACAGATGTTGAAAAGGCCGATGCACAATGGCTTGATGAGAAATTAGATTTTGCGCGCCGGAAGCTCCTCAATGCTGGAGCTGACTTTGTGGCAGAAGGCGTTTGGGAATGTGATGCTATACTGGAGGAAATAGACCAAATTCTTGAGTCCAAATTAAATAAATAATTCTATCACATTAATAATAAGAACAATGGACAATAAATTATTTACTCCGGGGCCCTTAAACACTCAACTGATCGTTAAGGAAGCAATGCTGCATGATATGGGATCAAGGGATAAGGAGTTTTTAAGTGTTGTAAAGGAGATAAGAGAAGAATTACTGAATCTTGCCGGAGTAAGTTCTGACGAGGACTTTGATTCCGTGCTGATGCAGGGTTCGGGCACTTACGGTGTCGAATCTGTTATCTCTACTGTTATCCCCACCTCAGGACATCTGCTCCTCATAACGAACGGAGCCTACGGTGACAGGATCGGGCAAATGACAAAAGCATATCAAATCAGGACGACTACACTCAGTTACAAGGAAAATATTGTACCTCCCGCAGATGATGTGGAAGAGGCCTTAAAGAATGATACATCTATCACACACATTGCTATTATTCATTGCGAAACCACAACCGGTATTTTCAATAACATCCAAAGCATAGGTGAGCTTTCCAAAAAATATAATAAAATTTATATTGTGGATGCAATGAGCAGCTTTGGAGCAGTTCCTATTGACATTAGAGGTATAGGTATTGATTTCCTGATCTCATCGTCCAATAAATGTATAGAAGGTGTTCCAGGATTTTCATTTGTCATTTTCAGGAAAAGTGTTCTTGAACAGTGCAAAGAAAATGCCAGGACTGTTTCACTTGATTTGTACGGTCAGTGGATATACATGAAGAAAAGCCACCAATTCAGGTTCACCCCTCCCATACAATCGATACTTGCCTTTCGAAAAGCAATTGAAGCCCTGCATCAGGAAGGTGGCATAAGTAAAAGATCAGAAAGGTATCAACAAAATTATAACCTTTTGATAAGAGGGACTGAAGAAATCGGACTGAAAACATATCTTGAGAAAAAGGATCAGGGATACATCATTACCTCTTTTCTTTTTCCCGGTGATCCAAATTTTGACTTTACCTTGTTTTACGAAAAATTACATGAACGGGGTCAGGTTATTTATCAGGGAAAGCTATCCGATACAGATTGCTTCAGAATAGGTAATATTGGTCAGTTGTATACAGAGGATATAACTAACCTTCTATCGGCAATAAGAGAAGTACTTGGTGAAATGAATGTGACATTTTAGAATTTATATTCTTGATAATCAATAGATTGCAATTTTTAAAAACAGTCTTTGTTTTTAACTGAAATGTAACAATCCCGTCTTTTATTTGAAATATAATTAACAGATTTTTACACTGGAAATTAGGATAATATCTTTTAATCAATCTAACTCTATATTAGATTAATAATTAATTAGTTAAATTATACATTATTTTTAAAAACTATGCTAGTAAAATTTCTATCAATACTTATATTAAGTGGCATAATTACTGTAAAAGTTTATAGCCAGAATGCTCTTGCCATTGCAAGTCCTGAACATTCGGCAAACACAGGATCAACCGGGACACCTCTGTCTGTCTATGAGTTTAGGGTATATGTAAATGAGAGTGATCTAAGTGCCATTTCTGATGACCTTCTTGAACCGCATCCGTTTGGAAATTTAGTCTCCAGAAAATTATATCTGATCAAATCGAAATACACGCACGTAGAAGCTGTAGTCCCCGGAAATCCACAGACTAAGACAGTCATAAGAAAACCAGCTATATACGAAGCCGTGAGCCGGATTGAACATTACCTGAAAAAGTCTGTTCGTAAGGGAAATTTATCCAGTGAGGCTGCTTCAATAACTTTCAATAAAGTTTTGGATGTTGCACTAAATGCATTTGCGGCCGATTCTGAAAATTTTGAAAAAACGATCAGTAAGACCGATGATTTAGTTTCACTTATTACACTTTTTACAAACAGGGTGAATCTGGTTCTGTAAGAATTCAATCCTCCAATTAAATCTTGTTAATCACTTAAATTCTGCCTGATAGCAGTTTAATGCCCAAATCATCTCTATAAACTACATATTTATTTAATTCAAAATTAATTACAAATTCTAAAATCCTTAAAATGCAGAAAATTATTTTTTTAGTAACCTCCTTCCTTCTTTTAGGGAATATCCTGTTTGCCCAAAAGGCAAATATAGAGGGAATGGTTAAAAGCAGCACGGGAGAGCCGCTCTCGGGTGCTACCGTACTGGTAAAGGGGTCCACGAATGGAACCCTGACTGATGAAAAAGGACATTTTACGATCAAAGCTGAACCTAAAGATGTTTTGGCAGGTTCATTTATCGGCTTTGTTCCTTCTGAAACTGTTGTTGGTAATCAGAAGGTTATAAATCTGACTTTGAGTGAAGTAAAAGAACAGTTATCCGAGGTGGTCATCACTGCCTTAGGTATTGAAAAGCAGAAAAGCACAATCGGTTTCGCCGTTGAAGACATTAAAGGAAGTGAACTGGTTAAAGCCAGAGAGCCGAATCCAATTAATGCTCTGACAGGAAAGATTGCCGGCCTGACAGTTGGTTCATCAACCGAAATGCTTGGAGCACCAACCGTTTTACTTCGTGGTTTCACCCCTCTTTATGTTGTTGACGGAGTTCCGGTTCAGACGGACACCTGGGATTTAAATCCCGATGACATTGAGACATATACAGTTCTAAAAGGTCCTGCCGCAGCAGCACTTTACGGATCAAGAGGCCAGTATGGCGCAATTCAAATCACTACCAAAAGAGGCTCCAAGGACAAACGTGGGTTCAACGCTGAATTTAACTCAAGCACAATGTTTGAAGCCGGATTTATTGCACTTCCACATACACAAGACCTTTACGGACCTGGTGATCATGGAGTTTATGCCTTCGGTGACGGTAAGGGGGGTAACGGTGGATTGAACGACGCTGACTACGACATTTGGGGCCCTGCACTGAATGGCCAGCTGATCCCACAGTATGATAGCCCGGTCGTGAATGGTGTAAGAACTGCAACTCCTTGGATTGCACGTGGGAAAGATAACTTAAAACGTTTCCTTCAAACAGGATCGCTTTCAACAAATAGTTTCTCTTTTGGTGCAACTAACGGGAAAGGTGATATCCGCATGTCTGCTTCCCACAGTTATCAAAAAGGCATGGTTCCAAATACCGAACTCAATATGACCAATTTTAACTTGTCGGGTGGTTATAATATTACTCCAAAACTTAGGGTCGATGCTAACCTTGCTTATGGAAGACAATATACTCCAAACACTCCGGATGTAACTTATGGTCCTAACAGCGTTATTTATAACATTACAGTATGGGGCGGTGCAGACTGGAATATTGCTGACATGCGCAATTACTGGCAACCTGGGAAAGAGGGTATTCAATCAAATTATGAAGAATATACCCGTTATCACAATCCATATTTCATGTCGTACGAATGGCTCAGAGGTCATTACAAAAATGATCTGAAAGGTTATGCATCATTAAGCTACAAGTTCAATAACTACCTTAATTTCCAGGTTCGTACCGCTGTTACCACTTATGACCTTTTCAGGTCTGAAAAGATGCCTTTTTCTGCACATCCTTACGGTCGTGAGCAGGCACTCGGTGATTATCGTGAAGACAAGCGTAATCTGTTTGAGAATAACACAGATGCATTACTTTCATACGACCAGTATGTACTTCCAAAGTTAAGTGTACATGCAACTGTTGGAGGAAATATTCGTACCTATGAATTCAGAAGCAGCTTTGCAACTACCGACTATCTGAACGTACCCGGATGGTATAACTTGAGCAATTCGAAGAACCCTGTTAAATCATACAACTTCTTTGCACCAATGCAGGTGATAAGTGCCTATGCAACAGCAGATTTTACGTATGATGATTTTGCAACAATCTCTTTAACCGGTCGTAATGACAAGAATTCAACATTGCCCACTGCCAATAATTCGTATTTTTATCCGTCTGTATCAGGAAGTCTGGAGATGTCGAAATTAGTGAAGATCCCTGCTGTAAAATCCTGGAAAATCAGAGGATCCTATGCCAATGTAGGTAGTGCACTTACCGCCAGACAAATCGGAACTACCGACGTTACGTTGGGCTTAGGAGTCTTAGGTTACGGTACAACCTATTATTCTCCCTATGATGGGCCTACCTACCAGAATTCCTCGTCGTACAGTAGCAGTTTAATACAGGGCTTGGCATCAGCATCCTACACAAGTAATATTTCTAATCCAAAATTGAAACCAAGTTCGAGTTCAGCGTGGGAAGCTGGTACGGATGTTGGAATGTTGGACAATAAGCTACGTTTTGACTTTACCGTATTTTCAAGTATAGATGGACCGCAAATCTTTAACCTTCCTATCTCAGGTGCAACAGGTTTCGCCAGTGCGCTTGTAAATGGGATTAAGGTTCAGCGGAAGGGTTTTGAATTCACAATTGCCGGAACACCATTTAAAAATAAAGATGGCTTTAGCTGGGATATTTCAGCCAATTACTCAACTTATCAACAATATCTGAAAGAGATTTATCCAGGAGTAGAAAAACTTAACAGGTATCTAAAGGTTGGGGATCGAATGGATAAACTTTATTCTTCAGCGTTTGTCCGTACTCAGGATGGCAAAATCATCAATGACGGAAGTGGCCGTCCAATCCGCAATTCTGTTGCCCAATACATGGGAAATGCAAACTACGACTTCACTGCTGCTATCAACAACACACTCAGTTATAAAAACTTTAGCCTCAGATTTCAGTTCGACGGGCGTTTTGGAGGAAAAATCCAGGACTACGTTGAGAAAAAGACATTTCAGGGTGGTCGTAATATAGCCACTGTTCAGGGTGCGATGGGTATTGCCCGGTTAAATGATACAAAGGGAATTAAATCGTATATCGGTGAAGGTGTACAGGTAAGTAATAGTACAGCAATTACTTATGATTCTGACGGCAAGGTAACCAATTATAGTCAGCTACAGTTCACTCCCAATACAACGGCAACCTATTTACAGGATTACCTAAGCAGATGGTCAGGAACTGATGAAGCAACAATTATTAGCAGAACATTTGTAAAATTACGCGAAGTTGTCTTAACATATACATTGCCAAAACAATACCTAAACGGAACCTTCATAAATCAGGCTAGCATTTCATTTGTAGGTCGGAATCTGCTCTACTTTGCAGCAAAAACTGACATTGATATTGAACAGTATGCCGGTACAAACTTTGGTTCTGACCTGCAGACTCCAACGCAAAGACGTATTGGTTTTAACCTGAATTTTACTTTCTAATAAAACGTTATTTTAATTCTTTGATTCATAGAAACATGAAAAATATATACTTACTTTTGATTGTGCTTGTGATTTCGATGGCTTCCTGCCAGAAATTCTCGGCACTGGAAAAAGATCCAAACCGTCCTGGTCAGGTTCCTCCTTCACTGGTTTTTACCGCTGTCCTTCATAGTACCTATTACGCCCCGTGGAGTGATGTTTCCAGGTGGAACCAGTTCTGGTGCAGTAACTATGCATACTACAATGATCAGACCTACGATTGGACGAACACCAATTTCAATTATTCACAGCTTCAGAATGTGAAACAAATGGTAGCCGAGGCAAAAAGGGTAAACTTACCTGATAACAACCCCTATTCTGCTCTTGGCAAATTCTTCAATGCCTTTTTCTTTGTAGATATGTCAATGCGGTTAGGCGATGTTCCTTTGACAGATGCACTGAAAGGACTAGAGAATACCCAGCCAAAATATGACACACAAAAAGATATTTTCAAACAGGCATTAGCTTGGCTGGAAGAAGCTAACAGCGATCTTCAACTACTAATCAACAGTGGCGATCGTACCTTAGCCGGTGACTTTATGCTCGATAATGACCTCGTGAAATGGCAAAAAGTTGTGAATAGCTACAAATTAAGATTACTTATTACATTAAGTAAGAAATCAGCTGACAGCGATCTGAATATTAAATCCCTGTTTAGTGCTGTTGTTACTAATCCGACGAAATATCCGGTGTTTACTTCACTTGATGATAATCTTAAATTTACATTTAATGGATCCACAGATAAATATCCATTAAACCCAGACGAATATGGTAAGACCGCAACACGTAACAACATGTCTGCCACATATTTGAATACACTCGTTGCCCTCAGGGACCCAAGGACATTTATCGTTGCAGATCCTGCAGCAGCAAAAATCAAGGAAGGCTTACACGCAACAGACTATGAAGCTTATGTAGGTGCCAGTTCAGGCGAAAGTCTTGATGATATGTCAGTAAAAATGTTGAATGGTGAGTATTCTCCAATTAGCAGAAGTCACTATTATGGCAGCTATTTAGGTGAGCCTTGCATTCAGATCGGTTATTCTGAACTATGTTTTAATATAGCAGAAGCAATTAACCGGGGTTGGGTGAATGGTAATGCTGAAGCATACTATATCAAAGGGATACAGGCTTCCTGGACATTCCACGGTGCTAACGTTGCAACAAACTGGGATACTTATTACGCACAGCAAAGTGTTAAATACAGTTCTGATAATGCTTCAGCTTTACAACAGATATTAACCCAGAAATATCTTGCATTTTTCAATAATTCTGGTTGGGAAGCATACATCAACTATCGCAGAACCGGCGTACCAACATTCCTTACGGGCGTAGGTACCGGAAACAGTCAGCGTATTGCGAAAAGATGGCAATATCCAAGTTCTGAAAGAACTACAAATGCAACTAATTACAATTCAGCACTTACCAGCCAGTTCGGTACGGATACAGATGATATCAACAGCGAAATGTGGATTTATAAATGAGATAAACGGACGACATCAAAGCTGACTAAATCGTAAACAGAGCCTTGCCGGAAGAATACCCCCGGCAAGGCTTTTATTTTTTCAGACTTTTTCCTCTATTTATTAAAATCATTCATCAGACAGTAAATTGCAAGCCCGCGTAACAGCTGAAGATATTCGTGTTTGATAGGGTATGTCCCAAAGAGAAAATAAAATGGGTCCTGTAACTTGCGTTGATTAGCCCACCAATATTAAAAGCAGTCGCAGATTTATGATCCGTTGAATCAGCAGTCCGATGAAATATTTCTGCTCCAATTGAAATTAAAGTGGAAATGGATCATCCGTATTAAAAGGGGGTCCTGCAAGGCATGGTTGTGTGTCCATTACAATCAGAAAAATCATGAATATTTTAAATACCCGAAACTTATTTTTCATTACGAAGGCTAATAAGTTTTATAATTGAATAAATAATTCAGATTGACAAGTA
Organism: uncultured Bacteroidia bacterium; assembly: GCA_903850335.1. GTDB lineage: Bacteria > Bacteroidota > Bacteroidia > Bacteroidales > Prolixibacteraceae > JAAFHB01. The sequence goes on along the minus strand of CAINLJ010000070.1, from coordinate 5,182 downwards.
TTTTTCTAACTCTGAAATACCAAAACAACTGAAATATCCATCAAAAAACAACCAAACATATTGTTTCTCGAATAAACACCTTTATTATATCTAACCCCTGTTTTTTAGATATTTAAATAATTACAGATGACTTTTTTTCATTTCCACCCCCTAAAATTTAAGACATACTTAATTCTGATTAATCGTTTTGTATTATTTACGTAACTTAACTGTAATGTGTAATCCCTTGTTTTGCGTCAGTTTATCTTGATTTATAAAAAATAATGAAGTATATTTTTTTCATTTTAGTTTGTTTGATTTCCGTAACGAATACATTTGCTTCCACGATCACAGGATACATATTCGATAAAAATGCAAGGGAACAATTGGTTGGTGCGACCGTTATATTGTTGCCAGGGTCTGCGAATTCCTCTTCGATGTTAAGTGGTAAATACTCTTTAAATAATATTCAGGCCGGTAAATATGAATTAAAGGTGTCGTACCTTGGGTACAAATCTATCGATACAACGCTGGCTGTTTTACCCAATACTGATCTTAAAATAAATTTCTTTCTCGAATCCAACAGTACGAATCTCAGTACAGTTGTTGTAACAGCCAAGGGAGGCAAGGAGTCAGATGGCTATGCAAAAAGAGCTGAACAGAGGGCAGAAAATCTGGTAAATATCGTTTCTGCGAATTCAATTGCCATATCTCCGGATATAACTGTTGCCAACGTCATGGCCAGGGTATCCGGTGTCTCAATTGAGCGGGGAAACACGGGTGACGGTCAGTATGCCATTATCAGGGGAATGGACAAGAGATACAATACCACCTTAATTAACGGCATAAAGATTCCGAGTCCCGATAACAAAAACAGGTATGTTCCTCTTGATATTTTCCCTTCGGATTTAATAGAGCGGATTGAAGTTTCAAAATCCCTGACTCCAGATATGGAGGGTGATGCCTCCGGTGGGGTGATCAACCTTGTGATGAAAACCGCTCCTGACGAATTCAGGCTCGAAGGTAATGTAGGTGCCGGCTATTCAGCCTTGTTCTCACAGAGACCATTCGATAGTTTTAACACCTCTTCAGTAAATAAAAAATCGCCGGCCGAAATCCTGGGAACAGGTATTGAGGCTGCTATTTCGGCCTTCCCTTATCAAAACCTGATTACTACGACTAAAAAATCGCCGGTTAACAGTAATTATAGTCTTACTATCGGGAACCGGTTTTTAGATAAAAAACTGGGGGTCATATTCTCAGGGAGTTACCAGAATACTTATGCAGGCAATAATGCTTCCCGACTGGTTGAGAATGCCACACTAGGACCAGCACAGGGACCAAATGCAGAAATGACACAGGTTTTTCCTGAATTTCTTACAAGGAAATATTCATCCCTTACAAACCGGTTAGGACTTGTTTCAACTATTGATTACAAGTTCAATCCCAATAATTCAATAAGCCTGTTTGGAACCTATTTGCAACTTAACGAAGACAGGGTGAGACTTACAAATGATCTTCTACTTGGCAATTACTCCTATAATGGTTACACCGGTGGTTTTCAGCAGAGTTATGAAACACAAACCAGACAGAATCTTCAGGATATTTATAGTTTGGTTCTACACGGGAATAATAAACTTGCTCCGTCAGCATACACAGACTGGTCCTTAGCGTACTCAGGTGCAAAACAGCAACTACCTGATATGGCAGCGTTTAACACTACACAGGAAATCAGTCCAAATACCTCAGGAACTGCTACCTCAATAGTTTACGGACCTCTTACTGTACGTCCCGAAAAAAGAGAGTGGTCTCATAATACAGACAAAGACCTGTCTGGGTATTTGAATCTGCATTACAACACGAAAATAATGAACCGTAAATCCTTATTTACAATTGGTGGTATGTTCAGACATAAAAGCCGGGATAATTACGATAATAAGTACAGTTTAAATGCCCCTCCGGATATAAATTCTGTTGAACAGTTGTATGTTTCAATTCCCGTATCCCAGTTTAAGTTTATTCCGCACACCGATGCACTGGGTACTGCCTTTAGTAATGCAGGGGTTTATACTTTCAATGAGAACGTTCAAGGCGTTTACGGCCAGGTAAAATATTTTGTTAAAGATGGTTTTGATATTCTTTTTGGTTTAAGAGTTGAGAATACGAGTCAAACCTATAACTCATCCCTACCGGCAACGATAGCCGGGAAATCGGCCAGTATAACTTATATGGACTTCCTGCCCAGCCTGAATGCAAAATACTCACTTTCAAACAATCAGGCACTTAGGTTGTCCTATTTTACTTCACTGCTTCGTCCAGCCTATTCTGACCTTGTTCCTTACCTGGATAAAACAGGCTTTTCACAGGACGACTTTGGAACAATTGGCAATCCCAATTTACAACATACAGTCATCAATAACTTTGATTTTCGATACGAGATGTTTCCTAAAGGACTCGACCAGTTTATGCTTGGAGCCTTTTACAAGTCAATTGTCAATCCGATTGAGTATGCTCTTGTTCAGACAAGTTATGCAGCTGATCTGGAGCTTACTCCCAATAATTTTGGAACTGCTCATAATTATGGAATGGAAGCAGTTTTCAGAAAATTTTTTGGCGTAATTGGGATTTCAGGTAATTACACTTATACCTATTCCCGTATTAATTCAACAAAGAAATTTACTTATATAGACCCTGCCGACAACACTTACCACAATATTGATGTGAACCAACCCAGACCATTACAAGGGCAGGCGGCACACATTGGCAATGTTTCTCTTTTGTTCAAAAGCAGTAAAAGTAAGGTCGATGCACAATTAGCTATGGTTTATACAGGAGAAAGAATAAATACACTTTCGATGTACAAGGATCTCGATAACTGGGAACGGCCAACTGTTAACCTCGATTTTTCGGCACAGAAAGAGTTTGGACAGCATTGTATAATCTATGTCAAAATCAATAATCTTCTAAATACCCCTTATCAGTTAATTGTGAAACAGACAAACAGGGCATATAGCGGAATCAATAAGTTGCCAATTCAGGATAGTCCCAAATATGCCACAATTGAAAAGGATGTCTATTACGCCAGATATTCTCTGGGCTTCCGCTTCAAATTTTGAAAATCAAAAAAAAATAATTTATCATAATAATTTAGCAATCAATACATTAATTAATATTTAAAAATCATGAAACATTTAAGAAATGCCTTATTTATGCTTGCCATTTTTGTGCTGGCATCATGCTCAAAAAAGGATACAGCTGTTGTGTCGACACCACTATTAAAAGTCGGTGTAACAGTTAGTAATACTGCTCCATTGTCCGGCCCAATTAAAGGAACATTCCTTGCAAATGAAACCTATGCAATATCAGGTGATGTTATCATCAACGCTGGTGATACTTTGGTGATACAGCAGGGAGTTAAGATCAATATTTCAAATGGAGCCAATTTTATTGTTCACGGGACCCTTCTTAGCCTTGGTTCAAAAACTGCTCCTATCTCGATCACGGACCCTACAAAAACAAAAACAACCGGAAATTCTTCCGCGGCTACTGATCCTGCCTATGTTGGTGGCTGGGGTGGTATTTATTGTGACGTTACCTGTCCGCTTTTGGTAATCAAATGGACCCATCTTGATTTTGGAGGCGCAGGTTTAGTTGCTCCGCCATTCACCGGTCCTTCAACAGGCGATCAGTATATCATTTACTGGCAGAATCCTAATGGTAACCTGATCCTGGAAGATTCATGGTTATACGGTAGCCCGGATGATGCCATACGTTTTTACGGCGGACATATCAACGTTATGAGAAATACTCTGGAGAAACTTGGTGGTACAGGCGGTGATGGATTCAATGCCAAAGGTGGAACACAAGGCAATATGGCTTATAACCTTATTATCGGTGGTGCCACAAACGGTACAAAATCGGCCAATGACGGAGCTAAAGGATCAATTCAGACCCAGATCGCGATGTACAACAACACTTATGTTAACTGTGGCTTCAGAAATACAGGCACCTATGGAGCTAGAAGTGGTTCTATTGAGGTTGAAAACAATTCACGGGCACTGGCTTATAATAACCTGATTGTTGACTGTAACTTTGGTGTTCGCATCGCCGGAGGTAATAATGTAACTGCTAAAGTATATCTTGCCGATACGTTAAGCCATGTTGACGGTCCAATCTTTAAGACAGCTTATGGTCATAACTTCTTCTATGCTGACAACTTAAAGCAAGCAAATCAGATCGTCCCAACTAATATTGCTCAGGCAGTTGTGACCCATCCGCAGGCTACAGATATTCCAAACATGTATGCTTTCCTGGGCCCAACCTATACATTTGGTTTTGCCTATGACGGCTCTTCATTAGTTGGCCAGAATAATCCTAAATTCGTAAACTACACTCTTCCGAATCTGAACTTTGAAAATCAGGCTTCGGTAGACGGTTTCGACTTCCATCTGCAGGCAGCTTCACCAGCAGCCGGAAAGGGTACTTCCAGCTTCACTCCTATTGCTAATGTTCCGGTCAGTAAAAATTTCGGATCTACTGAAATTACTCCTCCGGGAAAAGATATCGGCTGTTATCAGCTCGATGGCACAGGAAATCAACATTAATTTGCCTGGTTAAAATGAAAATCCGATAACCTCCTGCTTTCGACCTGCAGGGGGTTATTTCTATTTTACTGTGTTCTCCAATTCTAAAATTCTAAATTCAATCCATATTATATTATGAATAAAAAATTCAGAAATCAAACTATCAGTTTTGTAACAAAACATACAAAACCGGTGCTGCTTTTGCTTTTAATTCTTGTAACACTGAATTGGAATTCCGAGGCCAGATCGAATCAAAAGATTATTGAGATGGTGTTTACCTCAGATTCTCATTTCGGAATAAAAAGACTTTCTTTTCGGGGAGACTCGAATGTCTATGCGAATGTTGTAAACGCAGCAATGGTAGACCGGATCAACAAATTACCCGCCGTAAAACTTCCTGAAGACGGAGGGGTAAATTCAGGAAGCCTTATTGAAAGCATTGATTATCTTATAAATACCGGTGACATTACAAACCGGGAAGAGAATGGAGTTCAGAGTGCAGCAATCTCATGGAGCCAATTTGAAACTGTATATTTAAAGGGATTAACACTCACAGACCGGCACAATGAAAAAACTAAAATCCTTCTTTTACCTGGTAACCATGACATCTCAAATGCCAT
>CAINLJ010000069.1 GCA_903850335.1 uncultured Bacteroidia bacterium | reverse complement strand
TTCTTTGCGTTGCTCCTATATAACTCTTTTTAATTGCTTGATATTGCTTGAAAAAGTTCTGCCTCATAATTTTAAATGAAAATATCTGACTTTTAACGTTCAAAGGTGCAGAGCACCGTTTATATTTGTAGAACAGAAATTAAAATGTAGTCTGTACCTCCTAACAACGCATATTCATCATTCCTACAAATCTTGCTGTACTCTGTACCTTATTATTATTTAATCATGTTCCAAAGTTATCTGTTTTGAGGTTGGAGTTTCACAACTCCTGATTACTTGGCGTGATTTTATTTTGTCCGATTGTTCTGAACTTAAACTCCCAGTTTTGCTCTGCGGATCTGTTCAGGATCACTGAAGTTTTGTGCTGAAACATGTCCCTTTAAAGGCACAATTTTTTCATGAATAGCATCAATAAACCAGTCAGGCTGAGGAAAGAATGCTTCTTCAAGCTCATATGCGGGAGTTATCCAGTTTCTTGAGCCAACTACTACAGGCGGTGCATCGAGGTAATCGAAGGCGAGTTCCGTGATATTACGGGCCAGTTCATTTAGAAATGATCCACGCGAATTGGCATCTCCGGAAATAATGATGCGTCCGGTTTTCTTCACTGATGCAATGACTTTTTCGTAGTTAAATGGCACTAAGGAACGTGCATCGATAACTTCGGCTGATAATCCATATTTTTCTTTAAGGATCTTAGCTGCATCAAGAGCACGGTATAGTGTTGCACCAATTGTCAGGATTGTGACATCTTCTCCTTCACGTTTCACGTCCGGTTCTCCGAATGGAATCTCATAATAACCTGCCGGAACTCCTTCTTTATGGAACTGTTCACCGATGTCGTAAACCCGTTGACTTTCAAAGAATATTACCGGATCAGTTCCTTGCAAGGCACTGTTCATTAAACCTTTGGCGTCATAGGGAGTAACAGGGAAGACAACTTTTAATCCCGGAATATGCGCCACAAGGGATGTCCAATCCTGCGAGTGCTGGGCACCGTATTTTGATCCGACAGAAACCCGGAGAACAACAGGCATTTTTAACACATTTCCGCTCATTGCCTGCCATTTGGGAAGCTGATTAAACACCTCGTCACCGCAACGGCCTAGAAAATCACAGTACATTATTTCGGGGATTACACGTCCGCCACACATTGCGTATCCAATTGCAGTCCCAACTATTGAAGCTTCAGAAATTGGAGAATTAAACAACCTGTGATAGGGAAGAGCCTCGGTAAGTCCGCGGTATACTGCAAAGGCACCACCCCAGTCGCGGTTTTCCTCCCCGTAGGCAACTAAGGTAGGATCCTTATAAAAACGGTCGACAATTGCCTCGAAGATACCATCACGTAATTGGTATTGTTTCATTTTTGAGAACGCTTTTCCTTCCGAATCAAACGCAAAACGCTCTTTCTTTGAAATCTGGATTACCCGCGGGTTTTCTTCCAGCGGATGGTTGACCTCTACCGGCCTATCTTCCATCTTATCAACCGATTGGTTCGAGAAAATCATTTCACCTATTTGCTCCGGACGTTTCCGGACATCCATGCGTGGAGAAACCTCATCATTAATAGAAAGTTTCAGGATTTCAACCATTATTCCCTTTACATCTGTCCAGATAGCCTCAAGAGTTTGTTGATCAGTAATGCCTTCTCCGACGAGATTATTTCCAAATGAGGTGATACTGTCCTGTGCCTGCCATGCTTCAATTTCTTCTTTAGAACGGTATGATGAAGCATCGGAAGGGGAGTGACCACTGTAACGGTAGGTTAGAATTTCGAGCAATACAGGTCCTTTTTTCTCGTCAAGTAGTTGACGTTTACGACGGTAAGCGTCAATAACAGCCAAAGGATTATATCCGTCTATCCGCTCTGCATGCATTTGTTCAGGGTTTACTCCAGCACCGATACGAGCTACTTTACCATAACCCATTGTCTCTCCACAGGTTTGTCCCCCCATGCCGTACTGATTGTTCATGACATTGAAAATCACAGGTAATCCACCCTTCATTTCACCTTCCCAGAGCTCATTAAACTGATCCATCGAGGCGAAGGAGATGCCCTCCCATACTGGTCCGCAAGCCATGGATGCGTCTCCAATATTGGCGACAACCAAACCCGGTTTACGGTTAATTTTCTTGTAAAGTGCTGCGCCCACTGAGATATCACCACTTCCCCCAACAATTGCGTTATTGGGATATACGCCGAAAGGAGTGAAAAATGCGTGCATACTCCCGCCAAGGCCTTTATTAAACCCAGTCTCTCGTGCGAAAATCTCTGCAAGAGTACCGTAGATCAAAAATCTGCGCCCAAGTTCTTTTGTAGTTCCATTGAAGTCCTTATTTACCACGTCGAGCACTGTTCCTTCAAAGAAAGACTCCATTATTTTTAAGAGATCTGCATCCCCGAGTTTCTGAATGGCGCTTAATCCTTTTGCAAGAATTTCACCATGACTGCGGTGAGAACCAAATATGAAATCGTCAACAGTGAGGGTGTATGCCATTCCAACCGCTGCCGCTTCCTGTCCTGCAGAGAGGTGCGCCGGGCCTGGATGGTCGTATGGTATTCCACTGTATTCGCCTGTTGTTTTAATCAGGTTCAACATGGTTTCAAATTCACGGATCACTACCATATCATGATAGATACGCAGAAAATCGTCGTTTGAAAAATTTGCCCTCTCTTCGGCAATCGTTTTGGAGTATTGATTTACCGGAATTGGATTGAAAGTAATTTCACCGGCATGTCTGGCCACACTTGGGTCAATAAACTGAACTTTAGGCATAAGACTTTAAATTGATGTTGAGAAGATTTTTACTTCTTATTTAAAATGAGAAAATTGTCTCTTTAAAAATTTCTGATATGGTTGGATGCGGGAAGATCACTTCCTCCATTTCCTTAATAGTCATTTCCATTTCGATTGCCATTGAGGCTCCGTAAATAATTTCGCCGGAAGGATTTCCTAAAATGTGGACTCCCAAAACTTCACCATATTTTGCTCCGACAAGAACTTTGCAAAGTCCGGTGCCTCCTTCGTTTTCGGCAATAAATCGTCCTGCAAAGGCTAAGGGTAATTTAGCAACCTTATATTCAATATTTTGAGCCTTGGCAGCTTCTTCAGTTAATCCAACACCCGAAAACTCAGGATTCGTATAAACAACACCAGGGATTGCATTGTAGCGCATTTGGTCCGAACGGCCGGTAAGATTATTTACGACTACTTCACCTTCACGGCTGGCCGTATGAGCAAGAAGCGAGAAACCAGTAACGTCTCCTGCAGCAAAAACATTAGGAACATTGGTTCTCATTTTTTCATCCACTTTGATGCCGCCACGATTAAGTTCAACTCCAATATTCTCGAGACCAAATCCTTGTGTATTTGGTTTTCTTCCAACACTTACAAGAATTTTTTCACCGGTTACAGATGAAGTTTTTCCAGCTTTCTCAAAGAATACTTCATTCCCTTTGACTTCAGTTACTTTAGCAGAGAGGTTAAAAGTGATTCCTTTTTTCGTATATTCTTTTCTAAGCATTTCACTCATTTCACGATCCATACCCGTGAGGATCTCATCAAGCATTTCGATTATGGTTACTTTAGTACCCAAACTGTTATAAAAACTTGCAAACTCGAGTCCGATAACGCCACCTCCTATTATTACAAGTGATTCCGGTTTTTCTTGGAGGGCCAGAATTTCACGGTTTGTAAGGATCAGGTCACCTGGTGCCCCAAGACCTGGGATAGGTGGCATGAACGCTTCAGAACCTGTGCAAATCAGGAGATTAGTTGCCAATACTTCGTTGCCTCCAACAGTGATTGCAATGCCATTCGCCGAGCGTCCCTTTATATATGCTGAATCTTTGATGACCTCCACATGATGTTCTTTCATTTTCATTCCAACACCACCGACCAATTTTTTGACGACTTTTTCTTTACGTGCCATGATTTTTGAGAAGTCAAAGGTTACTTCCTTTGTTTCAATGCCATATTTGCTGCTTGCAACAGCATTATCGTAAATCTTAGCACTGTACAAGAGTGTTTTTGTTGGGATACATCCCTCATTGAGGCAAACGCCCCCCAGTTCGCTCTTTTCAATTAAAACGACCTTAAGACCTTTCTTTCCAGCTCTTTCAGCTGCTACGTATCCGGCAGGTCCCCCGCCAATTATTGCTAAATCAAATGTTGTGCTCATCTTTGTGTCTCCTATTTTTTAAAGTTCAAATTCAAGGTTTTCAATTTCTACGGCAATTTGCTTGAGGAAGCGGGTTGCCTCACCTCCATCGAGAGCCTGGTGATCATAAGTAAGACTTAGACCAATATACGGTACAAATCCATAGGCTCCATCGCCAAGGTCCTTTGGTCGCGGAACGATTGTATTTACTCCAAGTATTCCTACCTGAGGAAGATTGATGACAGGGGTGAACATTTCAACTCCATAATTACCCAGATTTGAAACTGTAAATGATGCTGCCTCCGAAGAGAGTAATTCCGGGTTAATTGCACCCTTGCGACATGAAACAGCGATTTCGCGCATTTGATTTGAGAGACCCTGGATAGACAGGTCATCCGCATTTCTGATCGCAGGGACCATTAATCCACGATCTGTATCCACTGCTATTCCAAGGTGGATTTTATTAAAATATTTTACGCTGTCGCCAAGAAAATGTGCATTCGCCTGCGGAAATTTCTTTAATGCTTTTATTACAGCAAAGCAAACCATGTCATTGAGTGTAATGTTCACTGGATATCCACTGTCGTTTGCCTTTTTAACCTTCCTGCGTAATTCAAGCATTCTGCGTGCGTCGGCTCCGAGATGGTGAGTAAGCTGAGCTGAATTTTGCAGTGACTGGTGCATTGCTTTAGCGATAAGCTTACGGATATTAGGTAATTTTTTGATTTCAAAATCATTAGAGTACACAGGATTTTGTGCAGTCAGGTCTTTGGCTTTTACCGATCCGCCTAACCCTGTTCCCATCGAGGAGGGTTGTAATTGTTCCTCCCCTGCGATTTTTCTTGCGAGAGGTGTGGTCTTTGGATGACTCCCGACAACTGCTTTTATGTCTTGTTCAATGATTCGGCCATTAGGACCGGTTCCGGATATTCCATCTAACAAGACTCCTTCTTTTTCGGCAAGAATTCTTGCCCGGGGTGAGATTGCTCCTGAGATTTGGGCAGATTCTTTAGGTGCCAAAACCTCTTTAATTTCGATAGAATCCTTATTTTTAATAACAGCTTCCGGAGCTGCACCTGATGAGATTGCGTTTCCACCTGGTCTGAACAACTCAGCAGGTTCTCCTGGTGAGCCTATGACACAGACATTTGTGAGTACAGGAACTTCGTCACCGGTTTCATAAAAAATTTCAAGAAGAACGCCATCTACATCCGCCTCTTCTTCAAATGAGGCTTTGTCGGTCTCGTAGGCAAAAAGAATCTCCCCCTTTGCTACTTTGTCCCCTTTTTTCTTGTTCCATTCAGTAATTATACAACTTTCAACAGATTGCCCCTGCTTAGGCATAATAACAACAAAAGCCATAGTTTGAGATATTTTTTGCAAAGATATTTTATTGAACTTGTATTTACAAGTAATTTAAGAAATAATTTTATAATGTTCTTATAATATTAGTTAAAAGACTGTAATATAAATATATAATATTTTCTTTAAATTAAAATCATGTAAACACAAATTTTTGTTTTAATGAATTATTTATTATCTTTGCAGTTCGTTAAATTTCAAATGTATAAATTCAAAAATGTACCCTGACACACCACTTCCACAGCATCGTAAGGTTTATGAGATCCTAAGATCGCATATTACAGAAGGTGTTTTTAAGGAGGGTGATCTACTTCCATCTGAGAATGAGCTTTGTACTGTTCACAAGGTAACACGGCCAACGATACGAAAGGCATTGGACAGGCTTGCCAACGAAGGGTACATCGTGAGGCATCAGGGGAAAGGAAGTATTGTTAAGGGAATACCTAAGGGTGTTGGAATTCTTTCCATGACAGGCACGACCTCGGCTATTGGACAGGATAATCTCGTAACCCAGATTATAATCCAACCCGAAATTCGTAACTGGAGTGAAGCATTCACCTTCCCGCTCAGTCAGCTTGAGGTTGAAACCGGTTGTATTTATATGGAAAGATTAAGACTCGTGAACGGTAAACCGGTTTTTTACGACATAACTATGATTCCGAATGTAAATCTATCAAGATTTACTTCCCGCAATTTTGCAAATAAATCGTTATTTGATATTCTTCGAAAGTACTACCACATCGAAGTAAGGGGAGGAGAGCAGAAGCTCCTTGCCATTGTTGCCGATGAACGACTCAAAAATTTCTTTAATGTTGGCTCCGGCCATCCGGTACTCCAGTTAAATCGTAAGATTGAGACTAACAGGCCGGGATTTAATATTTATAGTCAGGTGTTTTGTAATACTGACGAGTATGCCTTATACGGAACATTTTAGGCAACAAAAATCCCGGCAAAACCGGGATTTGTCTGAGTGATAATTTTCATTTCACTGGTATGGGATTAAATTTGCAACTGGTTATAGACTTTGTTTAATTGGCAGCCAATTCATTACAGAGGAAAATTTGTTCATTGGATTCATTTATAAAGGAATTATTCTTAATCCATTGTCTGATTTGAACTGCAAGTTCCTCATTATTATCTGGTTCTGCATCCCATAGGTTTGAATTTGAGATCCAGGATTTCATTTTTAAGGTAAGATCAGAGTTCTCATTGTCGGATTCTTTATCCCAGAGAGAATTGTCAGTCATCCATGATTCCATTTCTGTCGAAAGATCCTCACCATTGTTTATTTCAGATTCAGCAAGCCTATTTGAACAAACTGATGCGTCATTAAAATCGTTGCCATTCATGTCGCCCCAATTATTAACGTCGCCCATCCACGCTTTTAGCTGAATCGTTAATCCGTTGTTTTCGGATTTCAATTCATTTACCGGGTTTTCAGCTTTTGATACGCCACACAGTGCAACCAGAATCAATAGGGTAGCTATTATTGTTTTAATCACTTTTGTTGTTTTATAAGTTATTGTTTTCATTTTGTTTAATCTGTATTCTATGAATTTGAAATTTTAATATTTAAATCCTATTACTATCATCACATTAATCGTGCCAAAATATTTATATTATTAATAATGAGAACTATATAAATATTAATGAGGATATGCCCTTTTAAATATGTCCGCTTTCCGCTGAATAAGATGTTCGAAAATGGACAGATTTAAAAATCGGGGAATAAATTGCCTCCAAAACACGAGGTCACCAAAATGAGTTCTTAACGACTCACGGATTAAAAGTTTAAGCAATTAATTGTTGGCTTCACTCCAGTAATTACCGCAGGCGATCCACGTTTTCATCTCAGATTTAAGTTCTGTATTATAGCCTTCATCTGCATTATTTAATTGATATTCAGCTTGATCTGCTGGCAATTCTTGAAAGGTTTCATCACTAATAAACGTTCCGTTTTTCAGCCAGGTGGTCATTTGTTCAGTAAGTGCCCTTTCGTTTTCGACTTCCTCTCCATTCCAGTAAGCTTTGTTGTTCATCCAAGTTTTCAGTTGAACTGCTACCTCATTTCCAGAGGCTACATCAGCACGCGCAGGAGTTTGAGTAAATGTTACCGGTTCTTCGATTAATGTGGCATCTGCTTCTGATACAGGCTTAAAGATTGTTTTATTTGCGCTGGTTAGTTCTGTACGGAATAAATCAGCCTTATTTAGATCTCTTGTTTGCAGTTCCCTGATTTTAAAAGTTGTAAATACTGCAGATAAAATGAGGACGATCATTAATCCAACCCTTATCTCCTTCTCTGTATAAACCATAATTGCTTTCATGACTTTGTTTTTTTGTTACTGAATCTAATTCACAAGGATAGGTTACACTTATTGTGCCAAATCTGATAAGTTATTAAATACTAATATGATATATTAACTTAGAATTATTTAAACAAGGTTATATGTTCGCTTTTACTTTCGGGAGTGTTCGGATTTGTACAGTTTTTGGTCGTAATATTTATAAGGGACATTATCCGGCTATTCAAGCGTTTAGTTCCGGAAATTCTTGTCTATTTTTGCAGCAAAATCTAATGGCAGGTATGGATATTTACCCTTCAAATTTTGAGAATAAGATTGGTTTCGATAAGATTCGGGAAATACTTCAGGGACGTTGTCTGAGTTCTCTTGGAAAGGAACAGGTGGACGAGTGCCAGTTCTCTTCCAAACGTGACGATATCGACAAACAATTGGACGAAACTATTGAATTCATTAAGATTATAAGTGAAGGGATGAACTTCCCAAATGGATATTTCATCGATATGCGTCCTGCCTTGCAAAGATCAAAAATAGCAGGGACTTTTCTGGATGTATTTGAGATATTTGACCTTCGCCGCTCACTTGAAACCGTACG
>CAINLJ010000068.1 GCA_903850335.1 uncultured Bacteroidia bacterium | reverse complement strand
TGCACCTTTAAGCATTTATTAACAGGTTTTATCCAATAGAATAAGAAATTGTCATATAAATAGTACCTATCAAATCGTTTAAAGAAAATTAATGTCCACAACTTTTTTATCTGATCCATAATGTGCCTTGGACCTTATATACCGTGTACACGTATTTTAAGAATACCTTTGGAGAAAACAGATTTGTTTTGATTGGTTATCAAGGACTCTGAAAGAGTCAATCTGAATAACCCCCGGTGCAGTGCAACGGAACCGGGGGTAGTGATGCGGTTACATTAACAGCCCCGGCAGCGGGCTGAACCAGTCTTCGGAGGTCTTAGGATAATTCCCGTTACGCAATCATCCCCCTGCTTTTTTTGCCTTATAACCTTCGGCAATAAGCAGCTCGAGTATCCTGTCCCGAAACTCACCCTGTATCAGAATCTCCCCGTCCTTAACCGATCCACCTACTCCACATTTGGATTTCAATTTTTTTCCTAACTCCTTAAGATCTTCTTCCGAACCAATAAAACCGGTTATAAGCGTAACTTTTTTACCTGCACGCTGTTTCTTATCCAGTAATACCTTTAGGTTTTGCTGGGACGGTTTAAGCGTATCCTGATTTTGATCCTCAGAATTATAACTGTATTCGAAATTGGTTGCCGTTGAGTAGACAACCCCTTCGCGTGATTTCCTGTTTTGCTGATTTGACATTTAAGATTTTTATAAAGTGATTAATAACCTTATATTTCAGGATTTAAAGACGGCTACGCCTTATAAACAGATGAACCGCTTTTGATTTTTAAAGATATTGTAATTTATTAGGATTCTGTTTTATTTTAGGGGACGATTTTCAATAAAATATAATGAATCTAATTTAGCACACTAATTAACTTCAATTCATTAATTTTTGCAAATTTGCGACGCAGAAAAATGTTAATCGCAGTAAAATAATTTTGTTTTCTATGAATAAGATTCTTGAAAAAACGTATTTTTCAGATAAAGTAGTTCAGTTGATCGTAGATAGTCCGTTGATTGCTAAATCGCGAAAACCGGGCAATTTCGTCATTTTACGCATCGGGGAGGATGGTGAACGGTTCCCCCTTACCATATCGGATGCAGATCCTGTTCGTGGAACAATAACTCTTGTAGTCCAGATTATGGGGGTAAGCTCATCCAAGCTTGTAGCACTGGAGCCTGGCGATTGCATCACAGATCTTGTCGGACCTCTTGGAAAGCCAACTCACATTGAGAACATAGGAACTGTGCTGGCTGCCGGTGGAGGGGTAGGTGTTGCTCCTTTGCTTCCAATTGTTGAAGCGTTTAAGAAAGCAGGGAATAGGGTGATATCGGTTATTGCCGCAAGAAATAAGGACTTGATCATTCTCGAAGATGAGATTCGAAAATGGTCGGACGAAGTAATTGTGATGACAGATGATGGTTCATACGGTCGTCAGGGTTTAGTTACGGCCGGGATGGAGGAGATTATTCAGCGCGAAAATGTAAATGAGTGTATCGTGATAGGTCCTGCAATCATGATGAAGTTCGCTTCTCTTCTGACAAAAAAATATAATATTCCAACTCAGGCTAGTCTGAATTCGATCATGGTTGATGGAACCGGAATGTGTGGCGCATGTCGTGTTACAGTTGGCGGTAAGACCAAATTTACATGCGTTGACGGTCCTGAGTTTGACGCGCATCAGGTTGACTTCGATGAAATGCTTATGAGACTTGGTGGGTATATGCAGGAGGAGAGAAAGGCATCGGAAATTTATTCACAAAAGCATTAAATTTAAGGATAATGTCATTAAACCCCGATTACCTCAAGGAGGATAGGAGCCAGGCCTGGAGGGCCGAATTACGAGCAAAGACAAAAAATAAAGACAGGACATTGATTCCCAGAGTGAAAATGCCGGAACTGGCACCTTCCATCCGCGTTAAATATCAGGATCGGGAGGTAAACATGGGTCTTGAGCTTGATCAGGCTCTGAAAGAAGCAACAAGATGTATGGATTGTGTAAACCCAACTTGTATTGAAGGTTGCCCGGTTAGCATCAATATTCCAAAATTCATTAAGTATATCGAGAAAGGAGAGATCCTGAACGCTGCCGCAACGCTGAAGGAGACCAATGCACTGCCTGCAGTATGTGGGAGGGTATGTCCCCAGGAGAAACAATGTGAATCGCGTTGTTTTTATGTTGAAAAAACAGATAAACCTGCAGTGGCTATCGGACACCTTGAAAGATTTGCTGCAGATTTTGAGCGGGAATCCGGCTCGTCAAATATTCCTGAAACAGCCAAACCCAATGGAATAAAGATTGCCGCGGTTGGCTCAGGACCTGCCTCACTTTCATTTGCCGGTGACATGGTTAAATACGGATATGATGTTACAGTCTTCGAAGCTCTGCACGAAGTTGGAGGTGTACTGAAATATGGCATCCCTGAGTTCAGGCTTCCTAATGCGATTGTCGATTTTGAACTTGACAATCTCAGGAAGATGGGTGTGAAATTTGAAACCAATTACATTGTTGGCAGGACGTCTACTTTTGATGACCTCAGGGAAGCTGGTTATGAGGGTTTTTTTATTGCCAGTGGTGCCGGTCTACCCCGTTTTATGGAGATTCCTGGGGAAAACTATAACGGTATTCTATCTTCCAATGAATATTTAACCCGTGTCAACCTGATGGGTGCAGCTCTTGACGATAAGGACACTCCTGTGCTAAAGGGTAAAAATGTAGCTGTAATTGGTGGTGGAAATACAGCTATGGATTCAGTAAGAACTGCTTTACGTCTGGGAGCCAGTCGGGCAATGATTATCTACCGTCGTTCCGAAGCTGAGATGCCAGCACGTGTTGAGGAAGTCAAACATGCGAAGGAGGAGGGCGTTGAATTTATGACGCTTTGTAATCCGCTCGAATATTTTGCTGATGAAAAGGGACGTGTCAATGGCATGAAATTGAATCGAATGGGTTTAGGAGAACCGGATTCATCCGGACGCCGAAGACCAATTGTCATCGAAGGATCCGAATTTGGCCTTGATGTTGACCTCGTTGTTGTAGCAGTTGGTGTATCACCTAATCCACTTGTTCCATCATGTCTGCCCGATCTGAAGATTACTAAATGGGGAACCATTATTGTCGATGAAGAAAAAATGCAATCGTCAATTTCAGAGATGTTTGCAGGTGGTGATATCGTGAGGGGCGGGGCTACCGTAATCCTTGCTATGGGCGACGGCCGGCGGGCAGCCGAAAATATGCACGAGTATATTCAAAATAAAGCAAATAATTAACCCAATATTTTTGAAGATGACTAATCTTAACGTCAGCTACCTGGGACTGAATCTTAAGAACCCTTTAATAGCCGGAAGCTGTGGACTCACAAATTCAATTGAGAATCTTAAAGCGCTTGAAGAAGCCGGTGTGGGTGCAATCGTATTAAAATCGATTTTTGAGGAAGAGATTTATCTCGAATTTGCCCACGAATTCAGGAAACTGGGTCCAATGGACAACAACCTTGAATTCCTTGATTATTATGATTATCAGATCAAGAAGGATAACCTTAAAAATTACTTAAGCCTGATTGCTGAAGCAAAGAAGGAACTCTCAATCCCAATTATTGCCAGTATTAATTGTAGCACAGCTCAGGAGTGGGCTTTCTTCGCCAAAAAAGTTGAAGACGCGGGGGCCGATGCAATCGAATTGAATATTTTTGTTTTACCCACTAATCTTTCGCAGACAAGTTATGATAATGAGAGTATGTATTTCGATATTGTCTCAAGGGTTTCATCTAAAATTAAAATTCCAATTTCGCTTAAAATAAGTTCATATTTCTCCAATCTTGGGGCTATTATCAGGGATCTTTCATTTTCTGAGATTAAAGGTTTGGTATTATTCAATAAATCGTACAGTCCTGATGTAGATATTATTGAGCAAAAGATTACAGGATCGGATGTATTGAGTAAAAGCACAGATTACAAACTTACGCTCCGATGGATTGCCTTGATGGCCAACAGGGTAAACAGTGATCTTTCGGCTTCGACAGGTATTCATGACTGGGAAACAGTCATCAAGATGCTCCTTGTAGGGGCAACAACAGTTCAGATCGTGTCGGCACTTTATAAGGATAGTTTCTCGATTATTCCTACCATTCTGCAGGATATGAGTCAATGGATGGTTCAGAACGGATATGAGTCCATATCCGATTTCAGAGGAAAATTAAGTATGGATAACACTACAAATCTGGCAGAGTTCGAGCGGGTTCAATTTATGCGTACTTTTGGGGAGCATAAATAAACTCTTTCGTATGTTGATGAGAAATCTGAAGGCCCGATATATTTCCGTTATATCCTCATTTATTCTGATTTTTTTCTTGTGCTCAGACCTACGGGCACAGGGGATCTTCCATGACCTAAAGACCTTTTTAAAGCTCAATAAGTGTGCTTATTATACTGCAATTAAAGGTGATACTCCATATTCTGTTTCGAAAAGGTTTAATCTGTCTCTGGATGATCTGTATATTTACAACCCGGATGCCAGACAGGGAATAAGAGAGGGTGACGAACTGAAGATCCCTACTCCATTTACAATGAATCAGGAGACTAATCCCGGGAAAAATCGCGGCGTTATTAAATATGTCGTAGGACGCAGTGAAACGCTTTATTCCATTTCGAGGCTCTGCAGTGTTACACAGGAAGATATTCTTAAGGCTAATCCAACGTTGAAGGGATCTTTGACGGCCGGTACAGTTTTAGTTATTCCGGGAATTAGCTCATCCGTTGAAACTCCATCCAAGCCATTGACTGATCCAAATTTCCGTGACTATACAATTATCACAGGCGATACATATTATCTTCTTCAGCAAAAATTTGGGGCTTCAAAATTCGAGCTTGAAAAACTTAATCCGGAACTGAAAGACGGACTTAAGCTGGGTCAGGTAATCAAAATTCCGATTTCCAGGCCTGTCGAAACCACGGCTAACATTGCAGATAAACCTCAAATACACTCAGAGGTAAAGAGTGCTTCCGTCGCAGAAAAGCCTTCAACAAGTCCTGTGCCTACTCATCCTGTCGTTTATGAATCCAAAAAAACAATTCAGGACCTGCATAAGACTTTTGAGATTGGCATTTATTTGCCATTTTGCCAGAATTACAATGATTCCGCCAGATCTGCCCAGCATTCAAATAATTACATGGATTTTTATTCAGGCGTGTTACTTGCATCAGAAAAGATGATTGATGCTGGGATGAAACTCAGGCTTTTCGTTTATGACACATATCACGATAGCGATGTTGTTGCCACACTTGTTAAAAAACCTGAGTTTTTGTCTCTCGACCTCATCATAGGTCCGGTATATCCCAATGACCAGAAGATTGTAGCTGAGTTAAGTTATAAGAACCATATTCCTATGGTGTCGCCACTTTCGCCTGATAACCGTTTTGTTGCCACGACTCCGGGATATTACCTGATTAATCCGGGTAAAATGCTTCGCCTTGCGAGTACTGCAGACTATGTTTCAGAGAATTTTGCTTCAAAAAATTTGATTTTACTAAATCATGGTGCTGATTCTGAAGATGAGAAATATCTGCTTGACAGAATTACCAGGAAAATTGGGAAAGGAAAAATAAAACAGTACAATATTCTGACAGAAGAAATTGCCGGTTTTGAAGAATTACTCAAGGACAGCCTTGATAATATTTTTATTTTAGCCGAGAACAGCGAAGCCAATGTCAGTGTTGCGATGACAAGATTAAATACAGTTTCAAAAACACATAAGGTAAAAGTCATAGGTCTGCAGGAGTACACTAAGATGCAAAGTATTGATGTTGAATACCTTCACAATACAAATCTTTCTTATTTGGCACCCTATTATATTGATTATGGAAATGTCAACGTGAATTCCTTCATCGAAAAATATAGGACTTCATTTGGTGGCGAACCCTCGCAATATAGTTTCCAGGGCTTTGATATTGCAATGCATTTCTTTGCATCTTTAAGTAAAGCAGGAAAGCATTTTCCCGAAACAAATCCATCTACTGGTGTTGAATTGTTACAGGGGACCTATAATTTTACCAAGCCATCACAATTTGGCGGATATATTAACAACTCTTTGTATGTGATTGAATATTCCAACAACTATGAGGTCCGGATAGTTGAAAAGGTCAATGGAGCTGAATGAGTGATTTTTAATTCTCAATTTATCTAAAAATCCTTTACGAGATCGCGTTCCATTCCGTCAGAATGTGGCTTTGTGCTTTTACAGGCTTTTGCCCGCAGACGCTATCACCATATTCATTCTCCAACCCTGGTTGCGTACCAACCTTACCCGGGGTCATTAAAATCCTGCCCTTTCAGGGCTGTCAATGGTTGATTTATTTGTGATTCTGACTTTTTGTGAGGTGCAAGTCCGGGTCAGGCGAATTCCATTCGCCTTTTTTAGAAATTCAATACAAAATCCGCCTTTCAGCGGTTGAAAACCACAGGACCCGGCCGTATTACCTGATAATTATGTGCTATGGATCTTATCCACTATGTGGACGTATTTTAAGTGTGTCTCCATGGAAAACAGATTTGTTTTGATCGGTAATAAAGGACTCTGAAAGAGTTAAATCTGAATAACCCCCGGTGTAGTGAAACGGAACCGGGGGTAGGGATGCAGATTCGTCATCAGCCCCTGCAGCGGGCTGAACCAGTCTTTGGAGAGTTCAATATTAAACTCAACTAATCTTCTTTTCTAATCATGCATACAGAACCTTTTTCGGGGTTGTAATCTGTTCCGGTCTAATGCGTCTTTGTGCTTTTACCACCCTTTGTCGGCGGACAGTAACCACAGGATTACCCTTTACCCCCGGTTACGGGAGGACCCTCACCCGGGGGTACCATCCGTCAGACGGATCGCCCCAACGGGGCTTTTATAAAATTACCAGGGAAAGAGGTGCAGAGCACCGATGAGATTTATAGCAATTATGATAGGTAATGTAAAGAAGGATCAGTGATTTTACAGGAGCACGAGATAAAAAAATACCCAACTGGTTAATCAGAACCAGTCGGGTATTTTTTTATGTATTTTTCGAGAAACTCGGAGGTTCCGGTTTATATCTTCTTAAAGTAAATTTCCCATGCAATCCAGTCTATGATCGCAGTACCAAAGTTAGCTTCACGCAATGAGGTAAACAGATCGGCTATATTTGTAATAACACCGGTTGCAATTTCCGATAAAGTCTTGGTTGTTCCATCATCGAAGGTAATTTTTAAATCACGCTGATGATTAGCAAAGCAGATATCAACGTCGTCAGATCCAGGGGTGGTGGCTTTATCTACGATTTCAACTTTGGCCTTGGTCTGAAGGATACCTTTAACATAAACCTTTGCGCTGTCAAGACTTGCCTGCCCGGAGCCAGCTTTTCTTACGATCATGAAATCTCCGATTGTAAGAGAAAATTCTTTTTCTCTGTGCTTGCCGGCTGTAGTGCTTTTGATTGAAGTATATTTCTCCTGGTAAAGAATCTTAGTTGCATTACTGATTTCATAAGTCGAGATTGCTGTATCGCCTGGTGTATACTCCGTTTTGGTCGTATATCCATTTGGAAAATCAAATTCTGATGCGAAATGATATCCGGTTACTTTATTTTTGGAATATTTTATCTTATAAGTTCCGGCATTGACGTCTTTAACTTTGATCCCTGAAGCCATCTGGTAACTTGAACCCACAGAATGACTAAACTTATACTGGTAATCTGAAACGGTAATCCTGTAATTGTTTACAAGTAAAGTGTCTGATGGAGAGTAGCTAAATAATTTTTTTGATGCCTTTACTTTCTCTTCAGGTAAGCGAAGAACCATCACAGTTGTATCCTTTGTCTTGTTAAAGAAACGGGTCAATGACATGTGGCCTATTTTGTATGATGTTGCCTTGTAATCATAAATTCCTTTAATGTCAGACAAAAGAATGCTGTGTGTTACTGTATCCCAGGGAGATGTCAGCATACTCTTGGTTACTAATAAATCGGCTGGACCATTTACTACCTGATAACCTGGCGAAGAGGTGATTGCAGAGACGGCTGAAGATAAATCCTGAACTCCTTGTGTAAGAGTGGATTTCAGAGATAGCTGCGGAGTTGGTTGCGTTTTGAGGACATCTGATTTGTTACAGCTCCACGTCAACAGACCAAGAACACAAATTCCGAGAATAAGACTTTTTGTTTTCATATTTAAAATTTTAAGAAAGAACAATTAAAGACACTTATAATAATTGATTGAATATTTTCTGCAAATATATTAATTTTCTACTCCCATTATTTTTTTCAATAATACATAATTTCTTTACAAAATTCATACCAAAGACAGTAAAAAAACCTATGAATAAAGTATTCTGAAAAGTTGTTACCAATCAGACAATCCACTGATCTTTTATCACTGATTTCCTGATATTTTAATACTTCTGCGGAGATTTGGCCTCTACCAAATTATTCGGTGACCTAATGTCCATTCAATGAAATCGGATTCGTAAAAATTGTATGCCCTCAGGTTTATTCCAAGAAATGTATTCGATAGAAAATGATACTTAACTCCAATTCGTTGATAAAATGGTGGAGTCATGTTAGAAGTTTTTATTCGGTAGAGGTAAAATCCTGGCTGAAAATGAGTGAGAGTTTGTGAATGACCAATTCATAGGATGGATAAACACTAAATGCAAGATGTTGGGTAAATGGTAAATCAGTGGCATCAGGTGATCCTCCTTCCAGTACGATCTGCGAGTTTTGGGATCCATTAAACTCCATTGTTATCCCTATGCCAATCTTGGATTTATAATCAATCTGTTTGTTTAATGTATTATTGATGCCATAAACCGTATAGTTGACCCCCTTCATTGCTGCAGACTGACTCACACCAGAACCAAGATACAACATATTTCTTACGCCTCCATATCCCGAAATGCTCCATTCGTAAAAAGGCCTGAACGGTTGAACGACAGGCGAATGAAAAATTTCCGGCCTGTTTGAGAGGAGGTAGGTAAGGTTAATTTTTGCTGACGTGGAATTCAATCCTTTATTAGGTAGTTTTATGGCTCCGTTTGAGAAATGTGTAAATCCATACCCTATACCCAGGGCCATTTTATTATTTAGTTTATATTTCAAACTCACTCCGGCATCAATATAAACCGATTTATCTGCACTTAAGGCAATGTTATTTGGATTCTTAACAGGATCGTAAGAATTCCAGTTGAACGTTAAACCTAATCCCAGCTCATAATTCAGACTCCATTTGTTAAGTCTGTAAAACGGTGCATTGAAGAAACCATAGACGGCTATAGGATTTCCAAGTTTAGGTGTGTTTTTAAAGTAAGCCGTATATATCCCAACTCCATAAACAGGATAACCGTAGAGCTTTTCCCACAACTTGTCACCAATCGTCTGTCGGGCAAAACGCAGCGAGTATGCCTGATAATGTGCCAGCCCATCTCCATCGGTGTTTTGTGATTTTACAAAATCATTTGTTGGCAAAATGTTCCCTATATCAACCCGAAATTCGGCCTTGAAGAGACTCTTTTGTGAAAGGGAGTCGTGTGCTATTATTTCCCCCAGTGCTGAATTAAGGAATATTGCCGCCCAAAAATTTACAATTAAAAATAAAACAAAACACCTCATCATCAGGATCAGCCTGTAATATAATTTACGACAAAGTTAAATAAACTCTGTCATAGTTTGTTGTATTAAACTGATTGCCTCGAGCATTTGTTCTTCTGTGATAATTAAAGGAGGCGTGAACCGAATTGTATGTTCATGGGTTGGTTTTGCCAAAATTCCATTTTCCTTCATTGCCAGGCAGAGGTCCCAGGCTTTTCTCCCTTCATGCGGGTTGATTTGAATCGCATTAAGCAATCCTTTTCCACGTACCTCCGCAATGAGTGGTGATTTGAATTTTTTCATTTCATCCCTGAATATCTGGCCAATGCGGGTTGCATTATCAGCCAGTTTTTCATCATTCAAAACCGCAATTGCTGCGATTGCAACTTTCGCGGCAATTGGATTACCACCATAAGTTGAACCATGCTCCCCCGGTTTTATTGTGAGCATTATCTCATCGTCTGCGAGAACGCATGACACGGGTAACATTCCACCTGAGAGTGCTTTACCCAGTACAAGAATATCTGGACGAACATTTTCATGATCACTTGCAAGCATTTTGCCAGTTCTGCATAGCCCGGTCTGGACTTCATCAGCAATTAAGAGAACATTGTATTTCTTGCACAATGTCGCTGCCTTATTCAGATATCCTTCATCTGGAACAAAGACACCGGCCTCAGCCTGAATAGGTTCCACTAAAAATCCGGCAGTGTTTGGATGCATTAATTCCTTTTCGAGTGCCTCAATATCGTTATACGGAATATTCACAAATCCCGGGGTGAAAGGACCATAATCATTGTAGGATTCAGGATCGGATGACATTGAGACAATCGTGATTGTCCGGCCATGAAAATTGCCATCACAGACCACTATCCTGGCCTCATTTTTAGGTATACCTTTTACTTTATAACCCCATTTGCGTGTTAGTTTAAGAGCCGTCTCATCTGCTTCGGCACCTGAATTCATTGGCAGCATTTTATCATAGCCAAACTGACGGGACATGAGTTCTTCCCATTCACCGAGCGCATTATTGTAAAAGGCTCTTGAGGTGAGTGCGAGAATCCCAGCCTGATCGATGAGCGCTTTTACGATCTTAGGATGACAATGGCCTTGATTAACTGCTGAATATGATGCCAGAAAATCGAAATATTTTTTCCCTTCAACATCTGTGACATAAATTCCTTCACCACGCTCAAGAATAACAGGCAGTGGATGATAATTATGGGCTCCGTATCGATCTTCTCTTTTGATGTAGTCTGATGTTTCCATATTACAAGTAGTTAATTTTGTCGGATAAATTTTATTTAGGGTCGCAAACTATACTATTTTCACTGGATCAACAATGATTTTTGCCACTTTTTATTAACCTTTTCAGAACCTTACCGAAAACCGGATATTTATACGTCTTCCCGTAAGATAATTGGGTACTGCAAACATTTGGTTGTGGATATCCGAAACCCAGTAATAGGATATTGTATTATTCATATCGAATAAATTAAAGAGCTCAAAACCAATCCAGGCCTCTTTTATTATTTGCTTTTTTTCCTTTTGAATGCTATTCTCACTATTGTCTATCAATGTTTTAGAGAAGCCAACGTCAACTCTCTGATATGGAGGCATTCTGAATACGTCCATATACCGTGCAGAATTTGGCGGACCGAAGGGTAACCTGCTTCCGTAAAAGAGTGTCATATTCATTTTCACCGAAGGATAACCAGGAAAATAATCCTGCACAAAAAAGCTTAGATTAACACGTTGATCTGTTGGTCGGGGTATGTATCCGGGAAAGATCTTTTCGGTTGTATTTGCTGAGATGTTTTTGAGGTAATAATCACCAGCAATATCTTCTTCAGTTTTCATAAGTGTCATGCTGACCCAAGACTGAGCCCCGGATGGAAGCTCCCCATTGACTTTAAAATCAATGCCGGTAGCATATCCGTGCGAAGATTGTCCGGGAAGGTAACGTATGTTTAAATTATCTATTTTATATGGGATCAGATGGGTTAGTGCCTTGTACCAGATTTCGGCTGTGAACCGGATCGGACGTTCGTAGGTGTTAATTATTTTATCATATCCAAGTACGTAATGTATGGATTTCTGAGCCTTAACATCTTTTACCTGCTGACCATTCAGATCGATTAATTCTTTGAGAAAGGGCATCTGATCATAAATACCCCATGCAATCCTGAATGTTTTACTTCTATCCTTACCCGTTTTCCAACTCGCCGAAAGCCGCGGACTTATTATTGTTTGATGATTATAATCCCAGTACTGAAAGCGTACTCCCCCTGAAATGCCCAAAGTCCCATTGTCGAAATCTTTGCTCCAGTTGTCCTTTACAAAACCTGAATAGCGGTTGGATAATACATTAATATTTCCATTCGTAGTATGATAAAGCGACAAATCATTACTCATGTAAGGCAGCGAATATCCTGCTGAATCGCGCATTTCCCATTCATTGATGTGGTCGTAAACCTTCTCATGCTGATATTTCAATCCCCATTGAATCTGATGATGTTCCGCTGAAACAGTTCCTTTCTGTTCAATTGCCGTTACACTGGCATTTAAAATGTTTCGTGCATGATTCAGATCAGACCCTGTTCCAGTTACTCCTGAACTATCCGCATTAGCTTGTATATCTGTTTGTTGATTGACGTCACTCAAGTAATACTCTCCCAAAATATCCTGCGATTGGTTCTCATACGAATGGAAGGAGCTACCTTGTAATTTCAATGAGATCCGGTTATTCGGTGTATATTCAGCAGCGAGTGCACCCAGGTAATTCTCGAACCGGTCCTTTTCCTTTCCGTCGAAATAGACCATAAAAAGATGAGGATTAGTAAGTGTGCCAAATTTCGTAAGTTGTGTCTTTGGGATAAACTGGTATATGTTAGAGGCATAATTAGCAAGGAATCCGAGAGAGAAATGTTTTGAAAACTTATAATTCAGGTAGGTTTGAAGATCCGTAAATGATGGATTATACTCTCCTTTTTTATCCATTGTTCCTAGCAGATAAGCCGTATTTTTATACCTAAAACCTGTTAAACAGGAGAATTTTCCGTTGGTTGAAACGCCTTCAACGAGAGCAGAGGCACCCAATGCACCTATTTCGGCAACTGCTCCGTTTTTTTCCGGTTTACGATAGGTGATATCCAGGACGGACGACATCTTATCACCAAACGAAGCATCAAATCCTCCTGCGGAAAAACCTATCGATGAAACCATACCACTGTTGATAAAGCTTAATCCTTCCTGTTCACCGGATTTGACAAGAAACGGCCGGATGATCTCTATTCCGTTTACATAGACAAGATTTTCATCAAAATTTCCACCACGTACTGAATATTGTGAGCTCAACTCATTATTATTGCTCACACCTGGTAATGTCTTGATTAACGTCTCTACACTTCCCCCTGCAGTTGTTAGCCGATCGGTTAATTTTGGAGATAAATTTTCAAGACCACTATTCCCTCTTTTCTTTTCTATGATTATTTCACGAATTGCCTTAAAATCCGGAGATACGACTTGTATGATGGAATGTTTATAAGGCAATGAAATTTTGTGTTCAACCGTATGAAAACCCAAGGCTGAAAAAATCAGGACTACCGAGTCTTTCAGTCCAACATAAAGTTCAAATTCCCCATTTTTATTGGTTATCGTTCCCGTTGTGGTACCCCTAACAAGTACATTAATCATTTCAACTGGTTGTTGTTCTGTATCAACAACCTTTCCTTTAATATATTGAAAGGGAGTTTGCCCCACCGATTGGATCAGGGAGAACCAAAGGAGACAAAATACTGAGAATAAAAATCTGGGCATTAAAGGTTGTAATGTCTGATAAAATCAATTTCGGGTAAAAGTATCTATTTTCTTGAAACAGAAAGGAAGATTTTTCAACCGGAATTTTCCCGATTTCATCAAAATCTACTACCTTCACAAAATATTTAGTTTACCCAAAATTCAGTTCAGGTCTTATGACGAAAAAACTTTTGCTTGGAGTCGAAGCCATCGGACAAGGTGCTATAGATGGTGGAATTTCAGGCGTTTACGCTTATCCCGGTACTCCCTCAACAGAAATTACCGAATACATTCAGGATAATGAGGTTGCCATATCCAGGAACCTGCATCGCGAATGGTCAGCCAATGAAAAAACTGCTTTTGAATCTGCACTGGGAATGTCCTATGCCGGAAAGAGAGCTCTTGTTTGCATGAAACATGTCGGTTTAAATGTTGCTGCCGATCCTTTTATGAATTCCGCTATGACCGGAATCAACGGTGGTCTTATTATCGCAGTTGCTGACGATCCCTCGATGCACTCATCGCAAAACGAACAGGATTCCCGTTATTATGGGAGGTTTGCCATGATTCCGGTTTTTGAACCTTCAAATCAGCAGGAAGCTTATGACATGACGCGTACAGGTTTTGAACTTTCAGAGAAACTTGGAACACCTGTTCTGCTTCGTGTTACTACCCGATTGGCACATTCGCGCGCCGGAGTCATTCTGGCACCTGCCGCCGTATCAGAGAATGCACTTATTCTCCCTTCCGATCCGTTTCAGTTTATTCTGCTTCCCGCATTTGCCCGAAAAAGGTACCAGACTTTACTTGATAAACAGGAGAGGTTTGAACATGCCGCCGAAGTATCAGAATTTAACAGTTTTATTGATGGTTACGACAAGAGCGCAGGAATAGTTTGTTGTGGCATTGCAATGAACTATCTGATGGAGAATTTTCCGGATGGCTGCCCGCATCCCATACTTAAGATCTCGCAGTATCCACTCCCTTCAAATCTTGTGAAAATACTCGAACAACAAGTTGAAAAACTGATCGTTATTGAGGAAGGTTACCCGATCGTTGAAGAGCAGCTGAAAGGTTTCTTTGGTTATGGCAAGCCTGTGTCAGGAAAACTCGACGGTACTTTACCCAGAACGGGTGAATTAAATCCGGATATTATAGCTAAAGCTCTGAAGCTGGATTCAAATGCTGCTTCCTCAATCCCGGGTTTAGTTGCAAACAGACCACCATCGCTTTGCAAAGGCTGCGGTCATCACGATATGTTTAAAGCCCTTGATGAGGTTACTGCTGATTACGGTCCCGGCCATATATTTTCAGATATCGGATGTTATACCTTAGGAATCCTTCCACCATATCACTCCGGATACACATGCGTGGATATGGGTGCATCAGTAACTATGGCCAAAGGAGCCGCCGACGCAGGCTTATTCCCCTCGGTAGCAGTAATTGGTGATTCAACTTTTACCCATTCGGGGATTACAGGACTACTTGATGCTGTCTATGAGAAATCAAATATCCTTATCATGATTGGGGATAATGAGTCGACCTCGATGACCGGGGGTCAGGATTCGGCAGCCTTCGGTAAGATTGAATCGATTTGTGCAGGCGCGGGTGTGAATCCGGAGCATATCCATGTCATCGAGGCTTTACCTAAAAATCATGAAAAGCTTGTAGACCTTATCCGTAGAGAGCTTGATTATGAGGGAGTGTCTGTAATTATTCCCCGCCGCGAATGTGTACAGAAAAGCGCACGAAGAATCAGTGAGAGCAAAAAACAGAAATCCGGCATCTGTGCATCTTAAAAATCATATTAAAGGATCTGAATCCTAAATAACTCATATTAAATGAAGTGCGATATCGTTTTAGCGGGAGTTGGTGGCCAGGGTATTTTATCCATCGCCACAGTTCTGGGTTTTGCCGCCCTCGAAAATAATCTTTATCTTAAACAGGCCGAAACCCATGGTATGAGTCAGCGTGGAGGAGCAGTTCAATCATATCTTCGTTTATCAGACTCGCCTATTCATTCTGATCTGATCCCGTTAGGCAAGGCCAATTTAATCCTTTCAGTTGAGCCAATGGAATCTTTAAGGTACCTGCCTTATCTTTCGGCCGAAGGTTATGTAGTAACTAATACAACTCCCTTTTTAAACATAGTTGATTATCCTGACATTCAAATTATTATGGATCGAATCAGGAGTTTGCCCCATGCTGTTGCGATAGACGCCGAAGCCATTGCGCGAGAGATTGGACAGATCAAAGTTTCCAACATGGTGATGTTAGGTGCTGCAACTCCTTTTATTGATGTTCCTCTGGAAAGTATTGAAAAGGGTATCCGGGAGATTTTTAACCGAAAAGGGGAGAAGATGGTGGAATTAAATCTGAAGGCTCTCTATGCGGGGAGAGATTTTGCAATCGCAAATCGCTAATTTCAAAATTTAAAAGAGATGATCCGTAGATTTTTGGTTGTCCTTGCATTGATTATTTCCGGAATACTTTCCCTGACCGGTCAAAACAAGGATAATAAAATTAACATTCAGCTTCATTCCGGTGATCTTATATTTTGTGATGCCACTTCTGGCATACTCTCAAAATCTATTGATCAGTCAACCCAAACGGGGAAAGAAACTCATTTTGATCATGTTGGAATGGTTGTAATCGATGCAGATAAAGTCTGGGTTTACCATGCGGCACCTAAAAAAGGAGTTTGCCGTGAAGTTATCAATGAGTTTCTTAATGGAGACAGGATTAAATCGAGTGTTTACAGACTAAAACCCGAATACAGGACTTCGATTCCGGAGGCGATCAAAAAAGCCGGCTCTTATTTGGGGTTACCCTATAAATTTACCTACCGGCTTAATGATCCTGGGTTATATTGTTCTGAGTTCATTTATAAGATCTTTATTGCTGATTCGATATTTACTTTAAATCCGATGACCTTTACGGATAAGAAAACAGGAAGAATATTACCGGGATGGGCAAGTCATTATGCAAAGCTTGGAATCATGGTTCCTGAAGGAGAACCTGGTTGTAACCCCAATGGTCTGGCTGCATCGGCAAGGCTTGAGTTGATAGGCCCTGTAAAGTTAATAAGCAAATAATCAAAGGTTTAAATATCGATTTTTTTCAATCTGTACTGAATTGCAATTCATTGTGCAACCTTTTTGATATCAGATTAGTCCTGTAATCAAATGGATGGAGCAAGGATAATTATCTTCGTTTAAGTTGTTAATTGATAACAAAAAAATGATTTACCTATTTGTTTAAAAAATGTATCTTTGCAAAATGATTAGAACTTTGAAAAATATACTTTGGATTGCCTGTTTCTTTGTTGTATTCTCTTGTGGTGATTTTCAGAAGATAGTCAAAAGTACTGACTATGAGTTCAAACTGAAAAAAGCTAAAGAGTATTTTGATCATAAGGAATATGCAAAATCTTCTCAGCTTTATCAGGAGCTTGTCAATATTTACAGGGGTACAAGCCGTGCTGACCAGATTTATTATTATTTGGCCAAGAGTTTTTACGGTCAAAAGGATTATGTTCTTTCGAGCCATTATTTCAGACAGTTACTGAAGGAATTTCCACGGAGCACCTTTAATGAAGAGGCTCAGTTTTTGATTGGTTACTGTTACTTCCTTGATTCGCCGACAGCGAGGCTCGATCAGAAAACAACGCAGGATGCCATTGACGCCTTGCAGTTGTTTATAAATATTTTTCCCGGCAGTAAGCGTGTCGCTGAGGCGAATAAGTTAATTGATGAATTAAGAGAAAAACTTGTTTATAAATCTTACCTTTCGGGAAGGCTGTATTACGATTTAATGGATTACAGGGCAGCTGTTATCTCTTTGAATAACTGTATAAAAGAGTTTCCAGATTCAAAATACCGCGAAGAATTAATGTATTATTTGCTTAAGGCAAAGTATCTTCTGGGTGAGAATAGTATTGATGAAAAGAAACGTGAACGTTTAAATAGTGCTTTGGATGAATATTTTACTTTTACCGATGAGTTTCCGGAGAGTAAATACAGGAAAGAGGCAGATAAGTATTTTGCCAACACAAAGAAACTGATGAATCTTAGTGACGAAGAGATTAATAAAACACAAAAATAAAGATGGATTACAAAAAAACTAAAGCTCCGGTCAGTACAGTGCCCAGGGATCTCAATGAATTGGAAGCTTTTACAGGAAATATCTATGAGTCGCTGATGGTTATAGCCAAGCGTGCCAACCAGATTAATGCTGAACTCAAGGAAGAATTGAATACAAAGCTTCAGGAATTTGCATCTTTTAGCGATAATCTCGAGGAAGTATTTGAGAATCGCGAACAGATAGAGATTTCGAGGTATTATGAAAAATTACCTAAACCTACTCTTATTGCGTACGAAGAGTTCAAGGAAGGGCAGATTTATTATCGTAATCCTTCGAAGGAAAAGAAATAATTCTGTTTCCTGACTGTTTGTTCGACTGGAACGCAGATCTTTTAAAACAAATCCTGAATACAAAAATTTATACTCTCCATACCGGATGCAACTTCAGGAAAAAAAAATTATTCTGTGTGTCACCGGAAGCATTGCGGCCTATAAGGCTGCTTCTTTGTTAAGGGGCCTTGTAAAGCTAGGTGCTGAAGTACAGGTTATTATGAGCCCTTGTGCCAAAGAGTTTGTTGCACCTCTGACATTTTCGACGCTTTCGGTACGACCCGTACTAAGTGAATTTTTTTCCTCCGCTGACGGACAATGGAATAGTCATGTCGAACTTGGTCTGTGGGCTGATCTTTTGGTCGTCGCTCCTGCTACTGCAGCGACAATTGGGAAGATGGCGAATGGTATTTGTGACAATCTCCTCATTACTACTTATTTGTCTGCCAAATGTCCTGTTATGGTTGCCCCTGCAATGGATCTCGATATGTTTTTACATCCATCTACACAACGCAACCTGGATCTTTTAAGATCCTTCGGGAATACAATTATTGAACCCACATCGGGTGAACTTGCAAGCGGACTGGTAGGTAAGGGGCGCATGGAAGAGCCTGAAGTAATTCTTGAAAGGATAGTCGGATTTTTCGACGAAAAAAAAAACTGCTGAATAAAACCTTCCTGGTCACGGCAGGTCCTACTCATGAGAAGATTGATCCAGTACGTTATATTGGGAATTACTCTTCCGGCAAAATGGGATTTGCAATTGCCGAAAGACTTGCCTATCTGGGAGCAAACATCATCCTGATTGCAGGCCCTGTTTCCCTTAAATGTCAACATTCAAATATCCGGCGTATTGATGTTGTTTCAGCATCGGATATGTATCAGCAATGTCTGCATTATTTTGCTGATTGTGATGGTGCAGTGATGGTTGCAGCAGTAGCGGATTTTGCTCCGATTGTTGTTGACACTCAAAAAATCAAAAGGACTTCAGAAAATCTTGTTCTCGAACTGCGACCTAATCCGGATATCGCCGCAAGTCTTGGAAAGATAAAACGTAAAGATCAGATTCTTGTTGGCTTTGCTCTCGAAACAAGCAGTGACGAGCATAAAGCCCTTACAAAACTTGAAAACAAAAACCTCGATCTAATTGTGCTTAATTCCTTGAATGATAAAGGATCAGGTTTTCAGCATGATACAAATCAAATCAAAATCCTCAATAAAAATGGGGTGATCTTCAATTCCGGATTAAAACAAAAAAAGGAAGTCGCTGTTGATATTGTGAATATGATAGTCAAGGTAGTTACCGGATTAACGTGATTTTTGTATTTTTATCGAATATACCTGTTATATGTCAAGATTATTTCTCCTTTTTATTTTGGGCTTTTTCTCATTTACTGTTTTGGGGCAGGAGTTCCGTTGCAACGTCAGTGTGTCGAGTTCCAGAGTTGAAGGGACAAATAAACAGGTCTTTGAGTCGATGCGGACCGATATCTATGAGTTTTTTAATAACCGCAAATGGTCCGACAACGTTTTTACATCGGATGAACGCATTGAATGCACAATTTTTATCCAGATCAGTCAGCAGCTATCTTCGGATGAATTTAGTGGAACGATGCAGGTTCAGCTGAACAGACCGATATTTAATTCATCTTACAACTCACCACTTCTGAACCTGAAGGATAATGATATTCAATTTAAGTATGTTGAGTTTCAACCTATGGAATTTGATGAGACTAATAACTCAAATCCCCTGACTAATCTGCTTGCATATTATGCTTACATTATATTAGGATTTGATTATGATTCGTTTTCGCCGCTTGGAGGAACGAATTATTTTCAAAAGGCTCGCGATATTGTCAATCATTCACAAAATGCGAGAGAAAAGGGTTGGCGTGCCTTTGAGGGTAATTACAACCGGTTCTGGCTGATTGAAAATATGACGAATAAGGCTTATGGTCCTTTCCGCGAATTGCTTTACCGATACCATCGGTTGGGACTGGATTTACTCTCAGAGAAGCCCGATCTTGGACGTTCTGAAATTGCTGATGCCTTGAAAAATATGCAACGTGTGTACAGGTCTAAACCGGATACTTACGTAAACCGCCTCTTTTTTGATGCAAAATCCGATGAGCTTGTGAATATTTTCTCAAAGGGAAGTACGGATGAAAAGGGCCGGGTGATGACAATTCTTTCAGAGTGTGATCCGTCAAATTCAGGAAAATATCAGAAAATCCTGGATCAAAAAATATTTTAATTCCTATTAAAGAGAATGCTGACACGATTAAGAATTCAGAATTATGCCTTGATAAGGGAACTTGATGTGGAATTAAGTCCTGGCTTCTCCATAATAACTGGGGAAACAGGGGCTGGAAAATCTATTCTTCTTGGTGCTCTTGCCCTTATTCTTGGACAAAGGGCTGATTCTTCAGTTCTGAATGATAAATCGGTAAAGTGTGTCGTCGAAGCGAATTTCCGTATTGAAGGTCTCGGTCTTGAAGAACTTTTTCAAGCCAATGATCTTGACTTTGATAACTCAGCAATCTTTAGAAGGGAGATCAATCCTGCCGGGAAGTCGCGCGCATTTATAAATGATTCTCCTGTGATGCTTAAGGTTATGCAGGATATTGGATTTCGTTTGATTGATATCCATTCGCAAAATCAAAACCTGGATCTCAATGAGCAAACTTTTCAGATGATGGTACTGGATATTTGCGCCGGGAATCAGTCAGATCTCATAATCTATAAAAGCTCCTTAAGTGATTACAGGAAATTAAGTGCCACGCTTAAGGAGGCAGAGGCAGAGGCAGAGAAATCGAAGTCGGATCTGGATTATTTTCAATTTCAGTTTGATCAGCTTGACAAGGCAAAATTAATTGAAAATGAACAGACAGAGCTCGAAAAGGAACTCGAACTGTTAACTCATGCGGAGGAGATAAAAACAGGGATGTCAAATGTTGCAGAACTTTTAAACGGAGAGGATCTTTCTGCATTAAATCAGACCAAAACGGCTTTAGGGTTGTTTTCCAAAATGGTTAATTTTCTCCCCCAGGCTAGAGATCTCTCTCTCAGACTTGAAAGTTTATATGTCGATCTTAAGGATGTTGCTCAGGAATCTTCGTGGATCGCCGAAAAGGTTGAATTTGATCCTGAACGAATCCGAATAATTAATGACCGGCTTGATTTGCTTTATTCACTGCAGCAAAAACACCGCGTGCATACTGTTGAGGAGCTTATTGAAATTAGAAATGGTTTTGCAGCTAAAATTCATGAAGTATCATCCAATGAAGAGGAAATACTGAGGCTCACCAAGCTTAAGCAAGAAAAATTCAGTGAACTTGAAACGTTGGCAAAGGTGTTATCCGGGAAAAGACATTTTGTGGCTAATGAAATTGAGAACGGTGTCATGAAACAGCTTTTACTATTGGGAATGCCTAATTCGAAGTTTAAAGTTGAAATAGCACCTATGACCGTACCGGGAAACAATGGACTCGATCTTGTAAGTTTTCTCTTTACAGCCAATAAAAACGGAACGCTTTGCGAGATTTCCAAAGTAGCCTCAGGAGGGGAAATGTCAAGGCTTATGTTATCAATTAAGACGTTGATTTCTAAATCGAAGGCCTTGCCAACAATTGTTTTTGATGAGATTGACTCAGGTGTTTCGGGAGAGATAGCAGAGCGGATGGGGAATATCCTAAAAGAAATATCTTCGGATATGCAGGTTATCAATATCACTCATCTTCCACAGATTGCCGCAAAGGGTGATCATCATTACCTTGTTTACAAACAGGATACAGCTGTTGATACAACAACTCGTTTAAGATTGCTCTCAAAATCCGAAAGGATTGAAGAAGTAGCCAAGATGCTAAGTGGTGAAAACATAACCGCTGCAGCCATTCTGAATGCCGGTGAACTGTTGAAATAAAAAACACAATCAGCCTTAAACAATTTGGATGACTATTGGTTAATATGTGGAGATGTTATGCACCAATGGTTATTATTTAGAATAAGACTATATTTGTGCATATTTTATTAATTGAAGACCTGACGGTTTTCAGAAATTGTAACTAAATGGCTTATAATTTATTAAAGGGGAAAAGAGGAATTATTTTCGGTGCTTTGAATGAGAGTTCAATTGCATGGAAAGTTGCAGAAAGAGCATACGAAGAAGGAGCGACCTTCACCTTATCGAATGTGCCGATTGCACTTAGAATGGGTGATACGCACGTGCTTGCCGAAAAATGCAACTCTGTTGTAATTCCTGCTGATGCCGCAAATATTGAAGACCTCGAGGCTTTGGTTGTGAAATCAATGGAAGTTCTCGGAGGAAAACTGGACTTTATTCTTCACTCAATTGGGATGTCTCCCAATGTAAGAAAGGGAAGACATTACAGTGATCTTGATTATGATTTACTCACAAGAACGCTTGATGTTTCTGCGGTATCCTTTCATAAAATTCTGCAAACAGCCAGAAAGCTGGATGCAATTAATGAATGGGGGTCTGTTTTGGCTTTATCTTATGTCGCTGCTCAGCGGACTTTTTATGGTTATAATGATATGGCTGATGCCAAATCACTTCTTGAATCTATCGCGAGAAGTTTCGGGTATATTTACGGCAATGAGCGTAAGGTACGTATCAATACAATTTCACAATCTCCAACACCAACCACAGCAGGTAACGGGTTGAAGATGTTTTCAAATTTGCTTGATTTCTCTGAACGTATGTCACCGCTGGGGAATGCAACGGCTGATGAATGTGCAGACTATTGCATTGTAATGTTTTCAGATTTGACTAAGAAAGTAACGATGCAGAATCTTTTCCATGATGGAGGTTTCTCTTCAATGGGTATGAGTGTCAGTGCTATGGAACAATATAACAAAGGCTTTGAGGAGCCTGGTCATAAATTCGATTAAATCTTTTGATTTTAGGATAAAAAAAAGCGCTGTGAGGCGCTTTTTTTATTATCGTTTGTGCAGTCCGCACTCTTTTGTGTCCGGGTTTTCCCACCACCAGCGTCCTGCCCGGATATCTTCTCCGGGAAATATCGCACGCGTACATGGTTGGCAGCCTATACTTGGGAATCCTTTGTCGTGCAGCGGATTATATGGAACACCGTGAGTCTTTACGTATTCGATAACCTCAGCTTCTGTCCAATCAATCAAAGGATTTAACTTGATCAGTCCATTCGCTTCGTCCCATTCAATGCGCTGCATATCGTGACGTGTTACAGACTGTTCACGTCGCAGGCCGCATATCCATACGTCCAATCCTTTGAAGGCTCGTTTTAAGGGTTCAATTTTGCGGATGTTGCAGCAGAGTTTACGACTTTCAACACTTTCAAAAAACAGGTTGATTCCTTTCTTTCCAACCATTTCTTCAACATGTGTGGCATCCGGGAAATAAATATTCATCTTAATGCCATATTTACTGTTTGTTCTGTGTATCAGGTCATAAGTCTCAGGGAACAACCTTCCTGTATCGAGGGTGAATATTTTCGTTGTTTTATCGATTGCACAGACCATGTTAGTAAGGATTTGATCTTCAATTCCAAGACTGCTTGAAAGTGCAATTTTATATTTATATTCAGTCAGAAATCCCTCTAAGAGTTCCTCTGCTGTTGCTTGATTGTATTTGGCATTCAGGGCTTCAATCTGATCTTTCATTTAATACTGTTTGAATATTTTTACAAAAATAGTTTAATTCGGTGATGAAAAATCTTATCTGATTTTTAAGGTTTGATTAAATAGTATGATTTCTCAGGGAATGGGATTGCTTTGATTATGATTCTGAGGCCGGGATTCGTTCCGTCCGATTGGTGAGTTTGTGCTTTTGCCAACGTTTGCTCGCGGACGGTTTCCACGCGTATCATGTCTCCCCCGGGTTGCGGACGAACCTAGCATCATATCGCCCCATCAGGGCTTTTAATAGTAGATTCATTGATTATTTTGGTTTTCCGGGAGATGCAGGTCCGGGTCAGGCGAATTCCATTCGCCTAATAAAATTTCCGCCAAATTCCGGCTTACCACGGTTGAAAACCAAACATCAAAATAGCATCATTTCGGCTCCACTCCTTGACAGATCAGATGAAAAAGTTGTGGGGAAAGGTATAACATTGAATTTTTATTTCATAAACAGCGATTTGCAGAAGTTTTGTTACCAAAGAGACAGAGGTGCAGAGCACTGATTATATTTGTAGAATATACGATGGGCTATGCACCAAAGGTACAGCGTACCGGAATAT
>CAINLJ010000067.1 GCA_903850335.1 uncultured Bacteroidia bacterium | reverse complement strand
TTTCCGTCAAGAAAACAAGGAAAAATAGTAGGATTGTTTTATTCATGATCCTGATGAATTAATAATATTTTGTCTGTTGTTCTGCACGTGAAGTCAGAGAGAGAGATATTAACCAACAAACCTCCAACTAAGTACTTCACTTAAATATACTCTTTCCTTCCAATAAATAGTACCCAACCCGTCTTGCAGGGTGATCCTGTTTTTTTCATCAGATATCAAAATTAACCACTTTTTATGAGACCATTCTTACCATTGAGACTTTACGATTAAATGCAGGTTGCCAGTTTGATCGTTCGTCTCTATTGAACCAGTTCGCTATCTTGTATACATAACTCCGTTATGCCGAAATCTCAACACTAGCCTACTCTCATTAAACACCTTAATCTCATGGACTTCTACAAGAGGACGTTGATCCCTGTCCGATTTACGGAGAATATCCCCCTCAACAAT
The DNA here is from genome assembly GCA_903850335.1 of uncultured Bacteroidia bacterium. GTDB lineage: Bacteria > Bacteroidota > Bacteroidia > Bacteroidales > Prolixibacteraceae > JAAFHB01. The sequence continues at coordinate 21,680 of CAINLJ010000067.1, read as the reverse complement.
ATATTTCCCATTTTTGATTTTACCCACTTTGTTTTTATTGAAAACAGTTTCAATCGTATCTGATAAATAGTATTCTGCTTTGGTATCATATTTACCATCAACCTAAATAAAACCTTCTGTTTGTGTGTAAACCCTATTCTTTGACGTATTGTTGAAAAGCAGTACCCATTCTTTGCCCTGTAAACGGTTCAATACTGAATATCCTGTCTGAGAAACAGCTTTTAACGGAGTTAAACTAAGAATTATAGTGGCAATCAGGATGAAAAATCTATCCATACGAGCTTTTATTTTACCGAATTTTTTATCCCTGTAATACATATTGCTGTACTTGCATGAAATACTTATAAAAGAAATAACCTTTTCAATCTGTTGGTCTTGAAATTTGTTCCTTAGATTAAAAATTAAGAAATTATGAATATGTTAAATTAATATTTTTTAAAAGATCTAAGATGAGCACTGCCCAAATATGTTTTTATTGCTAATTAGGTGAAATAAGAGAGATCAGGACTCAGGTTGCTTTAGACTGGATCCAATTAAATCATCCCATTTATCTCTTTGATCTTCTGGCATTTGAAAAAATGTATTGGTTGATATATCCATGAAAAACCCACCATAAACGCTTATTAATAACTCTGATTTTTTAAGCAATGCAACCATTCTTTCATTATCAATACTTTTGGTACCAAATCCTGATAAAGAATCATCACTTACATGGTAAACTTTGATTGACGAGATATCACTCCAATCTCTCTGAAAATCAAAGGATAACAACATCATACATGCAGCGAATGTAACCAGATATGACTTTTTCATGGAAAACAAAATTTGAGAAGATCTATTTTTTATGTTATGATAGCCGACTTAACCTCATTTCATTTAACGTCTACCCAAAGATATGTTTAATAACATCAAGGGAATCATTTTACCTCCCTGTTTTACACACCGCCAGTGGATTTTTAATTCAAATGATACACTAACGAAAATTGATTTTAGGATGAATTTCAGAGTTCAGAATATTGAATCAATGGAGCTTAAAACAAAGTAACCAGGAGGTTGGAGATAAACAAATCGGAAAACAGGTAGGCGGTACAGCTGAATTGCAGGGGATATCCGGTCGTCGATTTTAAAGTGCCGCAATGTAACTTTGTGACTAATATGGTTCAGTTTAAAATAAGGCTGATGAATCTCTGCAAAAACATTCATAATTGGCTGACGTTAATAAATTTAAATAAATGTGATACTTTATTAACTTTGTGTATATTCGTTTTAAGAAATGATGTAAGTCCCTAAATATCTAATATATGTATGGAATTGTAAATCAGGCAATCGAAGATCTTGTTAAATCTGGTTTCGGAGATGATAAGTGGGATAAAGTAAAAGAACGCTGTGGTGTGGATATGGATTTCTTTATCAGTAATGAACCCTATGATGATGACATTACCTATAAACTTGCCGGTGCGGTAAGTGAAGAGATGAATATTTCGCCTGATAAAGTTCTGCAGTCCTTTGGTGAATGGTGGGTCCTTAAAACGGGAAAAGAAAAATATGGTGGGTTAATGGAAGCAGGTGGTAATAACTTGAAGGAGTTTTTAATTAACCTGCCCATCTTCCATAACCGGATTATGCTAATCTATCCGAAACTCACTCCCCCTGAGTTTAAGGTCAGTCATCTGGGGAAGAACAGCATCCATCTTCATTATTTTTCCAAAAGGGAAGGTTTACAGGAATTTGTAAGAGGTCTTCTCTCTGGTCTGGGAAAGATGTACAATACACCGGTCAATATTGAGCTGATTGAGAGTAGGATGGCAGGTGATGATCATGAAGTATTTAAAGTAAGCTGGTAATTCTATGGCAAATAAAGTGTCGTTCGACTCGTCACAATTTGATCGTATTTTCCCCTTTTATATTCGGATGAATCAGCAATTGGTAATCGAATCAAACGGGAAAACGATAGAGAAGCTGTTCCCGGGAATCGTCGGGAAAAGCTTCAGTGAGAACTTCATACTCAAACGGCCTGAATTATCTGACCTAAGTTTTGAGTCGTTGCTAACGGCACTTAACCAAATTGTCATAATTGATTGCAAAAACCCTCGCAGGACTATGTTGCGCGGGCAGCTTGAACTCTTACCTGAGAGCAATGACATCCTGTTTATTGGATCTCCTTGGTTTGGATCGATGGAACAGGTGATAGAGAACGAGCTTCGCCTGGATGATTTTGCCTGCCATGATCCGATGATCGACCTGCTACACGTACTAAAGACGCAGGAGATTACCACTGACGAACTCAAGAAATTATTGCAGACAGTTAACAGACAAAAAAATGATCTGAAAAATGCAGCTAAAGAGATCCACGACATTGCCCTCTTTCCGATGCAAAGTCCGGATCCGCTGGTCCGGATCGATTTGCAGGGAAATGTACTTATGCTAAATCCCTCAGCCGAAAATTTCTCCGGGTTCTTTTTTAATAATAGAAAATTTACAACCAATGAATTCTGGCATGAGATTGTCAGTTATGTGGACAAAGATAAAGAAAGGGAAATTATAGAGGCTAAATCGGATAACAAATGGTATTCCTTTTTAATAAAACCACTTATTAACGACGGATACTTCAATATTTACGGTAGAGATGTAACGGAGAATAAAGAAAAGGAAGAAAGGTTACAGATTCTTTCATCAATAGCTGAAGAAAATACCCATGGAGTTGTAATTGCTGATAAGGAGGGGAAAATTGAATGGGTCAATAAGAGTTATGAACTGATGACCGGATATTCAATTAACGAAGTAAAAGGTAAAAAGCCCGGATCTTTTCTGCAGGGGAAAGATACCAATCCTGACACCATTGCTTACCTGAAGACCCAGATCTATAATGCTGAACCTTATGTTTGTGAAATCCTGAATTATCATAAATCGGGAAGACCGTATTGGCTTAGAATTCAAGGACAGGCTCTAAAAAACAAGAATAGTCAGGTCATAAAATATTTTGCCATTGAGGAAGATATAACGATCGAAAGAGAGACACAGGAAAAGCTTAAAGAGTTTGAGAGCCGATTCAGGCTTGCCTTCGAAAAACTGGGTGACAATGTTTGGGAATATGATTTCCGGACAGGAAAAACAATATTCTCAAAACCGACCTCTCACTTTCTGAAGTATGACTTTAATGAAACTTCTAATAACAATAATTTATGGTGGAGCAGTGTTTATAAAGACGATCTGATTTTGCTTACGGAAAATGACAAGAAGGTCCGGAGCAGGGAGATTGACCATTATACACTGGAATACCGCATGATGCAAAGTGATGGGACAATAAAATGGATTCTTGACCGCGGTGTGGTAATAGAAAAAGATCAGGCGGGTAACCCGTTGAAAATTATTGGTACCCACAGTGATGTGACGATTCAGAAAAATGCAGAGCTGGCATTGAGATACAAGGAGGAGAAATATCGCAACATTATAGCAAACATAAACCTTGGCTTGCTTGAAGTAGACCCAAATGAAGTGATTCAATATGCCAATCAGCGGTTTTGTGCTATGAGTGGTTTTGAAATTGATGATTTAATCGGAAAGAATGCATCGGAGATTTTTGGTACTGAAGAGAGCCGACAACTGATTGAAAGCAAGAATCACTTAAGAAAGCAGCATATTTCTGATGCTTATGAATTGCCCGTAATTATAAAAAACGGGGAACACAAGTGGTGGCTTATAAGTGGAGCTCCCAATTTTAACGACCGTGGTGAAGCAATCGGATCAATCGGGATCCATCTTGATCTTACCGATCAAAAAAAACTTGAACTGGAACTTCTTGAAGCCAAAAATAATGCCGAAACTTCAAGCAGGTTCAAGGAATTATTTCTGGCAAACATGAGTCATGAAATAAGAACTCCTTTGAATGGCATCATTGGGATTATCAGAGAAATTTCGCGCGAAAAACTCAATCAAAAACAGACCCTGTATATAAAAAATGCGGCTACTGCAAGCCAGCATTTGCTTTCGATCGTAAATGATATCCTGGATATTTCAAAAATCGAATCGGGACAAATGCTTCTTGAAATGCGCCCGTTCAGCCTTCGTGAGATTATTAATGAAACAAATTCGATTCTTTCGCCTGCAGTTCAGGAAAAATCACTGGCCCTTTTGACAATGATATCCCCTGACATAGCTCCTGCCTATATTGGGGATTCAAACCGCATCAGGCAAGTACTTATCAACGTGATTAGTAACTCAATTAAATATACCGAAAGGGGGAGAATTTCCATTGATTGCAATGTTACGGCAGTGAAAGAAAACATTCATCAGCTTCAACTTAAAATTTCAGATACCGGCATTGGAATGGATGCCTCATTTGTGAAAAATATTTTTGAGAAGTTTACGCAGGGAGATATTTCCACAGCACGGAAATATGGTGGAACTGGATTAGGAATGGCCATCACCTACGAATTAGTACAAATGATGAATGGGTCAATACATGTTTCAAGTCAGTTGGGTGTTGGCACTTCGATTGAAATTGAAATCGATCTTGAAAAGTCACTGGAAAAGGAGATTCCTGTTGAAATATATCCCGAAAGCTTTAATTCACTAAAAAATAAAACCATATTACTAGTCGAGGATAATGAACTGAACCGCATGGTTGCAAAGGACTTGTTATCTTTCCATGAAATCCTCGTTACAGAAGCGAACAATGGTATTCAGGCTATCGAGATCCTGAAAACTTCTTACTTTGACCTCATTCTGATGGACCTTCAGATGCCGGGAATGGGTGGGATTGAAGCAACAAAGATAATAAGAAAGGAAATGAGCCTTGATATTCCGATAATTGCACTCACAGGTAATGCATTTAAAGCCGAGCGGGAAGTGTGCAATCTGGCCGGAATGAATGGTTACATAACAAAACCTTATGAGGAAAAAGTACTCCTCGGGGAAATACTTAAATGTTTAAACTTAACTGGCAATATTGCTAAATCGTCAGAATTCGTGCCTGTTACCAGGAAGGAATTATATAATCTGGATTATCTTTCTCAATTCAGCCATGGCAGCAGTGATTTTATTTCAGAAATGATCGGGTTATTTGTTGAACAAACACCCCTTGCTGTGCGGCAAATAAAGGAAGCATGGGCTGCCGGGGATCTTAGAAAAATTAATTCAGTGGCGCACCATATTAAACCAAATATTGATATGTTTGGCATTGAGGATCTGAAAGAAGATATTCGTACTTTAGAATCATCAACCCTGGAAAGTATGGCAACCCCCGAATTTGGACAATTAATTAATAAACTTGGCGAGGTAATAAGTAAGGTAGTTGAAGAGATAACGAAAGAAAAACACTAAAAATAAAAGCAAACAATTTTGGTATCGATATTTAACTTACTATTCGGTTACTGCTAACATACTTTCTATCAAATATGACTGTGTCCGGTTATTCACCAGGCACAGTCAAAAATTTACGGCTAATTATCCTACAAAAGAAAATTCCGGGGCTCCAATTACCCGCGCTTTTTCCATAGTTTCTTTTAAACTTGGATCATGCATAAATTCCATGGCGCCTTCCTTATTTTCCCAGACAGTTTCGACGAGAACCTCATTTGAATTCTCTGCATTTCTAAACACCGATACCCCTGTGCATCCGTGGCTTTTCCGTACCTCATCATGTCCGTCAAAAAGCTCTTTCCAAACAGCGTAGTCTTCAAGCGTGTGCCTTACAAAAATTTTAAACATGTCATTAATGATTATATATTGTTCTACTCATTTGGCTTTTCGATACCGCCCCGTTTTTTTTCGTGATCACCGGACTTCACGTTTGTTGTCCGGAGAAGAATGAGCATTTTTCAACGATCAGATATTCCGGTTACAAGAACAAATAACAATCCACAAGCAATAGTGTTCTCATTTTTTTAATTAACAAACTCTGAAGAAAAGCAATAAAAATAAATAGCTGACAATATAAAAGGCAGCTCTGATCGGTTCTTCCAGAAACTTTTAGGTATATGAGAGGCTAAAACATCTCCGAATTTTTTTTATTAAATCCCACCAATTCAATTAATTTATCAGGAATTTCCTCCAATCTAAGCCTTACTTCCGGTCTGGCGATTTTCAAGGCTGCCCGAGGCATTGCAGGGGATATTGCGGAACAGGGATTTTGGATAATTGCCATTCCACCAAAGTCTCTGATCATTTTCAAGCCTGCTGCACCATCGGAATTGGCGCCGGTCAGGACAACGCCAATCAAACTTTGTGAATAAGCCCAGGCAGCCGACTCAAATAAGATATCAATTGATGGCCTTGAAAAGTTATGCTTTTGATCGGTTGTAAGCGAAAAGGTAAAATCAGACTCGATAAGTAAGTGATAGTTTGGAGGGGCAAAATAAATAAATCCCTCCCTGATTTTCTCATTGCTCTCTGCTTCCTTAACTTCAAGTGGGCAAATTGAATTCATATAATCGATAAACACTTCATTACTATGGTCTCCAATATGCAAAACAATGATAACAGGAACAGGAAATCCAATACTTAAGCGTGGCAGGATGATTTTCAATGCATCAGGTCCACCGTATGAGGTTCCGATAACAATTGCTTTATACATTATCCGATCCTTTTTTTAAAGATTCTTGACTTCTCATCAATTATCTCAAATAATTTCTCATACATCGAAAATTTAATACTTTCCTTTGTTCCAAGGCATAAGATTCCGGAAGGGACCAGACTTTCGCAGAACAAACCAATAACCTTATCCTGTAGTGACTTTTCGAAATAAATCAGGACATTTCGGCACAATATCAGATTCACATCTGCAAAAACAGTGTCTGTAACAAGATTATGGTCTGCAAATACGATTTTGTTGGTCAATTCCTTTTCAAATATTACAGAACCATAACGTGATTTATAGTAATCGGACAGTTTCCCTTTTCCGCCCGACAACCTGTAATTTGTTTCGAACTGTTCGATTATATTTTTCTGATACACACCCTCTTTGGCAATTTCCAAAACTTTCCGGCTAAAATCTGTTGCATAAATTTGGCATCTTTCCAATAACCCCTCTTCTTTCAAAAGGATTGAGAGAGAATATACCTCTTCTCCGGTTGAGCAGCCGGCGACCCAGATTTTAAAATAAGGGTAAGTTTTAAGTTTAGGTATTATCTTCTCTCTTAGAGATTTAAAGAATTCAGGATCGCGAAACATCTCCGTTACATTTATTGATAAATCGTCAAGAAATTCAATAAAGAATTCGCGGTCACGCAAAACCAGATCCTGGAGACGGCTGACCGATGATAACGTACTGATTCCTAAACGATGCAGAACCCGACGCTTTATATGGGCTTTGCTATAATTCCTAAAATCGTAACCGTATCGTAAAAATACACCCTCCATCAATAGCTTGATTTCGATATTCAGCAGGTCTGCATTCGATTCGTTATAAAGGCTGTCTACCATAAAGTTGTCGGTTTTCTTATGGTTTAGGTTTTCCAGCTTCCACCAATACTCTCCGCAAATCAAATTCCGAAAAAGGTTTGCTCAGAAAATTATTCATCCCCGATGCCAGGCACCTTTGTTTGTCTTCCGCCATTGCATTTGCAGTTAAGGCAACGATGTATGCTGGAACCCCTGTCATTTGTTGTTTTTCGTAAGTTCTGATCATCTCTGTAGCCTGCAACCCATCAATAACTGGCATTTGCATATCCATAAGAACTAAATCGTAATTGTTTATTTTGAATAATTCGAAGGCTTCCGATCCATTACATGCAATATCGCATCCAAACCCAAATTGTTTTAGCGTTAATTTGGCAACCTTTTGATTGATAAGGTTATCTTCAGCAAGTAATATGGACAAACGATCAGGAACCTGCTGTGTAATATCATTCAGTTTTTGTCCGCTGACTTTGGCCTCTTTGAGAGGTATCCTGAACCAGAATTCCGAACCTTTTCCTACTTCACTTTCCACCCCGATCTCTCCGCCCATCAGATTAACAAGGTTCTTGGATATTGCAAGACCGAGCCCCGTCCCGCCGTATTTTCGGGATATGCTATTCTCAGATTGAGAGAATTCTTTAAATAACAGCAATTTCCCTTCATCCGATATTCCGATTCCTGAATCTTTAATGCTAAAAAAAAGTCGCATTGAGTCTCCGTTTTTTTCAATAAGATCAATGTTTATGTCAACCCTTCCAAGCTGTGTGAATTTTATTGCGTTATTGATAAGGTTCATTAGTATCTGACTGATTCTTAACGGATCGCCTATTAACATTTCGGGTATATCATTTGATATATGATAAGCAAAATCGATCCCATTCTCATCAGCTTTGAGTTTCAACAGCTGATAAACATTATTTAGCAGATAACGCAAGTCGAAATTGATATTCTCAAGTTGAATCTGTCCGGACTCAATCTTTGAAAAATCGAGAATGTCATTAACAATCTGGAGCAAATTCTCACCTGATGTTGTAATAATATCCAATAGTTCCTGCTGATCACTGTTTAGCGGTGTCTTTTGCAAAAGCTTTGATAAGCCAATGACTCCATTAAGAGGTGTTCGGATTTCGTGCGTCATGTTGGCCAGAAACATTGATTTCGTCCGTGAGGCCACTTCTGCATTGCTTTTTGCAATTTTCAGGTTCAGGTTAGTCTCCTCCATTTCCGCTAACAGATACCTTAGTTTCTCTCGTTGCAGATAGAGATCCAGAAATACTTGAACCTTGCCTTTAAGAATATCCGGGATAATTGGTTTCGGGATGAAATCAACAGCACCAGTCTCTATTCCTTTAATAATATTTAAATCACTCTGATGGATCGCAGAAACAAATATTACAGGAAGATATCTGGTCTTCTTGCGCTGTCTCATCATTTCAAGTGTCTCATAACCGTTCATTCCAGGCATTTGAACGTCAAGGATGGCCAATGCAAAATCATCCTTAAGACTATACTTCAACGCCTCTTCACCCGAAATAGCCCTGACCATTTCTATATCAAAGTCCTCAAGGATGGCCTCAAGACTTATCAGATTCTCCAGAAGGTCATCGACAATCAATATTTTGGGTTTCATATTTATTCTTGTTTTTTATTTTTTAAAAAGCCATATTTTCAACAAGGCAAGTAGCTTTTCTTCATTTACAGGTTTTGATAAGTAATCATTTGCACCGTTTCGAATGGCATTTTCGTAATCCTCCTTCATGGCTTTAGCTGTAAGACATAAAATTGGAATGTTTTTTATACTATTCGTCTCCCGGATGATCTTCATCGCCTCATATCCATTTAGCACCGGCATCATTACATCCATTAGAACAAGATCGATTCCAGGAACCGATTTTAGCATTTCTATTGCGATTTCCCCATTTTCTGCTTCTAAAACTTCAATATCCCACTCTTCAAGTATCTTACCAAGTGCGAAGACATTTCTGATTTCATCATCTACAATCAATATCTTTTTCCCCTTAAAAAGGTTTTCTCCTCCAATTGAAGGTTCTTTAATTTTCAGGTTTGGGATCGTTTTTGAAACCTGAAACAAAAAGAGTGTTACCTCGTCCATTAAACGTTCATCCGATTTTAATCCCTTCAGAATGATCGTATCTGTATAGGCGCTCAGTTTTTTATGCTCTTCTTTTGAAATCTCCTTACCTGTATAAACAATAACCTTGGGAAGGGGAATGTTAAGTGTCTTCAGTTTTTCCAGTAACTCCTTTCCGGAGTAGTCGGGTAATCCCAAATCCAGAATTATGCAATCAAAAGATTCATTCGATAGTATTTTTAAAGCCTCTTCACCAAATCCTGCCTTTACAATGTTAATGTCAAGCTGTGAAAGCAGGTCATGAATAATTTTCTGCGTTACCGGATCGTCCTCAATAACAAGAATTTTCCTTGATGGTGCGAGAAAATCACTCTTAAGTGTTTCTAAAACATTGGATATCTCTGTGTTATCAACCGATCTTAACTCTTCTTCCTCGGAAGTGCCGGCATATTCCACTGGAGTTATAATATGAATAGGGAGTTTTCTTATCGACGAGTGTGATTTTAGCAAAATATAACTGTTAGTATCATTCAAAAGCTCTGTTGCAAGTATTATGGCACGCGGTAGAAATTTTTCAGCCAAAAGAATTCCGTCTGAAATTGTTTTAGCAACTATAACCTTGTAATTTTTTGCCCTGACTTGTTGTATGTACTTTTCGGCTTGTTGTTTTGATGGATGAATCATCAAAATTGAGTTGTTGGTGCCTGCCTCATCCCGGTCATCAGCCAAAAACCAGGGTAACGCGACATCACTTTTATTTTCAGGGCTCTCAATTAGACGGTTACTTTCAGTCGGATTTCCGGAAGCTATGCGGGATGAATTATTTGCATTGCCAGAAATTCCAGAAAGGTTATTAACAGGTAGGAAAACAGAGAAAACAGACCCCTCATTAATTTTGCTTTGAAGTTGAATTTCCCCTCCTAGCATCCTTATGAGTTCGCGTGAAATTGATAACCCCAACCCTGTTCCGCCATATTTGCGAGAGATGCTGCCATCAGCCTGCTGGAAAGCTTCAAAAATTGCTTCGAGTTTCTCGTTTGGAATACCAACACCAGTATCCTCAACCCTGATGCAACAGACATTCTCCTTTGTCAGAGAGGGTATATTTAATTTAACATCATTCGAAGGGATAAGAAAGTCTACCTTAATGTGTCCCTCCTTTGTGAATTTGAAGGCATTGGAGAGGAGATTTTTCAGAATTTGCATTAAACGATATCGGTCAGTCACTATTTGCAGAGGAAATTTATTTTCAACAGATACTTTAAATGTCAACTGTTTGTCTTCAGCCAGCATACTAAAATCTGAAATAAGCTCATCCCTAAGCTCTGATATACTGACAATCCCAGGTTCAATAGTTATTTTCCCAGCTTCAATCTTTGAAAGGTCAAGAACTTCATTAATTAAATAAAGCAGATCATTACCACTTTTATGAATAATTTTTGCAGACTGCACCTGATCCGGCGTAAGATTTCCTTTCTTATTATTTGATAATAGTTTTGACAAAATCAATAAACTATTTAACGGAGTTCGAAGCTCATGTGACATATTTGCCAGAAATTCCGATTTGTACTGACTCGAAAGTTGCAATTCTTTGGCTTTGATCTCGAGCGCATTTTTAATCTCGGTTAGTTCCACATTTTTATTCCCTATATCCTCCTTTTGAATTTCAAGCTGACGCGTCCTCTCCTCGAGTTCTTCATTTGCCACCCTCAACTCCTCCTGCTGTACCTGAAGTCTCCGTTCATTATCTGTCAATATTTTAGTATGTTCTGTGAGCTCCTCATTGGCAACTCTTAATTCCTCCTGTTGTACCTGTAATTCACCAGCCTGCTCCTGAGTTTTAAGGAGCAATTCATTGGTTTTAACCAGATTAATGGCTGAGCTGATGTTGATGGCGATTATATCTGATGCTTCCTTTAGAAAGTTAATCTCCAGATCCGAATAAGGGTTCAAAGACGACAATTCAAGTACTCCAATGAGTGTTTCGTTAAAAAGTAATGGAAGAACAATAATTTGTTTGGGTATATAAGAGCCTGATGATGAGAATGTAATATAGGATTCCTGAGAGGGGTCGGAGAGAATGGTCAGTGTCTTCCTGGTAGCAACCTGACCCAGGATACCCTCATTTAACTTAATACGTTCTTTTAGTTTTTTAGGATCGAAACCAGAAGAGGCTACAAGTTTAAGAAATTGATAATCCGGATTATATATATGAACACTCCCTAACTGAGAATGGAGAAAATCCATTAAAAACTCCAACGCATTTGTCGATATGTTCACCGGAGTATGATCGCCACTTAATTTTTCATTGATCCGGTTTATTCCAGATTTGAACCATGAATCCTGCTCAGCCTTGTCATATGAACTCTTTAGTTTCCCAACCATCCTGTTTAATGCGATAATGAGTTGATCCTCGTCTGATCTTGGGGTTATTTCCCGGGAATAATCCCCGTCGGCAACTTTTCGTGTAAATTCAATCACTGACAGTAGCCCATCCTGGATTTCACGGAATGAACTGGCTAACTGTCCCATTTCATTTTTGGTAGTGATCGGAATCGTTGTGTTGAGGTTCCCGCGTGAAATTATCTGGAAATTCCTAACCATGGTTTCGAGTGGAAGAGAAATAGAGCGTGAGATTACAATTGAAATTATCCACAATAAGAGTAAAAGGCTGATTACTATTATAAACATAGCCCAAAAGAGCAGATCGTTGGCAAAATCGTTTAGGGCTGTGATTATGTTTGCAAAATCCTGGTAAAATAACCGCATCTTATGCAAATCGCTTTCAAGAAATGCGCCATCCATTTTACCGTCGGTTTTTTTGAATTCTTGAATTTTTGTTTTGATCTGCTCTCCTAAAATATAACCATCGTATGTAACCTTCTGCGCTTCAGAAATTTTATCCCCTTTTATGGTAAGTAGAAGGCCTATTCGACTTCTCATTAGGTATGCGTTATCCCTTTTTTGATTGAATGCAACTTTATATGATTCGAACAAAATATCGGTGCATTTTTCTTTGGGAAGCTGTAAAAGTTGATCAATTATTGCGAAATGATAGGCCATTTGGTTGGCCGAACTGATTTTAACTACGCTGGAATCAATCAGTTGTTTATCATTGGTTGATAAGTATTTGAAAAAATCCTCTACCCCTTCCTGGAAAGTATTGTTATGGACTCTTTCCGCATTAATTATTACTCCCAGTAGTTTACTGGTCTGGAAGAAATAATTGGCAACAAATCCCAAACCCAGAACACTAAAAAGAGTTACAAGGCTCATAATCCTAAGCTTGGATGGTATTTTCAGATGGCCTATATTCAGCATAATAAATCCGGATTAGAAAACATAAAATTAGGAAAAGTGATGATAATATAAAACTAAAAATCAAACTAAAATCAGAGGTAAAAAGGACAGCCATTGAAAGGTCAAAACGAATTGAGTGAATCACTTTGATTGGGTAAAAAAATTTTAACCCCCTTCAATTAATTTTTTTACAAGATTCTTTACACGTACATTTTTATTTAACATATTAAACATGAACACTCTAATTTTTATTAAAGCCATTCTTCAATTATCTGATCTTTGCCAAGACTAAGTATTTCCCTCAAATACTTGTTTTAGAACAATTTTATGAAATATTTTAAGATTAAAATACAAATCAAGCACAATATGTCAGGTTTAAAATTTATATAATCACCTTTTATACTGAAGTTTAACACTCATAAAATTAGTCAGAACTAAAATTTCATATTATAATTATGTTTGATTTAGTATTATTAAAAAATAATTTACTTTTGGTTTATATGTTATGAGAATAAAAATCCCAACGATTGATAAATTTATCTAATCTTTCGTTTGGTGGTAATTAATCAGAAAATTTATTTACAGATGAATAGCATTAATTATCAATAAGGTATTTTGCATGTCCCTAACCATGAATTTTATGAAAAGTAAACCAGTTGCCCAAAGTAAATCCGGCTCATATTCATTTCAAACTATACAGATCATGGGAAACTTCTGCCAACCCATTTTTGGACGCCCGATAAACACCATTTCCGGTACTATAAAAACGTTGTTTATCTTTTTACTTTATATCGGATTGTCTGGATTCTTACAATCTGCTAACGGGCAGACGGCCTCCTTTACGGCAAGCTCAACATCCGCGTGTACACCAACAACTATCTATTATACAAATACTTCGACTGGAGACAATTCGTGGTACTGGGATTTTGGAAACTCCAATATTTCCACTAATTCAGGGAAATCACCCTCGCCGGTTTCCGCCAACTATCCTCAACCCGGTGTTTATGCGGTAACCCTTAAGATTAATGGTACTATTACCTCCACTCCTCAGCTCGTCAATGTTTACCCCAGCCCAAACCCAATTGGTCCGGCGGCAGTCCAGGGATGTGAGCCTTTTTCAACTACTCTTACAGCTGTTGCCAACCCGGTAGTAATTGCACCCTTTACAATAGCCGGAACGTTTCCTGCACCTCTCACATCCAATGTAGGAGGGATAACAGGTGGTGCAGCAGCGTCATATACCTGGAACTTTTTTGGCGACCTGCCTACAGTTACAAAAACAGTTGGGATTGACGCCAACCCAAACCAGTTAAGCCTTACGAATATTCCCGCTGGTATCTATGATGTATTAATCACTGTCACAGATGTTCACGGGTGTTCAAATTCCGTCTTCGTGCAAAGTGTAATGACTGTAAATCCTAAGCCAACAGCAGATTTCACTTTCGCAAAGGCAAGCCTTTGTGGTACCGGTAATGTTAACTTTACAGGAACAGCATCTGTAGCCAGCGGTACGATTGCAGGCTATGCCTGGAATTTTAATGATCCTTCAAGCACCTCAGCTCTTCAAAACCCGGTTCACAATTTCACAACCGCCGGAACTTACAATGTTTCCTTTACTGCCTCGTCTTCAGTGGGATGTTCTTCTGATCCTGTAATTAAGCCTGTAATCTTTAACAGTTCCAGTTCTGCTGCATTTTCATTTATAGGGAGTTGTGCCGGTCAGCCTGTAGCATTTTCCGATTTGTCCACAATCACTGCCAATATAGTAAGCTGGGCCTGGGTTTTTGGTGATGGAAATACCTCGACTTCTCAAAACCCTTCCCATACCTACACTTCTGCAGGAACTTATAATGCCCAGTTAACGGTCACGTTTAACGATGGCTGTGTTATGTCAGTAACACATCCTGTGGCTATAGCCGGCCCAACTTCTTCCTTTACATTCAGTCCAACTACGGCCTGCCTTCCCAATTATACCGTTGGGTTCACCTCTACTGCCACTGCTGTGCTCCCTCAGACAATGACCGGTTGGGCCTGGAATTTTGGAGATCCATCCAGTGGAGTAAATAACACATCAACCCAGGCAAACCCTTCGCATATTTTTTCAGCTGCCGGCACCTACAATGTTTCGCTTACTGTGACCAGCTCTGATGGCTGCACAAGCACATTTGCAACCAACGTAATTGTACCTCCGGCAGCGACGATCAACCTATCGGCAAGCCCTGCATCAGGATGCGCTCCACTGACCTCAGTCTTTACACCTATATATACAAACGTGTCGGATCCAATATCCACCTACAGCTGGAATTTTGGCGATCCTTCAAGCGGAGTAAATAACACCTCAACCGCTTCGCATCCCACACACATTTATAACAATGCCGGCGTTTATGATGTAACACTGACAGCTACTACTACAAATGGCTGTGTCGTTACTGTAACCAATCCGGCATATATTAAGGTAGGTACACCGCAAACAATTACAAGCGTTACCCCAGCTTCTAATTTCTGCTTTAATAATTCAGTTGTATTTACGGCAAACTTCACAACCTCTACTGACCAGTTAGTATGGAATTATGGTGATGGAACCGGAACACATAGTCAAATCCTAACTCCAGTCCAGTCTGCCTCGGGAACTGTTAATCAATCCTATACCTATTCAAGCCCTGGTACCTATACCGTAAGCGTGACTGCCTATTACAATAATTGCCCTTCAGTTGTTTACACTTTGCCTGGTGGAGTGACAGTTCATGAGCCAACAGCAGGATTTACCCCTTCTGCGACAAAGGCATGTTCCGTCCCGGCAACTATTAATTTTACAAGCACAGGTAGTGGTGCAACAAGCTATAGCTGGAATTTTGGCGACTCTTCCAGCGGTGTAAATAATACATCAACCCAGGCTAACCCTTCACACACATTCAACGCAACAGGCGATTATCTGGTCACCTTAACAGTCCATAACAACACCTCCAACTGCAATGCAACAACGACATCAACGATACATATCACTACATCCAACCCTTTATTTACAGTAAACAGTGAGATTGTTTGTGCCGGAACCGGATCAAACTTTACGAATCAGGTTGCTGCAAACTCATCATCTAATTTTTCTGTGGGTTCCTATTTATGGACTTTTGGAGACGGGAATACTTCCACCTCGGCAAACCCTTCACATACCTATACCACCCCAGGACTTTATACTGTGAAACTGCAGGTTACCGAGACACAGGGTTGTGTTTACAGTTATACATTACCGGCTCAAATAGATGTCAGGGGGCCTATCGTTAATTTTACAAATCTTCCTACTCAGATTTGCACCGGATCCCTTGTAACATTCACGGATGCGACCACCAAAGCGGCAAATGACCCCGCTAATCCTGCGTTAAATACATATTACTGGACTTTTGGTGACGGAGCTACCTCAACCCTTCAAAACCCAACACATACCTACACAACAAATGGCAGCTTCACTGTAACACTTCAGGTTACTGACAACCTGGGATGTGTAAGTTCAAAATCGGTTACAAGTTCAGTTCTTGTGCCTACTGTAACTGCAGGTTTTACAACTACTAAAAATATTTACTGCCTTAATGACCTTGTAAACTTTACAAATACATCTGTCGGTACGATTACATCCTACGACTGGGATTTAAATGGGGATGGCACCTATGAAATTATTAACGGAACAGCAAATCAATCACACACTTACACCTCCACAGGTTCTTATACCATTTCACTTAGGATAACGAGCAATCTTGGCTGTCAGGATATTTTCACCAAAACAATATCTGTTGTTGATGGCACCGGACTATTTACCTTGTCGAATTTTCCGCTGGGTTGTGCTCCTGCTGCGGCCCAATTTACGGCAACAGACCTTCCGGCAGTAGTTTCAGTTTACGCCTGGACATTTGGAGACGGACAATCTTCGGCTGCCCAAAATCCAAATCATTACTATACAAGACCCGGACATTATACAGTAACCCTTACTGAGACACTGACCGGAGGATGTACCAGAACCAGTTCACAAGTAGTAACTGTAGCCGGGGCTGTTGGAGTATTTACTTACGATAATACCCCTGCCTGTGCTCCGCATACTGAAAATTACTATGCCACAGGTCTTGACGGGGTAACCTCACTTACCTGGGATTTCGGTGACGGGGTAACACAATTACAGACAGTCCCTGGTGGCGTTACTTCCGAAACAACTGCTCACACCTATACAACATGGGGTACTCGGTTACCGATCCTTATTCTGCGTGATCCAACCTGTGGTGATTATGCCTATTATTATGGAGTTAATGAACGGATCAATACGAGTGAGGCACCAGTCGCCGCATTTTCCTATGCTTCTATAGCCAACTCAGGACAAAATTGTCAGAATCTGAGTTTTCAATTTACAGACCTTTCAACGATAGTAGATCCACGTTATGCAGTTTCGACGTGGGATTGGGATTTTGGCGACGGGACAACACACTCGACGATACAAAACCCTGCG
Organism: uncultured Bacteroidia bacterium; assembly: GCA_903850335.1. Lineage (GTDB taxonomy): Bacteria > Bacteroidota > Bacteroidia > Bacteroidales > Prolixibacteraceae > JAAFHB01. Next base: position 4,401 of record CAINLJ010000067.1, on the reverse strand, counting down.
CACACTTATATAGTCCCAGGTACGTATCATGTAATTCTTACGGTAACCAACGGATTTGTTCCGGGAGGATGCCCTTCATCTACATCGCATGATATTTTGGTAAACCCGCTTCCAGTTGTAACTGCAACAAACCAGACCCAGGAAATCTGTTCCGGGAGTTCCAGCTCTGATATGACACTTTCAACTTCGCTCACTGGCTCAACATTGGGATGGACACGAACCTCCCCGGCTGGAATTTCAACATCTCAACCTTTAAGCGGCAACGGACTCCCTATTGGAAGCACAATACCCGCATATACATTTATCAATTCCACAGCAGCTCCTATAACTGTAACGTACACGATCACAGGGACAGGCCCTCTGCCAACCAATTGTGCCAGTGTTCCAATTACTGCCACTGTTATTGTTGATCCAACCCCAACAATAAGCAGTGCTTCAGCCAAAACAATATGTAATAATTCGGCAATTGGTTATACGATAACATCTGCAACTACTGGAACGACATTCGCATGGACAGCATCATTGTTATCTTCGCCAACAGGAGGAACAATAACCGGATTTAGTGCAGGTTCCGGCACAAATATCAATTCCACACTTGTCAATACGGGTACTTCAACTGGAATTGTCAGATATGTCATCACTCCTACGGGACCTGCGCCAACTGATTGTCCCGGAACGTCATTTAATCTGGATGTAACAGTAAATCCAGTATCAACTGTAAATATCACACCCTCAGCCGAGACAATTTGTGATGGAAGTGCCACAAGTATAGGGCTCACGACAGCAACAACCGGAGCCACAGTTACCTATTCCTGGACTGCCTCTTTAACTACGGGAGCTGCCACAGGATTTTCATCCGGAACGGGCAGCACAATTGCCCAGACTCTGATAAACCCCTCTCCTCCCCCTTCGACTGTGACCTATCATGTTACTCCGGCAATAGGGACATGTGCCGGAACGCCAAAGGATGTGGTAGTTACTGTAAATCCAGGAGGTGAGGTCGATCAGCCTGCCAGTCAGTATGTTTGTAACAATACAGCAACTACGGCTATCAATTTTACCACAAATAATCCTTCCGGGGTTACGACCTATACCTGGACTAATAATACACCCGGCATAGGGCTTGCAGCCTCCGGGTCAGGAAATATAGGGTCATTTACCGCCACAAATTCAGGTACAACTCCCGTTATTGCTACCATAATTGTAACCCCACATTTCGATTATCTAGGAACCAATTGCGATGGGTCAACAAAGACATTTACAATAACCGTCAATCCAACAGGAGCTGTTATTCAGCCAACTAACAAGGTATTTTGCAGTGGATCAACAGGAACCACAACATTTGCAACAAATAACACAGGAGGAACGACCACCTACGCATGGACAAATGACAATACGGCCATAGGCCTGGGGGCAAGCGGAACCGGCAATCTATCCTTCACTACTACAAATACTTCCAATGCGCCCATCCTGGCAAACATTGTTGTGACTCCAACTTATACTAACGGAGATGCCTCATGTGTGGGACCGGCTAAAACATTCACAATTACAATTAACCCCGGTGGTCAGGTGGTTCAGCCCACCAATCAGGAATTATGCAACAACACAAGCACCTCGCTCGTGACATTTACCACCACAAATACTGGAGGAACGACGACCTATAGTTGGACGAATAATCGCACGGGACACGGACTTGCATCCAGTGGTACGGGTGACATCCCGGCCTTTACAGCCACAAATGCAGGTACTTCACCGGTTACTCTTACTATAGTTGTGACACCTACTTTTGCAAATGGAGGGGCTTCATGCGCCGGCCCAACAAAAACCTTCACTATTATTATAAACCCAACTCCAACGGTAAGCAGCGCCGCCAGCAAAACAATTTGCAGTAATGCAGGCGTTGGTTATACGATTACCTCAGCAACCTCAAATACAACTTTTGCATGGACTGCTTCTGTATTGACGTCGCCAACAGGAGGGACAATAACAGGTTTTTCAACGCCGGGATCCGGTTCAACTATTAATCCAACACTGGTTAATACCGGCACCTCAACAGGTGTTGTCAGGTACGTCATCACTCCGACAGGTCCTGCCAATACGAATTGCCCCGGGACACCATTTAACTTTGATGTAACTGTACAACCTGTTGCAACTGTGATTGCCACACCTTCGGCTCAGGCAATTTGCCATAATACTGCAACAATTATCGCACTCACATCCGGTACGACCGGAACAATAAGTTATTCCTGGACCGCCTCTCTTACTTCAGGAACTGCTTCAGGATTTTCAGGCGGATCGGGCAGCTCAATTGCACAGACACTTACAAATACAACAACATCACCGGCAACAGTAACCTACCATATCACCCCATCTGTCGGAGGATGTTCCGGAACACCATTGGACGTTGTTGTCACTGTTAATCCGGCAGGTCAGGTCAATCAGCCTGCCAGTCAGGTAATTTGCAATAATACTGCTACAGGGGCAGTAAATTTTACAACCAATAACTCTGTCGGCACAACAACCTATACCTGGACAAACAATAACACAAGTATTGGATTGGTAGCAAGCGGGTCGGGAGATATTGCCTCCTTTACTGCGACGAACAGTGGTTCTTCACCCGTTGTTGCAACAATTGTGGTAACTCCTCATTTTGACAATGGAGGATCAGTTTGTGCAGGTTCAACCAAGACATTTACGATCACCGTGAACCCTACCGGTGAAGTCAACCAGCCAGCTAATCAGGTAGTTTGTAATAATGCCACCGAAGCGGTCAATTTTACAACAGGTAATACAGGAGGCTCTACGACCTACACATGGACTAACGACAATACGACTATTGGTCTTGGGGCAAGCGGAAGCGGCAACATATCATTTACTGCAGCGAATACAACAACTGCACCAATCTTAGCAAATATTGTTGTAACTCCAACATTTTCAAACGGAGGGACATCCTGCGTGGGGCCTGCCAAAACTTTCACAATCACTGTTAACCCGACTGGACAAGCAAATAATCCTGGAAATCAGACCGTTTGTAACAATTCAAGTACGGCACTGATCACCTTCTCCACTAATAATACTGTAGGTACGACCACTTATTCATGGACCAACAATACAACGAGTATTGGTTTGGCAGCAAGCGGATCCGGACCGACAATACCCGCATTTACTGCGATTAACAGCGGATCAACACCGGTTGTTGCCTCAATTTCAGTCACCCCGACATTCCAAAATGGAAGCGTAAGTTGTCAGGGTCCTGTTCAGAATTTTACAATCACTGTAAACCCAACACCAACAGTAACAAGTTTATCCGCATTGTCAGTTTGCAGCGGAAAGGCAATGGGTACCTATACACCAACATCAGCAGTTGCTGGTACGACTTTTACGTGGATTGCACAAAATACAGGTGGAACAGTCACTGGTTATACTCCAAGTGGTTCCGGCCCAATTAACGATATTCTAACAAACACAGGTGGTGGCGGGGTAGTTAATTATATCATCACCCCAACCGGACCGGCACCAACCTATTGTCCGGGCCCAGCGTTTGACTTACAAGTGAACGTAATTAACTGTAACTCTTCTATCGGTGCAGCCAAACAACTGGTTAGTCTGACAAATAATGGGGATGGAACCTTTAACGCTTTATTCAACATTCGTGTTCAGAACTATGGAAATGTAGAGCTGGATAATATTCAGGTCACCGAAAATTTAACTACTGCCTTCGGAGCAGGAAATTATGCTGTTTTAGGTTTGTCCAGCACCTCTTTTGCCGTTAATACATCTTTCACAGGAGTAGGTAGTTTATTGGATAATTCAGCTACTTCCAATATTCTTGCGGTTGGGGCTTCAACCGATATCAGACTTACAGTGAAGATTTTACACCCAGGAAGTTACAATAATACAGTCACTGCATCAGGAACATCAAGCATTGCAGGAACTGTTACAGATATTTCTCAAAATGGCTCAGATCCGGATCCAACAGGTGATCAGGATCCAAATGAACATAGTGATCCTACCCCGGTTGTGACAGCGTGTTCTCCATCGGTTACGGCCTCTGCCAGTAACGGTACGATGTGCCATCCAAATATTACTTTTAATCAGTCATTCCAGATTGTAGCTACTGCAACAAACGCTGCTTCATATCTCTGGACAACAGGCGGAACCGGAACATTTAGCAGTACAACCGCATTAACTCCAACTTATACCCCAAGTGCATCAGATGTTCAGGATGGCCAGGTATCACTTACTCTTACAGCCATCAGTGGAGGGGCATGTCCAAATGTAACCTCTACAATGATCCTGACTATCTGGACTCCCCCTACTGTCAACGTCACCAATGCCACGATTTGTGCCGGTAGTCAATATGCATTCACAGGAACAACAGCAACCAATTTCTCAAGTCTG
>CAINLJ010000066.1 GCA_903850335.1 uncultured Bacteroidia bacterium | reverse complement strand
TTCTACAAATATAAACGGTGCTCTGCACCTTTAAGCATTTATTAACAGGTTTTATCCAATAGAATAAGAAATTGTCATATAAATAGTACCTATCAAATCGTTTAAAGAAAATTAATGTCCACAACTTTTTTATCTGATCCAGAATGACTGAATATCTAATGAAGCAATATTGTCCTGTTAAAAATGTTAGCCAGTTAAGATGTCGCAACTACATTGCATCGGAATTTCGTAATGAATTTAACTACAAAGATATAGAGGCTGTATCAGAAGGGAAAAATTTAAACGCAAAGGCCGCAAAGTGAAAAACGCAATAAATTGCAAAGCGCTGTATAACTGTTAGTTAATCCTTTGCAATATTCCATTTTCATTATTTAACCCGGCGCTCGAAGACTTTTGATACAGCTTCTGGAGTCAGGCTGCGTAACTGCCAAATCTTTGTAGAATTATCTGCTGGGGAAGAAATCAAGCCACGTAGTGGCGAAATCTCTGTATAATGCTTATTATATGATAATTATAAAGAATATTTAATTTTTAACCGGACCGTAATCATAACCTCCTTCAAGAATTTGGGGTATGCACTACCTCGTTACGTACTGTTTTTCGTAATACTTTTCGTACGCACCGGATGCAACATTTTCCAGCCATTCTGAATTTGCCAGATACCAATCTACCGTCTTTTCAATTCCTTCTTCAAATTGCAGGGATGGAGCCCAGCCCAGTTCACGCTGAATCTTGGATGAGTCTATTGCATATCTCAGATCGTGGCCAGCGCGATCCTTAACATAGGTGATTAATTTTTCGTTTGTCCCTGGTTCACGACCAAGCTTTTTGTCCATTGTTTTGCATAACTGTCTGATTAAGGCTATATTGGTCCATTCATTATGTCCTCCAATATTATATGTTTCACCATCTTTACCTTCATGGAATACTAAATCGATTGCCGCTGCGTGATCTTCAACATATAACCAGTCCCGAATATTTTCCCCTTTCCCATAAATAGGAATGGGCTTGTTCTGACTAATGTTATGAATTGCCAAAGGAATAAGTTTTTCAGGGAATTGATTCGGACCATAGTTATTTGAACAGTTGGTTATAACTATTGGTAATTTATAAGTGTCGTGATAAGCCCTGACGAGGTGATCTGAGCTCGCCTTGGAAGCCGAATACGGACTGTGGGGATCATAGGAAGTTGTTTCAAGGAAAAGTCCTGTTTCACCAAGTGTCCCATAAACCTCATCCGTTGAGATGTGATAAAACCGGTGTCCTTCATTGCCGCTTTTCCAGATTCGCCGTGCTCCGTTCAAAAGATTTACTGTACCTACTATATTAGTCATTATAAAGGCCATAGGATCAGCGATTGAACGATCGACATGCGACTCGGCGGCCAGGTGCAATACGCCATCAAACTGATATTTTTCGAAAAGCTCATTAATAAAGGCACTATCATTAATATCTCCCTTAACAAACTCATAATTTGGTTTTGTGTCAATATCTCTCAGATTTTCCAGATTCCCTGCATAAGTTAAAACGTCAAGATTTACGATTTTATAATCAGCATATTTATTTACAAATCGCCTTACAACATGGGATCCAATAAAACCTGCACCTCCGGTAATTAATATAGTCTTCATAATCATATTTAATTAGGCATTAATACTATTAAAATTTCTGAACGTTCATCAGCTAATATTTCTTATACGCTTTTCCCAGTTCCATGCTGAAAGCAAAGTATCGAAAAGTGAAGTTTCGGCATTCCATCCCAATACAGTGTTTGCAATTTTGGTGTCAGCAAATATTTTCTCAACATCACCAGGACGGCGTGCAACTATCTTATAGTTCAGTTTCAGACCCGTAGCCTGTTCAAAAGTTTTAACCACTTCAAGAACAGATGCCCCATACCCGGTTCCAACATTAAAGAATTCGTACCGATCCGTATTTGTATTGTTAATCAGTCTGTTTATTGCGATTACATGGGCCTTTGCCAAATCAACAACGTTGATATAGTCGCGGACACAACTTCCATCCGGCGTATTATAATCATCCCCAAAAACACTTAATTGCTGACGTATTCCAGCAGCAGTCTGAGTGATAAACGGAACGAGGTTATTAGGAACACCCCTTGGAAGTTCACCTATCAAGGCGGTAGGATGAGCACCAATAGGATTAAAATAGCGAAGTGCAATAACATTTAAATCAGGTGTAACTTTCACCGTGTCACGAAGGATCTCTTCGCTTATCGCCTTCGTATTTCCATAAGGAGACTCTGCATCTTTTTTAGGCGTATTTTCTGTTACAGGTAACACATCAGGCTGCCCGTAAACTGTACACGAAGAGGAAAAAACAAGGTTTGGAATTTTATATTTTGACATGCAATCCAAAATATTCATTAGCGAAACCAGGTTGTTCCGGTAATAATAAAGCGGTTTTTCGACCGATTCCCCTACTGCTTTAAATGCCGCAAAATGAATTATTGCTTCAATATCAGGATATTTCCCGAAAAAGGCAGTCAGCTTGTCTGAATCCAGTAAATTAAATTCTTCGAAAACTGGTCTTATGCCACTAATCTTTTCGATGTTGTCGACCACTTCAGCTGTAGAATTGGAAAGGTCATCAATTATAATTACTTCAAATCCAACGGCTTGAAGTTCCACTACTGTGTGTGAACCAATATATCCTGTCCCACCGGTAACCAATACTTTTCGTCCCATATCATAAAGTTATATATTATCAAAATTAAGATAATTTATTTATGTCTATATCGTTTGATACCATGATTTTAGAGAAAATATCTTTATTTTTCTCATTCCCATGGCAGGATTCATCTATTTTACCTTATTTTTGATACATCGAAAAACAGAATATGGATATCAGTATTTACTTGGTAGAATTGTTGCGCCTGCACGATTGTGTGATTGTTCCCGACCTGGGTGGTTTTGTTACAAATTACAGACCGGCAGAAATGGATCTCGCTGGAAACCGTTTTAATCCGCCAGTGAAAGAGGTTATTTTTACCGGTAAATTAACAAAAAACGATGGCCTGCTGGTAAACTATATTTCCGAAACCGAAGGAGTAGGATATATGGAGGCACGTCAGATTATTTCAGAATTCGTTGATGAAATCTGGTCTAAGCTTGAAAACGGAGACAGCATTACATTTCAGAATCTAGGCTATCTGAAATTTGACAAGAATGAAAAACTGATTTTCGAGTCCGAGATACACGACAATTTCTTACTTCAGGCCTATGGAATGGAAGGATTCCAATTTCCGCAACTGGAATGGAGAGAAATGATCCCTTCTAAAAGGATCTTCGCAGACAGGCCGTCCACACGTCCAGTGTTGAGTTCGCGAAAAGTTAAGGCCCTGGCTATTGGAATACCTATTCTTCTCGCTCTCGTATTTGTTCCGGCATCAAAATATCCATGGAACAGTCACTCTGTCGCTGATCTTCAGACATCAGGTACTGCAGATCTTTCCCTGAATAGTTCAGTTACTCCTCTTTCCAATGTACATGTTGACCCTGTATTTGCTGGGAAACCGGAGGTTTTAAAGATTGATTCGGTTAAATTAATTCCTGTTCAGGCTAAGATATCTCCGACTGTTTCTGTTAAGTCAAACGAACGATACCGGGTTATCGGGGGTTGTTTTCGATTGCGTGAGAATGCCGAGAAATTCCTTGGAAATCTTCAGAAAGATGGTTATAAATCTGAGCTTAAGGTTTTGCCTAACGGAACATTTTTAGTTATCGTCCAATCTTATTCTGATAAAAAAGAAGCTCTTTTAGCTTTGAATACGCTACGTCAGTCAGATCCAAAAGCTGGTTACTGGATTTCCGGAAATTAAGGATAACAGAAAACTTTAAAAAATTTCCCTTTAAACTTCATCAAAGAAGATATTATGGTACGTTGTACCTGGCCATGGTATGTTTTAATAAGGTTTCTACAAATATAACCGGTGCTATGCACCTTTGATTTTTATCAATTTTATCGAATTTCTATATTCATCCCACTCCTGAGCAGGAATTCCGAGTACTCCTTTCCATTGGTTCCTTGAGCTTCATCATAAGTTTTTCGTCAGCCTGACAGATAATCAGCCCGTTGTTTAAAATAGTTTTCAACAAGATCTACATAGAATATTTATTGTATAAATTTTAATATTTAAAATAAAACATTAAATCATGTTGTTATTTTTGTGTTGAATTCTATCTTTGCAGAATAAAACGTAATACTTTATTCTGATGATGAAGACAGGATTATCCAAGCTGACAATCGTAAAAGTGGTTTTGTGGATTTGCATTTATTTTTCAGGGCTGGCTTTGGTGTACCATACCAGATGGTTTATTGCATTCATGATGAATAGCAATATTCGCGGAGGTGTTCCGGTAAATGAAATACCGGTTTTGTGGTTTATGGTTCAAATCTGCAGTAATCTGATTTTTATCTATGTCTCGTTCTTGCTGATCAGATTAATTAAAAAATACACCCTGGCGGGTTATTTCGGCGCTGAAAGTATTCATGTATTAAATGGTATAATCATTGCGTGTTTAGGGCTTGCTTTTCTTGGGGCTTTCAAAACTGTTGTTACTAATTTTAGTGAGGTTCACCTCGAAGAATGGACTACAATCGCTGCTATATCCAATTTATTTCTGAGATCATTCACCCGGCTGCTGGTTTTTAGCAGTCCTCAGACGATGTATTTATTGATTGCTGCAATTCTGTGGGCAGTGAAGCAATTTGTGGGTGTGGCTCTTAAGGTTAAAAAAGAAAACGAATCATTCATCTGACCATGGCAATAGTTATCAATTTGGATGTTATGATGGCAAAGCGAAAGATGTCGTTGAACGAACTATCTCAGAAGGTGGGTCTGACAACTGTAAATCTTTCAATTCTGAAAACGGGTAAAGCAAAGGGTGTTCGGTTTGACACGCTGGAGTCTATTTGCCGGGTTCTTGACTGTCAGCCCGGAGATATTCTGGAATATAAGGTTGTAGGAATGGATTGAAGCGTCTCAGGAATGTTTCCCGCCGACTTTCAATACTTCCTTAAATACTCTCATAAAATTACCACCCCAGATTTTACGAATTTGGGTTTCAGTATATCCTCGTTTGACGAGTTCAAGGGTAATATTTCCCATTTCGGAGACATCAAAACAACCGGTTACTGCACCACCTCCGTCAAAATCGGTACCTATGCCAACATGATCGATCCCTGCAACCTTAACGATATGGTCGATATGATCGGCTACATCCTGTACTGTGGCAAGTTTCTGCGGATACTTTTTCATTACGTCGCGCCATTCATCCCAGGCAGCTCTCTCCTTCCCGGTAGATAAACCCTCAAAATTGTTGTATTTTAGCCGGAGGACTACTCTGGCAGAATCACGTGAAGGGTTTGGCTCAGGTGTTTTGACATAATCTGAAAGAATACACATTTGAATAACGCCACCGTTTTTTGCTATGGCTCTTAGTCCTTCATCAGTTAAATTTCGGGGATTATCGCAGATTGCCCTTGAACAGGAGTGACTTGCAATAACAGGCGCTTTGGTGACACGTAATACATGATAAAGTGAGGAATCAGAAATATGTGAAACGTCAACAATCATTCCTGTTCTGTTCATTTCTTTGACAACATCGACGCCAAATGAAGACAAGCCGTTATATTCCGAACCGTTTTTGTCAGTTGATGAATCACAGATATCGTTGTTTAATGTGTGGCAGAGTGTGATATACCGAACACCCTTCTCCCAGAATTTTTCGATCATAGTCAGGTCATGCGCAATTGCATACCCGTTTTCTATTCCAATATAAATTGCTCTTTTTCCTGTCTTTTCTATCGAATAGGCCTCCTCCGGTGTCCGTGCCAATTGTGCGAGTTCCGGGGCTGCTTCCACACTTTTATAAATTGATTTGATAATTTCGAAAGCCTTAAGATTTGCATTTGAATGTCCGGCCTCAGTCCGGGGACCCTGACTCAGGAAAACAGCAAAAAACTGAGCGTCCATTCCACCTTCTTTCATTCTTGGCAGGTCGACCTTTGTACCTGAATTTACTGCATCATGTCTTTCTGCCAGATTAAAATCAGGTCGTGAAAGGTTCATAGGCGTATCGCAGTGAGTATCAACTGTCAGCACCGAATTATGAATACGTGCGGCCTTTTGAGCCAGCGTTTCCTTTGCCGCAACATGAAATGAAGAAAGGAGAAGCATAACAGAAATTGAAGAAAATAGAAATTTCATAGGTCGAAAATAGGCCAGGTTATTATTTATAGCTTGCCAGCCGGCTCAGATATTTACCAATAATGTCGAATTCGAGGTTTACGACCGAACCTACATTGAATGTATGAAAATTTGTATTCTCATAAGTATAGGGTATTATCGCAACTTGAAATGAATCGTCTTTTGAGTTTACAACGGTCAGACTTACACCATTTACTGTAGCCGAACCTTTTTCAACTGTCATATATCCCTGTCGGGCTTTATCGATATCGAAGTCATAATTGAAAGTAAAATACCAGCTTCCATCAGATTCCTCTATTCTAGAACAAACCGCAGTTTGATCCACATGACCCTGAACGATGTGACCATCTAACCGGCCATTGATCATCATACTACGTTCCAGATTTACCTTATCTCCGACCTTAAGGAGTCCAAGATTGGACTTTAATAACGTTTCCATGATCGCTGTAACCGTGTATGACGTATCATCTTTTCTTACAACCGTAAGACAAACACCATTATGCGAAAGACTCTGATCAATTTTTAATTCACTGATAAAATTGCAACTAAGGGTTAGGTGAACATTTTCACGTTCCTTCTCAATAGCAAGTACAGTACCCATTCCTTCAACAATTCCTGAAAACATGATGCAAGGTTTAAAATTTGGTTACGAAGTTAACTCTTTTCTAAAGGCAATAAAGAATAAACAGATTTTATTACCTTGCACCCAAAAAATATTTCTATGCCAACTTCAAATACAATTTATCTGGGTGGTCTTAGGACTGAAAATGTGCATATTCGATCGGGAGAGAAGCTGATAACAGATGCTCCTGTGGATAATCAGGGCAGGGGAGAGGCATTTTCGCCTACTGATCTTGTCGCAACGGGTCTTAGTGATTGTATGCTGACTATTATAGGGATTAAGGCCAGGGATAAAGGTTTGGATATCACCGGAACAACCATTGAAACCACAAAAATAATGTCCACCGAACCCAGAAGAATCGCTGAGATTATTGTTGAGTTTACCTTTCCAAAGAACAATTTTTCGGAGAAGGATAAGGCAATTTTTGAAGCAGTAACAAAAACCTGTCCTGTGGCTTTAAGCCTTCATCCTGATGTAAAACAGACAGTAAAGTTTAACTGGTAGGTGGGAGACGACTCTTACGACTTAACGACTTTTACGACTCTTACGACTTAACGACTCGACGACTTTACGAAGGGGCGAAGGCGTGTCTGGTTGTCTGGTTTTCTGGGAGATGCAGGTCCGGGTAAGGCGAATTTCATTCGCCTTTTTGAATTTCACAACGATATTTACTTTAAATCGAGGATGAAAACCAAGAATCAAAATAGCTTCATTTCGACGCTGCTCAATGACCTTCATAATCCTTACTCTGACACGCTCACCTTCACAATGGTAAAAGTCGTTAAGTCGCCCTGTCGTCCCGTCGCCCGATCGCCTCATCGTCGTCCCGTCGCCCCATCGTAAAGTCGCCCCGTCGTCCCTTCGTCCTGTATCCCCTTCATCTTTCTACCTGAACATATCAGGAATTAGCATAAAAGCCAAATCACCCTTTTGGGGCTCTAATTCTGCCCATGATTCGACCTTAAACTCAATCCCTACGGTTGCACATGTAGGGACATCCCTTGTGAATTCGTGAAGCAGGTAATGCATGTAATAATAAATCGTTGGGTTATGACCGAAAACTAAGATCGTTTTTTTTTCGTCTTCGAGTTCCCTTAACATTGTCAGGAAATTTTCAGGAGTTTTGCCACTGTAAAGCTTTTTTTGATAGAGTATTGACGCTGCCGGATATTCCAGATTTCCTGCAAATATTTTGGCAGTTTGAGTGGTACGTAATGCAGGACTTGCAATAATCAAATCAGGATGCACATTCATCTTTTTTAGCTCCAGACTAATCGTCAGGGCATCCTCTTCCCCTCTTTCAGTTAGTGTCCGATCAAAATCCTGATCGTAACCGTAAGATATTGCTTTTGCGTGACGCACGAGGATAACTCTTTTCACAGGCAAGGATTTTAACAAATAAACCCCCAATCAAAACTATGTGACCAGGGGTTTATTATTCAAATTAAATATGCGTCCAGTATTACTAATTTTTCTCTAATTCTTTCCATACCAGAGCACTGGCTCCAACTATGGCTGCTGAACCTTCTTTTAATTTAGAAGGTAATATTTTCACTTTATTGCGGAATGTCGGGAGAACATATTTCTCAAGACTTGCTTTGGTTGGTTTAAAGATATAATCACCTGCAGCAGCGGCACCACCAAAGAGGAATATGGCTTCCGGACTCAGGTAATGAACTGTATCAGCTAGTGACCTGCCAAGTAATTCGCCTGCATTCTGAAAGACCTCTTTTGCAATTGCATCGCCATTTTCGGCAGCATCATAGACTACTTTAGCACTCATTTCAGCGTAAGGAACTTTAGCAAGCTCACTCTCAGTCGCATTATATTGAGCAAGTAGTTCATAGACAGTTCTTTTAATGCCAGTTGCAGAGCAATATGCCTCAAGATGTCCGTATCCGCCGCATCCGCAAAGTCTGCCATTAGGGACAAGTGTTGTATGGCCACACTCACCTGCAAAACCGTCTGCACCATAAACAAGGTCACCATTTACAATAATTCCACTACCCAGGCCCGTACCAAGTGTGATCATGACGAAGTTTTTCATCCCTTTTCCACCACCATAGATCATCTCACCCAAGGCTGCCGCGTTAGCATCATTTGTAAGTTTTACGTGTTTGATTTCAGGAAAATTCTTATGTATCAGATCTGTAAAAGGTACTACGCCAACGAAGGGCAGGTTTGCTGCATTTTCGATTGTACCACTGTAATAATTCCCGTTTGGAGCTCCAATCCCGATTCCTGCAACTTCAATTTCAGGATTAATCTGTTTGACAGTTTCAATCGCTGTTTTAATCTCTGCAGTAAGACTCGTAATATATTTATCAATCAGATCATCCGAAACGGCTATTGTCATATTTGGATTTTCTCTCTTCTGTGGTGTAGGAAGCTGAGGTTTCTTTTCGTACAAAACGTTACCATCATAATCCACTACTCCAATTGCAGTATTTGTCCCACCGATATCAATTCCAATTGCTACTTGTCTCATTTTAAATATTATATTAAATAATTATCGTATTGTAATTCCTTTTCGGACAAAGTAAATGAACGAGAAATAAATTTGATCAAAAGATTGTTTGGCTCATTATTTTTTAAAAACGAACAAAGATAGAAATTATTGTTTTCAAATTCTCAAAATAGCCATTTAGGTTAACATTTATGCGAGAAAACAAATCTTTCGTATCTTGCAGGAGTTTTTATAAAATTAGTCCAGGGCAACCCAGGCTGTCATTAAGTAGATATTAATGGTTATGAAAAAATTTGGGTATATCTTTGTCTTATTGGCTTTAACTTGTAAAGTTTTAATAGCTGGTGATACTGTGAAATTGCATATTCTGATCATTGGAGCCCATCCTGATGATGCCGAAGATGCCTGTGGGACTGCAGCTCTTTTCGTCGCTGCCGGTCACCAGGTGAAATTGGTTTCTGTTACTAATGGAGATGCCGGCCATCAGACTATGGGTGGTGGCGAACTGATGCGAAGGAGGGCTGGTGAGGCAAAAAGATCCGGCGAAATCCTGGGTGTAGAATATCAGATTCTTGATAATCACGATGGAGAGCTATTGCCTACTCTTGAAAACCGTCGTAAAATAATAAGGCTCATCCGCGAGTTTAATTCTGATATTGTTATCTGTCCAAGGCTTAATGATTATCATCCTGATCACCGGAATACCGCCCAGCTTGTGCTCGATGCAGCATATATGGTTACCGTCCCGAATATATGTCCCGAGACCCCGGTACTCCGCAAAAACCCTGTATTTCTATTCACATCAGATAGTTTCACTAAACCTATACCCTTCAAACCCGATGTTGTCGTTGGAATTGATGAAACTATAGAAAAGAAAATTGACATGTATGACTGTCATGAATCTCAAATGTATGAATGGTTGCCATGGAATATGGGAATAATCGACCAGGTTCCAAAGGGAAAGGTTGAACGCAGAGAATGGATGGCAAAGTTTAGGAGGGAGGAGGCCTCACAAATTGCCAATAATTTCAGGGAGAAGCTTATTGATCTCTATGGAAAGGATAAAGGTTTGAAAATAAAATATGCCGAAGCATTCGAAGATTCTGAATATGGGACAAGATTGGATAAGGAGAATATACCTTCTTTATTTCCTTTTGTCCATTAATGAAAATCTAATTTTATAAAATTCAAAAAAATGAGTTATCTGGCTGCTGATGAGAGGTACGATAGTGTCATAAAATACAGGCGTTGTGGACGCAGTGGAATAAGACTTCCGGAAATCTCTCTTGGACTATGGCATAATTTTGGAGGAGTGGATGTTTTGGAAACGGGACGAGCCATGCTTCGTTATGCTTTTGACAATGGAATCAATCATTTTGACCTTGCAAATAATTATGGCCCACCACCCGGATCTGCCGAGGAGAACTTCGGAATACTCTTAAAAAAAGATTTTCTGCCATACAGGGACGAATTAATCATCTCTACAAAAGCCGGATACCTCATGTGGCCCGGACCTTATGGAGAATGGGGATCACGTAAATATTTAATAGCCAGTCTGGACCAGAGCCTTAAAAGAATGGGTCTTGACTATGTGGATATTTTTTATTCACACCGTCCCGATCCGGAAACACCACTCGAAGAGACAATGCTGGCCCTTGATTCGGCTGTGCGGTCAGGCAAGGCACTGTATGCCGGGATCTCGAATTACCCTGCCGATTTGACAAAAAGAGCTTCTGCGATCCTGAAACAACTTGGAACCCCTTGCCTGATCCACCAACCAAAATATTCAATGTTTGAGCGTTGGGTAGAAAACGGACTTCTTGAAACGGCAGAAAATGAAGGAATAGGCATAATTGCCTTTTCACCTTTGGCTCAGGGACTGCTTACAGACCGCTATTTGAATGGAATTCCTGAAGGTTCAAGAGCTGCAAAATCATGGGGATACCTGCGCGAAGATCAGGTGGGGACTGCGTTGGAAAAGGTAAAGAAACTGAATGAAATCGCTAAATTACGCAATCAGTCTTTAGCACAGATGGCGATCGCATGGTTGTTAAAAGATCAGCGTATAACCTCTGTCCTGATAGGTGCCAGTTCGGTGTCTCAACTCAAGGATAATCTTGACTCAACCCAAAACCTGGAATTTTCTGACGAAGAACTTATGGCAATTGAATTGATCCTTCAATCGTAAACAAAATTTGCGTTATTAAAATCAGGGTCAAAAATCAAAGTTTAAAACTCAAAGCCTTCCATTTTACGCAACGATTTCTTTTTAGCATTCACGTATGATCCCCTTCTTTTTAGCATTTAGTTCAATTTCGCCGCTATTTCTTATAATCCTTTTGGGATTTGTTTTGATGCGGATGGAAGTTGTCCGGGCTGGATGGGTCGACATCCTTAATAAGTATGCCTTATGGATTGGTTTGCCTTCATTGATATTTGTTGCTCTCGTAAGACTTGATTTTCGGTTTAGTGAATACGGAACTCTGATTATTCTTAACTCTGCATATCTGGTTTGTTGCATATTTTTAGCTTTTCCGCTGAGTATAATCTTCAAAACGACACTAAAAACCAGAAGAACCTTGTTTTTACTATTGGGCTTTGGAAACATCTCCTACCTTGGAATACCATTATTATCCAGTGCATTAGGACCGGATGCTATTGGCCCTGCCATATTGCTTTCAGCTGTATATCCATTCTGGATGTTCACTCTTGCAATTGGATTAATAGAAATAACAGGTCATGAGAACCTTCATATCCTGATAATCATTCGCAGGCTTGTAACAAATCCGCTTCTAATTGCAGTTTTTATTGGGATATTAGTCTCCTGGCTCAAAATACCCGTTCATAATTCATTGATGAAAACGTTCGATCTCTTTAGTCAGTCGGTTACAGCTGTTGTTTTATTTTCCCTTGGAATTTTCCTGGGTGCTCAGCAACTGGGTTCCCGCAAAGAATGGTTACCGGTGATTGGGCTCTCAGGTTTGATTTTGATTCTCCTGCCTGCAAGTCTCTATTTGGCGGCAAAAGGATCATCAATGTCTGCCGTTCAATTTCGAGCCTCGGTGCTCGATGCCGCCATGCCGATGGGACTTACGGCCTATGCAATGACTGAACAATATGAGCTGAATGCATTGATGACAGGTAGATTAGTAATCCTTTCCACTGCTCTTTCTGCAATTATTTTACCCATCTGGATTGTATTTACAGCCTGATAACAAATTTATTGCTTAGTTTTCACGAAACCCTGAGGTCGTAGGATTGATCTCAATTTTAAATCACGTGATAATATCCTGTTTGTCGCATAACAAATCATTCTGTCTAATTGTTAGTTATATGGACGCGATCGGATTTGCTTTATCTGCATTAATCAAAGATAAGTAATACGAAATGCAATTTCCCGAACATAAACCATATTAAAATTTCAGGATGACAGTTGAATTATTCAATCAGGAATTTGAAAACAATCTGAGTCAGATGAAGTCATATCTGCTGCGCATTACTGCAAGCATAAAGGATACAGAAGATATTGTCCATGATACCTATATTAAAGCACATGACAATCTGAACACTTTTAGAGGCGAGTCTTCCATGAAAACCTGGCTGTTTACAATTGCCTCCAACCTGGCCAAGGATAATTTAAGAGCTCAAAGGCGCTGGACAGAAAACGTAACCGATCTGACAAAAGAAGCAGCATTGGCTAACACCCGATTCCTGCAGGAATCCATGAATATCCGGATGAATTCAATTAACGGACAGTTTGAAGCCAAAGAACATATTGCACTCTGCTTCCTTTGTATTTCAAAATCATTACCATTGGAACAGCAGCTATGTCTCTATTTAAAGGAGGTGTATGAGTTTAAAGTTTCCGAAATTGCAACAATACTGATTACCACAGAGGCGATGGTTAAATACTATTTGCATGCGGGTAGAGGTAAAATGACAGACATCTTTGCTGGCAGATGTGCCCTAATTAAGAAGGAGGGGATATGTCATCAGTGTTCTGAGCTGAACGGTATATACAATCCTAAGCAAAATACACAGGTTGAATTAATGAAAATCAGTATGGTCAGGGAGGCAGAGAAGGGTGATAAGGATTATTTATTTGACTTAAGAATGAAGATTCTTAAAGATACAGACCCTTTTGAATCAAAGGCTTCAGCCTTACAATTGCATCATTTGGAACACAACAGACAGGTTATGGAAGATTATTTTGCAAAAATTGCCGAATAACCCTATCATTTTGATTAGCTCATTCGTCAAAGCTGAATAGTATTAAAAATGATCTGAATTTATTAAACTCCAAAATTTGTTATTTATGAAAATAGTTAAGGTTACCTACACTACAAAGGCTGAATATTCTGAGAAAAATCAGGCCAACATTAAAAAAATGATGTCTGATTTAAAGGATCTGAATTCTCATGGCATAAACTATAATTCCTGTTTATTGGACGACAACAAAACATTTATCCATACTGCCTTTTTCGATACGGAGGAGGACCAGAAAGCGTTATTTGAATTGCCTTCTTTCATCTATTTTCAGGAACAACTGAAATTAAGTGGGCTTGAAGTACCACCCAAACAAGAATTGGTTACCCTGGTTGGGTCTTCAGTGAATATATTTTGTTGAAAATACTAAGGATATGAAAAATAAAATTGGAACAAAAGAAAACCCTTTGCACCTTAAAACACCACCCCAGACATCAGAATACACAATGCATGTGGATGAAAAAGAGGGTAAGGAAGTGCTTGTTTGTACGGTAGGTAAGACTGTTTTACTCTACGATATACGTTGTATTGCCCATCTACACGACATGTTAAAAAATCATGGCGACTGGATGGAGCTTGGCAGTGCTGACGAGCAAAAGGCAGCAAAAGAGGGTACTGTGGAAGCCTGGGGGCGCTCTGAAAATAATCCTGTCGGTGGTTGGTATGGGTTGAAAAAAGGACTGCGTGGACGCTTTGGGATGTATTTACCCCCATTAATGGAGGCATTGGGACTTGCTGAAGTAACACATGATCCGAAAGGAAATAAAATGAAAGCGATTTAGCCTGAATAAATAGGTCAGAGATTTTCCCTCCCCTGGCTTTTCGGGATATTGCGTTTATTCCTGATCCTCAAATACCTTCCTGAAATATCTTATTGCACAATCCTGAAGAGTCTTAATTTTAAGCTCTTCGGGTATTTGTGTTGCTACAGCATTCTGATGAAAAATTGGCCACCCGTCATTTCCTTCTCCGCACAAGTTAACAAGACCCATTTCCTGAAAAAGTGTACAGGACCCAAGATTTATAAGGTTTAGCTTCTCCTCCTTCGTAAAGGGCTGAAATACAAGTCCGCGTTCCCGTATACCTACAAGAAAAAGCACACCGTTTAAGTCCACCTCAATCCCAAAGAGTTTGTTTAGGGCTTCACATAATTCATTCCAGTTTTCAGGTGGTTTCACAGATTAAATTTTCGTAAAAATACTATTTTCAAAATTATTCGTTGATTTTTATCAAAATGCTTTTCTTTACAAAAGATAAGTGAAAAGGATAAAAATAAATGTCAGAAGGCACATGAGCACACCCGGCAAACTGAAAAAATTAAATTGGTCTGAAAGGAATTATGCCGTTTTGAACCGTTTGATTACTGATTATGGCAAAGATGGTGTATATTATGACAGCAATAAACCTCCCTATGTGGTCCTAGATTGGGACCAGACTTGTGCCCATTTGGATGTACAGGAAGCTGTGATGCATTATCAACTGTTTAATTTACGGTTGAAACTCACAAAAGAGCAATTTAAGGATCTGTTAAAAGATGAAATTAATGGTGTTACAAATTTGTCAGTTGATTTTCAAAAGGTTAAACTCGCTGATGTAAATCATGACCTCTTAACTGCATATAGCTTCCTGTATGATAATTTCATCGCTTTGGGCGGGACGATGAGTCTTGATGAAATAAAGCTCACTCCAGCGTATTACGAATTCATAGCTAAAATTCCATTTCTCTATGCCGGATATTGTTCCACACCTGGAATTACGGATTATTATGCGTACCCCTGGATAATAGGTTTGCTTTCCGGGCAGACGACAGACGAAGTGCGTCTTTTGGCCAGAGACGCTATAAACTTTGAATTACAAAACAAACTGGCTAAAAAAATCCTCAGTTGCGCGGATAATCCTTCTTCCAAAGTAGGATCTGTCCGAATAGGCATTTCAACCGGGCTGAGAGTTATTCCTGAGATGCAGAACCTTATTAATTGCTTAAATGAATCCGGGATCGATGTTTATATTGTTTCGGCAAGTTTTAAACCTGTTGTAGAAGTCTTTTCCGGTCTGGGTAGTTTTGGATATAATGTTTTCGCTGAAAATGTGATTGGGATGCAGCTGGAGACGACAGATGAAAATATTATCTTGCCACATTACAAGAGTGGATGGCCGGTAACCTACAGGGAGGGGAAGGTTACAGCAATAAACAGGATTATAAAATCAGGCCTTTGTAAAACGTGGGATCCTGTATTTTCTGCTATTGACAGTGACGGTGACTATGAGATGGCTACTAGTTTCCAAGACATGAAGTTAACTTTGATATGGAACCGATTAAAGGGAGGTGATATCGGAAAACTCTGTAAACGCGCCGTTGAGGAAGTGACCCTTGCCACACCAAGGTATATCCTTCAGGGACGTGACGAAAACACAGGGAAAGTAATTCCCTTTTCTGAATCTGTATTATTGGGGGAAGATGAACCCCGGCTACTCTATGGCAATTGAAACCTCGGGCATGGTCTGCTGGATAACCCTCAATAAAGCGAAGAAAAATAAAAGACGGTGAGTCCTCTTGAACCTGATATCCTGAAGGGGTCCAGTCTGAATAATATCATTGTTTTGTTAAGAATCAGAAGATTCGCTAAAGATTGGTTTGTAGTAGGATCAAAAATTCTACTTTTGTAGATCGGCATTAAAACGAGGGATTATTAGCATTTTACATTCCAGAATAAAATAAAATGAAGAATTTACGCATTGTAGATATTTTAAAATCGGGGCAGGCAGGCTCCGAAATAACGGTAAAAGGTTGGGTTCGGACACGTCGTGGGAGCAAGAATGTGAATTTTATTGCATTGAATGATGGCTCTACAATTCATAACCTTCAGGTAGTGGCGGAGGTTGAGGCATTTGGTGAAGAGCTTCTGAAACTAATCAATACAGGCGCTGCGATTGGAGTTACAGGTAAGCTTGTTGAATCGGAAGGCTCCGGACAATCAGTTGAATTGCAAGCAATTAATATTGATATTATTGGAATTGCCGATCCTGAAAAATATCCTATTCAACCTAAAAAGCATTCACTCGAATTTCTTAGGGAGATGGCACATCTACGTCCGCGTACTGCTACTTTCAGCGCAGTTTTCCGGATCCGGCATGCAATGATATTTGCCATTCATAATTTCTTTAATGAAAGAGGCTTTTACAATGTTCATACTCCAATAATTACAAGTTCTGATGCTGAGGGAGCGGGTGAAATGTTCCGTGTATCGACACTTCCTGCTAAGGATGCTCCGCTTAATGAGGAAGGGAATGTTGATTATTCTCAGGATTTCTTCGGAAAGGCCGCGAATCTTACTGTTTCCGGACAGCTCGAAGGAGAACTTTTCGCAATGGCAATGTCGCGTATTTATACATTCGGACCAACATTCAGAGCCGAAAATTCAAATACTTCGCGGCATCTGGCTGAGTTTTGGATGGTCGAACCTGAAGTGGCCTTCTTCGACCTGCAGGATAATATGGACCTTGCCGAAGAGTTTCTTAAATACCTGATTCGATATGCATTGGATCATTGCATGGACGATCTGCTTTTCCTGAGCAGCAGGTTAGCTGAGGAAGAGAAAAACAAACCGGCTGATCAAAGATCAATGGAACTCATCGAAAAATTGCGATTTGTTGCTGATAATGATTTCGTGAGACTTACTTATACAGAGGCTATTGAAATACTTAAAAATTCGAAGCAAAACAAGAAAGGTAAATTCCAGTACCCGATAACCGGATATGGAGCAGATCTGCAAAGTGAGCATGAGCGTTTTCTCGTTGAGGTTGAATTTAAAAAGCCTGTAATCCTGACAAACTATCCAAAGGAAATAAAGGCATTTTATATGCGCATGGATGATAACGGGGAAACTGTCTCGGCTATGGATGTATTGTTTCCGCAGATTGGTGAGATTATTGGCGGGTCACAACGTGAAGAGCGGCTCGAATTGCTCGAAAAAAGAATGGACGAAATGAATATTCCCAAGGGAGAAATGCAATGGTATCTCGACACGAGACGTTTTGGCGGGTGTCCTCATGCCGGTTTCGGACTTGGCTTCGAGAGACTTCTTCTTTTTGTGACTGGGATGACTAATATACGCGATGTTATTCCATTTGCCCGCACTCCTAAAAATTGTGAATTCTAAAAAATTCATAGTGTGAGAGATCGTTTAATGTCTTTAATCAAAGACGAAACAGTCTATATTTTTTATAATCCCGGCAACGATTTAATGCGGGTAGAAATAAGGATTGAAATTCAAGGTATCAATAATAAATTATGACCCGGGCAGACAAAATCTACCCGGGTTTTTTGTGGGTCGTTGGGGGGCTTGAAATTTTTTGCTACCTTTAGAACGGAAAAATTTTAT
>CAINLJ010000065.1 GCA_903850335.1 uncultured Bacteroidia bacterium | reverse complement strand
TGGTTCTTTAACCTATGGTGATGGTCAGTGGCAGGGTTTTGAATCGAATGACATGGATATTACGATAGACCTTGAAAAGAGTGAAGCGCTTAAGAGTGTTTCCTCCTGTTTTATGCAACAGACAGGTCCCGGGGTTTATATGCCAGATTTTGTGGAAATATCTTTATCCGACAATGGAAAAGACTTTCGAAAGGTAAGAACTTTAAATAATGATATTCCTGCAACTGATTCATCCTTAATACTAAAGGATTTTAAATTTAGTCTTGACGGAGAGAAGGCAAGATATGTCCGGGTATTCGCAAAGAATAGTCGTCACGGGTTTTTATTTGCCGATGAGGTTATTGTGTATTAATCAGGTGTAGATTTATCTTATTATTTTAATTCGTTTTAAAACACACCCTAACTCTGTTAATCTTATCAAAGCCAATGCTTCCAGATAAAATAATCTTTTGGAAAGTCATCATTGCCTATTTCGGGTTCATTTTTAAATAGTCCAAAAACAGAGGATCCACTTCCTGACATCGAGGCGTAGGTCGCGCCCTTTGCAAGTAAGACAGATTTAATTTTAGCAATAAACGGAAATTTTTGAAATACTGAGGTTTCGAAGTCATTTATTACGCATTCCTGCCATTGGTCAGAAGGAAGAAAAATGGCATTTGAAAGCTTAAATTCAGGTGTTGAAGGGACTATTCCGGCATAGGCTTCTTTGGTTCCAACACCAAAAGGCGGTTTAACAAGGACTAAAAAATATCCAGCCAATGAAAAATCGAGCGCTTGTAATTTTTCTCCTATCCCTGTTACAAAAGAAGGTTTGTTTTCAATAAAAAACGAGCAATCTGCACCTAACCTGAGTGCATAAGCTTTTAATTTATCAACTGACAATCCAAGTTTAAAATAACTGTTTAGACCCTTCAATAAGAATGCAGCATCTGACGATCCACCACCTAGGCCTGCACCAAACGGAATTACCTTATGCAGATGAATATCAAGTCCCGGCAACGAGTGCTCAGAAGTCAATAAGTTACAGGCTTTGACGACAATATTATCTGCCGGATCAACATCAAGTGGAATGCCCGAACTTGTGAAGGTATTCTTATTGTGTTTATTCTCAACAAACTCCAATCCGTCCTTTAATCCTAATGGGTAAAAGACAGATTCGAGTTCATTATAGCCATCATCTCTTTTCCTTATAACATTAAGGCCAAAGTTAATTTTGGCATTTGGGAAGAGGACCATATTTCAATTATTGAAAGATGATTACTTATAATTTTCCAGTGGTTCGCATGTACAGAAGAGGTTACGGTCACCCCAGGCATTGTCTACACGACCAACAGGGACCCAAAATTTATTTTCCCTTAACCATTCAAGCGGGTATGCCGCTTTTTCGCGTGAATAGGCATGTGACCAATCATTCGATGTAAGCATTTCTGCTGTATGTGGAGCATTCATCAAAACATTATCCAACTTATCTGCAACTCCGGTTTCAACTTCTCTGATCTCCTCAAAAATTGCGTTCATCGTATCGACAAAGCGATCCAGTTCTTCCTTTGATTCACTTTCAGTTGGTTCGACCATCAAAGTTCCATGGACTGGAAATGAGAGTGTTGGAGCATGGAATCCGTAATCCATAAGTCTTTTGGATATGTCAGTTTCAGAAATACCCGATGCTGTTTTCAGGTGCCTGCATTCGAGGATCATCTCATGACCGACCCTGCCCTTTTCACCGGTATAGAGAATGCCATAATTATCTTTAAGTCGTGCTGCAATATAATTTGCATTAAGTATGGCGATTTTGGTTGCATCTGTTAAACCATCCGCACCAAGCATTTTAATATAGCCATAGGTGATTGTCAGGACTGAGGCACTTCCCCACGGTGCACCGGAGACAGCATGTATTCCTATGTGCCCGTTGTTCATCACAGAATGGGCAGGCAAAAACTCAACGAGATGTTTTGCAACGCATACCGGCCCGACTCCGGGGCCGCCACCACCATGAGGTATTGCAAAGGTCTTATGCAGATTAAGATGGCAAACATCGGCACCAATCCGGCTTGGGTTTGTCAGACCAACCTGGGCATTCATGTTGGCACCATCCATATATACCTGTCCACCAAATTGATGGATGATGCTGCACATCTCGGTTATTGAAGATTCGAAGACTCCATGTGTCGATGGGTAAGTGACCATAAAACAAGACAGATTATCTTTGTATTCTTCTGCTTTAATCCTTAATGCCTCCACATCGATATTCCCACGTTCATCGCAAGGAACCACAACAACCTGCATTCCCGCCATTACTGCACTTGCAGGGTTGGTGCCATGAGCAGAGGAGGGGATTAAGGCGACGTTCCGATGCCCCTCTCCCCTGCTTTTGTGATACTCCCGAATGACAAGAAGTCCGGCATATTCTCCGGCAGCACCGGAATTTGGTTGTAACGAAATGTCTGCAAATCCTGTAATTTCAGCTAAGTCACGTCGCAGCTCCTCCATCAGTTCATGATAACCCATCGCCTGGTTCTTGGGAACAAAAGGATGGATTCCATTAAATTCAATCCAGCTCAGAGGTAACATTTCCGTAGCCGCATTGAGTTTCATAGTACACGATCCCAGAGATATCATCGAATGTACAAGAGATATATCTTTCTTTTCCAAACGTTTGATGTATCTGGCCATTTCGGTTTCTGAACGATATTTACTGAAAACGGCTTGTTTAAGAAATTCCATTTTACGACTAAATGTGTCACTTATCGATTTATTTTCGGGAACATCTGGGATAACCGGGACCTGTTTATTGGCAGCCTTGGCGAAAACTTCCAGAATCCAGTTAATATCCTCTATATTCGTTGTTTCATCAATGCTTAAGCCCACCTGTCCATTAGGAAAATATCTAAAATTCATTTCCAGATCAACAGACAACCATTCGATATCTTCGCGTTTCACATGCCGGGGTAAATCGATGCGTATTGTGTCAAAGAAATTGCTATTTTCCTGTTTGTATCCAAGCAGGGCAATCTCCGACGATAAAAGTGTCGCAATACTGTGAACCCTATCGGCAATTGCCTTAATTCCTTCAGGGCCATGATATATAGCATACATACCAGCCATTGTAGCCAGCAGGGCCTGAGCCGTACAAATATTTGAGGTTGCTTTTTCGCGTTTGATATGTTGTTCCCGGGTTTGTAAAGCCATCCGTAAGGCATTCTTACCATTCACATCTTTCGAGACGCCAATAATTCTGCCCGGTAAATCACGCTTATATTCATCGCGCGTTGCAAAGAAGGCTGCAATAGGACCACCATATCCCATTGAAACCCCAAAACGCTGAGAGGAACCAAAAACAATATCCGCTCCCCATTCGCCGGGAGGGGTAATTAATGCAAGAGCAAGTAAATCAGTTGCTACTGACACTTTCCCTCCTGCTTCCTGAACTGATTTTGTGAAACCTGAATAATCTTCAATCTCTCCGTTTGAATTTGGGTATTGTAAAATAGCACCAAACCAGGATGAATCAGGATTAATATCCTTAAAACTACCAATCTTCAATTTTATTCCCAGCGGTTCTGCACGGGTAAATAATACGTCGAGTGTATGAGGCCAAATAAGTTCGTCAACAAAACACACATTTGTTCCGTTCTTTTCCTGAGCCCTGGACCGAAGGGCATACATCATGTGCATTGCTTCGGCTGCAGCAGTGGCCTCATCGAGCAAGGAGGCATTGGCAAGTGGCATGGCAGTCATTTCGCATACCATCGTCTGGAAGTTCAGTAATGCCTCAAGCCGACCCTGTGAAATCTCAGCCTGATAAGGGGTATATGAAGTGTACCAAACCGGATTTTCGAGGATATTACGCAGAATCACAGCCGGTGTAATCGTATCGTACCAGCCCATTCCTATGTATGTATTGAATACTTTATTCTTCTTAGCCAGCTTCATTATTTTACGGTAATATTCCCTTTCCGTTAATCCGTTTGGAAGGTTTAAGGGCTTCGACAACCGAATATTGGATGGGATAGTCTGGTCGATTAATTCATCAAGCGAATCTACACCAATCACTTTCAACATCTGTTGAATATCTGCCTCGCGTGGTCCGATATGACGACCTACAAATTTATCTATAGCCATTGTAAATATATTTGAATTGTTATTTCATTGTGTTCCGAAACCTTAATTACCAGTTTATCAGTTTAGAAATGGGTTATTACTTTTTTCTGCACCGATTGTAGTTTCAGGACCATGGCCACAATATACCTTCACATTCGGATCAAGGACCATCAGTTTTTCCTTAATTCCGGATATTAGCTGAGCATGATTACCCCTCGGAAGATCAGTGCGACCAACTGAACCACAAAAAAGGATATCTCCACCAATCAGCAGCTTGCTTGCTTCAGAGTAAAACGCCACTCCCCCGGGACAATGTCCGGGGACAAATATGACCTTTAAAGAAGAATTTCCAAAGTTGATGAGATCACCGTCTTCAAAATAACTTCCCGGTAAAGGAGGCCTTTTCATTGTCATTCCGAACATTGAGGCCTGGTTCGATGAAAGTTCGACTAAGAAATTATCCTCTTTGTGAATTTCGCTCTTTAATCCCCAGGTTTTTTCCACGAATGCATTTCCCATCAGATGATCAAAATGTCCATGTGTATTTAGTAACCTTACTGGCTTGAGATGGTTCTTTTCAATAAATGTTTTGAGTTCCTGTTCTTCATCAGGATAATAACATGCCGGGTCAATGATTACACATTCCAGTGTTTCGTCCCATAATACGATTGCATTTACTTCTACCGGATTAAACGTGAATTTTTTTATATGCATTGAGATCTTAACTAAGTTTAATAATCAATTTTAAATCAACCTGTTGTCATAAAATCAATCTGTATTATTAATTGAATAATTCTATTTTAACAGGCGCCACGAAGGTAGAAAATGTATAGGTAAGATCAAATTAATCAATCTGAGAGTTCTTCAAATTGGTTAAGAACCGTAAGGGAATCCTGTTTCACAATTACTGATTCCAATGTGAGTTTTATTTCAGGATCCACCCTGTTCCGTCGTATTTGGAATACTTAAAACCCCTTATTTAAGAGTATTGTATTAAATGATCCTCCTTTTAAATCTGCTGAAATCGACTTCTCACCAATTTTGAACGTGGTTGAAACATCCTTGGGTGAATCATTTTGGACTACTAAAATAATACTTTGATCGGGGTTTCTGAACGCTAGCAGGTTTTTAAATCTTCCGGTTATGCGGAGAAGTTTTGCACCTGGTTGCACATAATGACTTAAATGTTTGAGCAGGTAATACTCATGATTATATTGAAAGGTTTTTTTAGCCGCATCGACTGTGATCAAGGAATTTTGGGTCCAGCCCCATCGGCTTACGCCACCATTTAACAATGAAAGATTCCAATACATATAAGTATTAGCACCGCTATTTAAGTAATGTTTGATCAGTGTCCAGGTGTAATTACAATATTTCCAGTCATTTTTTCCATCTCCACATTCCTGTTCTGACTGGTAAAGTTTCAGATCAGGATATTTCTTGTGTATTCCTGCGATCGCCCCTTTTCCTGCCCATTGGAACCCTACCCCTTTTATGTATTTGCCGGCAATGGGGTCATTCAGCAGTGTATCCACAAGTGCCTCAGCCGGGCGTTCAACGGTTCCAAACATGATGTCAATATTTTGTTTAGTCATTGCCGGTCCAAGATATTTTCCCACAAAACTGGCCAGACTGGCAGAAGTCCATATACAGCTTGGAAAAGGCTGGCAAGAATTAAATTCGTTCTGAGGCATAATCATAGAAACCGTTATCCCCTGTGATTTGTAAGATTCAACAAATTTGGAAAAATAAAGTGCATAAGCCTTAAAGTAAACCGAATCCTGAATAAATGAATTTGCCCCTTCCCTACCTTGTTTGTCAACTGGAAGGTGGTTGTCATATTTTGCATCCACCCCGGGCCAGATCATGTGACAGGCGTAATGTTTGTTATATTTCATCCATGACGGGGGACTCCAGGGTGACGCCCATATCTTTAATCCCGGATAGTATTTCTGAGCCTCCTTAATGAATGGAACCAGTGTTTCAAGATCATGACTTATCGAGAAGTTTTTCATTTCAAAATCACCTTCCGTTTCGTCATACGAGTACCAGTCGCGTGAAAAATCATTTGCCCCGAGAGGCATCCGGCAAATATTAAAACCTGCACCAACTCCAGGAGAGAATAATTCGTTGAAAATACCCTGACGGTCATTCTCGCCTAGCTCCATTAAGGATGTCCACCCCAATTCGTTAAAACAGGCACCGAACCCGTCAATTGTCTGCAAGGTAGAATCCGGAAATATCTCAGTATCAGGGGTTGTTTTGGAATCAACGATGTGTAGACTTTTTTCATTTTGCCACGAAGCCTTTTCTGTGGTAGACACCCATTCTGTTTTATTGCTACAGGATGACAAAAGGAAGATGGTAACGAAGAGACAAAGAATGTAAAACTTATTTATTTTCATTTTTGAATATTAATAATCAGACCTTTAATACTTAATTCAAGCTCAGGTTCTGTTTGCATTTCCCATAGAACCAGACTATTAAATCATCTCCGAAATCTGCATCGGTTTCCTGGAATAGTTTTTCAGCCTTTTTGATTACTTCTCCAAATGTAATCATGTCCTCTTCTGAGGTCTGAAACGCTGATATTTTACCCTTTAGATACTTCACTATTACTGCTAATTGCTTTAAGTTTAACTCAATCATGTTTTTTACATTAGAATTCTCATGCTTTATTATTACATTTTCAGGCCTTTGTTCAACTTCATCCATCTCCATAAACCGGGCTGTTCCATTTAGCCAAGATACAAAATATTTTAGTTATTCAGGCTTATTGACATCCTACTTCAAAAATCTAAAGTTTCCAACCCGCTTCGATCCAATTCTTCTTGCCAGACTCAGTGAGAAATGTCCAGGCCACAATCCTGCTGATTTTATTTCCCTGACCCATTGGAATCGTCCTTACCTCGGCTGCATCAACCTGTTCAAGTATATTGTTCACATATTTAAGATTTGATTCCCT
>CAINLJ010000064.1 GCA_903850335.1 uncultured Bacteroidia bacterium | reverse complement strand
CCTTAATCTTAGTAGTCTTAGCAATCACAGGTTCTGATGAATTTTTAAGGGCATCAACCAGCATCTTCATATCTTTTGCCGCCTTTTGCCTGAAATTATAGGTGTTGATTTCTCTTTTATTGGCATCCGGACCAGGAGGGGTAGTAAATGAAAACAATGTATGGAAGTTTTGGGTCGAACCGGAAAGGATTACATTGTCTGCCTTACCCAAATAGCCGGCAAATAGATAGGCCTTCTCTGCGACCTTCATATTGTCAGCACAAATATAATTCGTCTTGTGCTTCTGATCCAGAATTTTCAACCATTGCCGATCAGCCATTTTCGCATATGGAATATTGATTGCAAACGGGAGGTGGTAAACTCTGAATGACGCAGTATCTCTGACATCTATAATATTGATCCGGTAATAGTTATTTACAATTTCACTTGCAAGCTTATCAGCTGGAACTATGGCTAAAGAAAAATTTTTCTGTATAAGTTCATTATTAATACGTGCCTCAATCCTGCTTTTACTGTCGGGAACCAGGGCAATTACCGCCAATGCAAAAAAAGCAAAACTTACCGCTGAGATGTAGATAATTCTCCTTCTTTTATTAACTGAGGTCTGTACTCCATTCACACGATTTTCCAGGAGCCCGGTTAGGTAAAAGGTCATAAACGCCACTGCAGTAAGGAGAAAGGCAAACATGATTTTCGACATCCCCAGCATTTCGTTCATCAAAACTCCGCCCCATGCTTCGGAATTGTAAATATTCCTGACCAGTGGGAAACCTTCGGCAAATGCAATAACCCCAAGTCCGCCACCAAACACGAATGCCAGACCATCGAGTTTGCCAATAGATGCAGCGCATATACTGGTGCCGGGACAAAATCCTCCAATGATAAATCCGATGCCCATTATAGCACCTCCGAGGAGTGCAGACCAAAGGAATGTCGGATTAATATAGATCAGGTTAAGGTCGAGCAATCCCCCTTGAGCAAGCAATAATACCCCAATCATAGCTGTAACACCCGCAGTAAAAAAGACTTTGAGTACTGTAAAATCATATCCATAGAATAGCCCGACCAGTTTTTTAGTGGAAGAGAATCCTGCCTGTTCGAGTACAAATCCAAATCCGATTCCGGCAATCAGTGCAACGATTAAATTAAATTCATTGCTTATAATAAACGGTACTAATGGTCCCATATTAATTATTTTAACCAAAGTTTTCTGAAAAACCAGGCAAATGCATAACCTGATCCGAAAATTGCAACCATGGTGATCAGCCCGCCAAACGACATCACTGCCATCCCGCTTAGGGCCGCTCCGCTTGTACATCCGCGACCCAGCTGTGCTCCAAAACCAAATAGTATTCCACCGATAATGGCAGCAATAATGCGTGTTCCATTTGTAATATTTGGTCCTCTCTCCAGCTTGATACCAACCCTGTTGGAGATCACACCAGAGAAAAAAGCTCCAAGTATTACACCAATCACTTCAAAAACAAGCCAGTCTTTTAAAGGACCATCCGGATGCTCCTCACTATACGATTTAATGAAAGGGGTATTGGCTGAATGTAAGGGAGCAACTTTTACAACTGTGGAAAGAACGATACTCTTTACAGCACCGCTAGCTCCCAAACCACGTCCTGTAACATAAATTGTCCCCAATAAAACCAAGCCTAATAAAAATCCGGCCAGGTAAGGGTTCATGAATTTGTGCACCTTCATAGTAAGTTTTGATTAGTATCGTTAATGTCTTTATCCTCCTCCTGCTCATCTTCAATCTCCTCATAACCGGTGATCATCGCCTTGATATTTGAGGTCGGGGTTTTTCCTGTGGTTGTCATATAGACATGAACGACAAGAAATATCATGAGAAGGATTGCGCCAAGAGTGTGCCAGAAGGCGATGTTTGACAACGGATAATCTTCAATCACGATAATGTTGTTTTGATCGAAGGTTTTATAGAGCATATACAAGATTCCTGAGATGATTGTTATCGGAACAAGCACAAGCTTAAATCCCAAATAAACAATTCGTTGTAACGGGTTTAATTTGCTCAGGCCGGTTTTTTTCGCAGGATGATGTTCACCTTTGAATATTCCTGAAATGTAATAGAGAAACTGCTCCTTTAATTGTTTGGTCGTTGGGATATAATGGCGCCATTCACCAGTTGTGAGGTGCCAGAAAATGGCAAAAATGATCAATCCGATCAACATCCATGAGGCTAACCTGTGAAATTCAGCAGCTTTTTCAAACCCGAAAATTTTAAACGCCCCATGAACCTCGAATCCTGTTAATGCCAGAAACATGATCAGGGACGCCTGAACCCAGTGCCAGAAGCGTTCAAATCGTTTGTAAATATAAACCTTTTGCATATCTTATTATATATCTGTTATTTAAAGGATTACTTTGTTATGCGGTGGGTTTGTCCTCATTATAATTGATAATCTGTTTTTCATATTTATTCCTGGCAATATTCATCGAAACACGAATTGT
>CAINLJ010000063.1 GCA_903850335.1 uncultured Bacteroidia bacterium | reverse complement strand
TACATGGCAGGCCATATCTCCAAAGGCACCGGTTCCAAAGTCCCACCAACCTCTCCAATTCCAGGGTGTGTACACGTCGTTAAATGGACGCACAGGCGCAGGACCAATAAAAAAATCCCAGTTTAAAGTTTTTGGGATTTTCATTTCCAACGCAGGACGCTGCAGACCCTGCGGCCAGATAGGCCGGTTGGTCCAGGCATGTACCTCTTTTACTTCTCCAATTTCACCATTCCAGATCCATTCGCAGAGCTGACGTACGCCATCGCCGGAATTTGCCTGATTTCCCATCTGCGTGGCAACCTTATGCTTTGCTGCCAGTTTTGTCAGTAAACGTGATTCGTAGATTGAATGAGTCAATGGTTTCTGACAATAGACATGTTTCCCTAACGAAAGTGCTGTTGCTGCAATCACTGCATGGGTATGGTCTGCAGTTGCTACCATTACACCATCAATTGTACTCCCCATCTCATCAAACATTTTACGCCAATCCCAATACCTCTTTGCCTTAGGGAATTCATTAAAACATTTTTCGGAATATTTCCAGTCCACATCGCATAATCCAATAATATTTTCTTCTCCCATCCCAACCAGGTTTGGATGACCTTTTCCACCAACGCCTACGCCAACAATATTCATTTTATCGCTTGGGGCTTTGTGTCCAAGTCCGCTTACTGACAAGCTGGGGATTATTGAAATTCCCGCTGTTGCTATTGAGCTGTTTTTCAAAAAACTTCTTCGCGAAACATTTAAGTCTTCCATTTGTCAATTAGTTTATAATTGTTTAAATTCCTGGATTTTACCTTTACAATTGTTTAATTCTAACATTCCTGAACCATATAGTCGCATCAGCATGTTTGCCCTGCAGTCCAATCATCCCTTTCGTCGGCAATTCGGCAAATGGTTTTGGCAACCAGCCGGGAATTTCGCTGCCATCGGGATTGAGCTTTCCTGAGGTCCATTTACTCATATCCATTTTGGTTATATTCTTACCGTTCAATATAACTTCTATGATTTTTCCCTGGCAGGTAACTGTCATCTTGTTCCATTCTCCCGGCTTTTTTACAACTTTCTGTTCATTTGCAGCAAGGTGTCCAAAAATAGCTCCGCATTGCCAGTCCTTCCTTGCCGTACCCCACTTTTCACAATAGTCATCTGCTATTTGTACCTCTAATGAGTTTGGTATCCAGTTATCTGGATCTGTGCAATACACGATCACGCCGCTATTTGTTCCTTCTGCAGTTTTAAATTCAAGTTCAACAACAAAATTTTCGTAATCACCTATAGCCCAGATCATTTTATCCTCCGAAGCTGTAATTACCCCATTCTCTACCGTCCAACATTTTTTGTCATATCTAGCTTGGCTAAAGTCAGCTCCAAAAAGTGGTTTCCATTCGGACTTTGGTTTAGCCTGAGATACCAGGCAAAAGCTAATTAGAATAATTAAAAAAGAAAATTGAATACGTTTCATTTGATGATTTTTAAATTTCTGAAAGTTGTAAAATATTTAATTTCTTATTTCATATATAGCCAGAATTTCCAAAATTGAGCTTTTATCGGAAACCTACTTTGGGACAATTTACTTTAAGTTGAATTCAAATTTTTGAAACACCATACCATAATGGCTACCTGGTGGATTCGGAATAATTTTCGCGCCATTCCAATCCGTCGCAAAATTTCCTGAATAAAGTAACCATGCAGATTTCCCATCCATACTGATAAATTTGGATGGAATGTTCACAAAATATGCTTGTTCACCAAAATCTTTCAGGTATGTAATTAGTTTCCAGTCACCTGTTAACTGATCTGATTCCAGAATATATGTATTCATTTTAGCGCATGTATTTCCACCGTCAGTTACACACATGATATATTTTTTTAATGGGGCATTATAAGTCAATGTTACGCAACCCATATTATTCTGCCATTCCAGTAAGGGTTTAATTTTTTGGAAGTCATTAGTCCAGATCGGAAGACCTCTTCCATCTTTGCCAGCATAGAATTCGTATTTAGTGGCATCATTCATATTTTCAATGGTGGGTGTAACCCGAAAAAGGTAAATTTGATCCCCCGTAATCCAGCTATTGTGGTAGAAAGTACTTTTACAGATATTCTCATTTGAACCGTGAGCAACTAAATAGGCTTTCCCATCAGGAGAAAATTGCATATTTTTCCCAAAATCAACAAAATGCGGAGATCCAATTCTTACCGGATAGCCACCTAATCCCGATTCTCTAAAAATGGGATTTAAAGGAGTATGAGGGGTTTCAATCCAGCTCTTGCCCAGATCTGTAGAGTAACGAAATCCCACAAATGGCCCAAGTTGCGGCCAATTATAACTTTTATCACCATAGCGCGTAATACCATAGGGAGAAAGACAATAAGTTCCATAATACCATATTCCATTAACCATCAAACTTCCACAGGGATACCGCCCACCATACGGATACGGATCGGCCTGTGACAGACCAACAACTTCAACTCTAAGTGCCCTAGGGTCATCGCCATAAACGATTGCTTGTCCGGTAGTCGCCTTCCTAACAGGATTGCCATCCGTATTTATTTCGCCATTATTAGAAAATCCACTTGACCAGGAATTGACTCCATTCGTTGTTCCGTCTGTCCAGGGAGAATACAAATTATCGTCGGAACCCCATGTTGGATACCACGTGTCACCACAATGAAACCCGCTTTTTAATCCGAGTATTCTGATCCCTTTAAAGTTTTCTGATAGTTTGAATGGACAATCTGAGGGTGGTTCTGAAGTCCAAACGAAAGGTTTAAAGCTTAAAGTATCGGGTTTTGTTTGTGCAAAAAGCATTGCATTAAAGGAAAGGAACACAAAAATAGTGAATATTGATAATTTATAATTTATCATAATATTTAAGAGTTCTGGTTTCAATTGAATATTAAAAACAGAAGAGTAAGCTTATTTCGTCAAAATGTATTCTATCAAAGACTTAATTGTACGAAAAAGCATGGTTTAGTTACTCTCCTTTCCAAGATTCAATAATAATCAATTTTGAAGATAATTGTGGTCGGTTTACTAAATATTTTTATTAAATACATCAATAATTGCAATTGTGCTATCCCTTCATACCTTACTTTCGATTTTTACTTCCTTTGGAAATCCAGGAAAAAGAATATTAATAGTTATATCCTTTTAAACTTTTACATATGCTTTCCCTCTATTCTTGACTATTATTCAATTGAAAATAAATTTTGATTATATTGGCAATGCACTCAACAGATTTAAAGCTGCCGGAACAAAGTTATCCCTTGATTAATTTTTTCATTACACTATCTTTATGAAAATAAGGTCAGACTACGCAATATTATTCATTTTTGTATGCATGCTTTTAATATCATGCAGCAACACTACTCCGTCAAAAAAGCCCGGAGCGAAGAAAACATCACCTATATCGATAACCGATACATCCACTGTTAAATCATGTTGTCTGAAAGCTCCAGGCCGTTTCGAAACCAAAACAGGGACAAATCAAACCATCATAGAGGGAAAACTTTCCCATCAGGGGATGGTATATATTAAAGGAGGAACATTTCAAATGGGTGGAGATAATAATCAGGCAGCACCCGATGAATATCCAAAACATAAGGTTACAGTTGATGGATTCTGGATTGATCAGACTGAGGTTACGAATGGCCAGTTTGCAGAATTTGTAAAAGCTACCGGATATATCACTACAGCAGAGCTGAAACCCGATTGGGAGGAACTCAAAAAACAATTACCTCCGGGTACTCAAAAACCGGATGAAAGCACTCTCGTGCCCGCTTCATTAGTCTTCGCAGCGCCAGATCATGAAGTAAATCTATCTGATTACAGTCAGTGGTGGGCATGGAAAGAAGGAGCATGCTGGAACCACCCGCAGGGTAAAGGATCGGATATCAGCGGAAAAGATAATTACCCGGTCGTTCATGTTTCGTGGTATGATGCCCAGGCATATTGCAAATGGGCGGGTAAGAGGCTTCCAACAGAGGCAGAATGGGAATTTGCCTCCCGGGGAGGACTCGAAAACAAGATCTACTCCTGGGGCAACGAGAAAGTTGACGAAGGAGAGCCAAAGGCTAACTCATGGCAGGGAAACTTTCCAAATCAAAATACACTAAGGGATCATTATTATGGAGCGTCTCCTGTAAAATCATTTAAACCTAACGGATACGGTCTCTATGATATTTCAGGAAATGTTTGGGAGTGGTGTGCTGATCTTTATCATTCCGAATATTACAAACTGATAAGTAAAATCGCAAATCTAAGAAATCCGAAAGGTCCGGATAAAAGCTATGATCCTGACGAACCCTATGCTGTTAAACGAGTTCTCAGAGGTGGATCTTTTTTATGTAATGACAGGTATTGCAGCGGTTATCGTAATGCCCGACGAATGAAAAGTACTGAGGATACAAGTATGGAACATACTGGGTTCAGATGCGTATCTGATAATTAAAAAATGTACTATTTTAGTACTATATTATTTACCTAATTATGAGTTTGACCTATATACCCTTTGCTTTTAATGCAATGGTAAAGCCGATCGGACCGGCTTGTAACCTGAATTGCAGCTATTGCTATTATCTTGAAAAGGAAAAGCTTTACAAGAACAAAGGGTCATTTCGAATGAGTGATGAACTGCTTGCAAAATTTATAAAACAATATATCTGGGTACAGGAAGTAAAAACAATTCAATTCGTATGGCAGGGAGGTGAACCTACGTTGTTAGGGCTCGAATATTTTAAAAAGGTCGTTGAACTACAAAAGAAATTTGCTGACGGCAAGCGAATTGAAAATTCATTTCAAACAAACGGCACACTTCTTGACGATGAGTGGTGTGCTTTTTTTAAAAAACATAATTTTCTTATTGGAATTTCAATCGACGGTCCCAGACATATTCATGATGCACACAGGCTGTATCGAAACGGCACACCCTCTTTCGAAAAAGTTATGAATGGGATTATGCTCCTGCAAAAGCATAAGGTTGATTTTAACACATTAACCGTTATTCACCGGCAAAATGTACGTCATGCTCTCGAAATCTACAATTTTCTTAAGTTTATTGGAAGTGGATTCCTTCAATTTATACCCATAGTTGAACGGTCCAGAAAAATTCCTGATGCTGAAAGTTTAACCCTTGTAGGTCCCGATGAACCTGAGGCTCAGGTTACCGACTGGTCTGTTCTTCCAATTGATTTTGGGAATTTTCTCATAACTGTATTTGACGAATGGGTTAGGCATGATGTTGGTAAAGTTTTCGTTTCTCAATTTGACTCAGCATTGGCCAATTGGGTGGGAGAGCAACCAGGAATCTGTGTTTTTGCCAAAACCTGCGGAGATGCTGTAGTTGTTGAGCATAATGGGGATGTCTATTCGTGCGATCATTTTGTTTACCCGGAATATAAGCTTGGAAACATAACTGATCAAACTCTATTTGGTCTTGTCAAATCGGAAAGACAACTTGAATTCGGACAAAACAAATTTACAAGTCTGCCAAAACTATGCATGGATTGCGATTATCGCTTTGCATGTAACGGCGAATGCCCTAAACACCGGTTTCTAAAAACTGCTGATGGCGAACCTGGGTTAAACTATCTGTGTGCCGGATATAAAAAATTCTTCGCACATATTGACCCATATATGCAATTTATGGCAAATGAGCTTAATGCAAAGCGTGCCCCTGCAAATGTTATGAATTTGGCCCGAAAATTTAGGTGAAAAGTTTAAAAATAAGCATGCTGCTCCAAGGACCAAAAGTCCAATCTGTCATGTTATTTGTTTGATTTGGTAACCCAAAACCTTATTTTTCTTCATCAAAACCTTAGTTGCTGAGAAATGCCCCCACAACCCAAAACCTTATTTACCTTCAAAAATGTTTTATAGATTAACTGGTAATCAATGAAATTGAATTGAAACACCTTAAAGCAAAATGCTTTAAAGTGTTTCGTATATTTAAGGGTCAGGATTTGAATATTTTATTAAAAAAACCTTTTTTATCTGAATCCTGGGCAGCGGTTTCACCCTGATTAACAGCCAGATGTTTTACTTTATCAAAGGCCTGGGAGAGATCATTTATAATATCCTCCACGTGTTCGATACCTACCGATAAACGAATCAGGCCGGGTAAAACACCGGAGGAAGCCTGTTCCTCTTCAGATAATTGCTGATGAGTCGTTGATGCCGGATGGATGATCAACGTCTTTGAATCCCCAACATTTGCCAGGTGACTAACCAGCTTCAGGTTGTTGATAAACAAATCAGCCGCTTCAGTGCCTCCTTTTATATGGAAAGACAATACACCGCCAAAACCAATCTTGAGGTATTTCTTAGCTAGTTCGTGGTATGGGCTTGATTTTAGACCCGGGTAATTTACTTTTCCAACCTGTGCATGTTCCGACAACCATTCAGCAATTATTCTGGCGTTACCTACATGGCGCTCAACACGCAATGAAAGAGTTTCCAAACCCTGCAAAAGTAAAAAGGCATTAAAAGGACTTAGGCATGGACCGTAATCGCGTAATCCTTCAACTCTTGCACGAATTGCAAAAGCGATATTTCCAAATGGACCCGGAGCGCCAAAAACATCCCAGAATTTCAAACCATGATAACCTTCGGATGGTTCAGTAAATTGCGGAAATTTCCCGTTTGCCCAGTTAAAGTTTCCTGCATCGACAATCACACCGCCAATACTTGTCCCATGACCTCCAATCCATTTGGTTGCCGACTGAACCACAATGTTAGCCCCATGTTCGATTGGTCGGAAAAGATAACCTGCAGTTCCAAAGGTATTATCCACGACTAAAGGCAAGTCATGTTTTTTGGCGATTGCTGCAATTGCGTCAAAATCAGGGATATTAAACTCAGGATTCCCGATCGTTTCAAGATAAATTGCCTTTGTATTTCCATCTATCGCCTTTTCAAAATCTGCCGGATTATCGCCATCCACAAATTTTACTCCAATTCCAAGTCGTTTAAACTGGACTTTGAACTGATTGTAGGTTCCACCATAAAGGAAAGAGGTAGAAACGAGGTTGTCCCCTGACTGAAGGATATTTGTAAGCGCTATAAACTGCGCAGCCTGTCCGGAAGCAGTAGCTACCGCAGCAACACCACCTTCGAGAGCTGCAATACGCTTTTCGAAAACATCAGTCGTTGGGTTCATGAGTCGGGTATAGATGTTCCCAAATGCCTTAAGGCCAAAGAGATTGGCTGCGTGCTCTGCATTATTAAAAACGTAGGAACTTGTCTGATAAATCGGAACGGCCCTTGAATTAGTTGTTGAGTCTACTTCCTGACCTGCATGAATTTGCAGGGTTTCAAATTTTAGAGATTGTTCTGACATGATTGTCTTTTTTAAAGAATTAGAAAAAATGTTTGATATATAATAAATTGTTATGCTTTCTGAATCAATACAGTCCACCAGTCCTCATTCCTTTTCTGGTCCAAAATCTGGTGACCCTCGTTGCGGACCGACCCCGGAACATTTTTAATCGGGTTACCGTCATCCAGAAGAATTTCAAGAAGTTCACCACTCTTCATGGACGAAAGTTCAATTTTAGTCCTGACAAAATTCATTGGGCAGGCTACTCCCCTGAAATCTTTAATTCTTTTACCGTGAGCTGAAGCAGGTTTTAACTCCTTATTTCTGCCATTTGAATGGTTACCCTTAAATTGTAACGAATCGTCCATATTATTGTATAAATCAATTACCCTAAAGGCAAACTCTTTAATTATTGAATGGTGATTCAATAAGGAGACCTCCGGATTAATTAGAGTCAACCGTATTACCGTCTCAAATTTGGAAGAGATATATCCCTCATTTATAAAAGCTTCTATGAAAGATGTAAACACCTCGTCCCTGTTTTTGGGTTCTACGCCACGTGTAACCAGCAACATCCTGGATGCATGGAATAGGATTCCATGTAAAGACTTATTTATAAACTCCTGATCATAAGCATGTTCAATACCTTTCTGGAGATCAACAATTGCATCCCTGTCATTTCGGGATACCTTACCACAAAATCCGAGTTGCGAAATACTGTGCTGACCGCATGAATTGGGACATCCTGAAAAGTTAATATCAATATTGGATATTGAGTCCAAATATTGTTCATCCAGTTTTGATAATTCCGCCCTGAGCGCCGAGGAGGCACCTTTTGCAAGACACAATCCAAGGCGGCATGTATCTGCACCGGTACAGGCTACAAGAGAATTTAAAATCCTTGGCTTATCGGTCTTAACCCCTGAATCTCTTAACAAAATGTACAAAGGCTCCAGTTGCTCCGCTGGAATATTACGTAAAAGGATATTCTGCCTCCTGGTGAAACGTATGACATCTTTTCCTAAGGGCAGTAAAAATTCAGAAAGAGTAACAAGTGTTCCTGCATCTACCATTCCATGTTCAAATGGAACCTCAACTGAATATAAGTTTTTTTGCTTTTGACTCTTTACATACCGTGTAAGCCATTTACCAAATGCATCTGAATACAATTTATAATCAATTTCTTTTCCCTTTAAGGTCGGCTGATCAATTTGCGGAAGATTGAGTTCGTATCCCTTTTCAGACTTAAGACGGTTAAAGATTTCCCATAATAATTCAAAAACGCGATCTTTCCCAAGTTTGTAAAATATGAAACGGATACGCGCCTTGTGTCGATTACGCCTGTTTCCATGTTCAGAGAACAATAATTTTAGTGCCTCACCGATATATAGAATATCCTCTTCAGGTAAGAAATCTGTTAGTTTAAATCCTGAAGTTGGCTTGGAGCCTAAGCCTCCTCCAACGTATACTTTGAATCCCCTTTCCCCTGATTGTATGGTTGCTATAAAACCCAGATCACTGAAAGTAGCATTGGCATTATCTGCATCATTCCCTGCAAAGGCAATTTTATATTTCCGTGGCAGTAACCATGAATCGCTTTCTGCTATCAAAGTATTAGTCATAGCCAAGGCATAGGGTGTAACATCAAATATCTCATCTTTCGAAATACCAGCATCCTCAGAGGCAATAATATTGCGAACCGTATTGCCACCTCCACCTCTGGATGAAAGTCCCAACGTGAACAACTTTTCAAGAATGTATGGTGTCTGATCTAACCGAACGTTATGTAACTGCAATTCCTGACGTGTAGTAATATGAATGGGTTCAGCCCCTTCCATTTGTGCAAGCAAGGCAACCTCCTTAAGTTGCATTGGAGTAATCATCCCAACAGCACAACGTACCCTAACCATAAACGTATTATTGCGCCGCTGCTCGTAAATGCCCATAGGCACCCTGATAGCCTTAAACTTTACAGCTTCAATCTCTCCGTTTGCAAAATCAATGACATTTTTAGAAAATGATTCGATTTCTGATTTCAGTGACAATCGTATGTTGTACATGGTTGTCTGTTTTCAAATCCGACATTTGTATGATTTTACAAAGATGCACGGATCACATAAACTGTAAAATACCCTCTATCAGGTATATCACTAACTAATTATTGGTATTTTACTCAATCCAAAACAGATGTAATGGTAAATTGTTATAAATTAAAGTTGATATACAGAAGACACCTGATTAAATAATAAAGCCTAAAAGATTAAAAATTAGATAGTATTAAATTAAAATACTCATTATAAATCAAAGCTAATCCCCTGGCAATAGGGATAAATTTGGAATTTTAAACTTTCAATGAAATATATCGACGTAGCTAAAGGCATTAAAGAAAGTAATTCAAAGTTTTTGAAGCAATTTCCTCCTTTTGTTGTGAGATGGTTCGAAAAGATCATCAAACAAGACGAACTGAATCAAATCATTGAAAAATACAAGGATTGTAATGGTGCTGATTTTCACAGAAGTATCGTAAAGGAATTCAATTTGACGTTTGAAGTGGAAGGGCTCGAAAACCTTCCTGAAAATGGAAAATGCTTTTTTGTAGCAAATCATCCCTTTGGTATAATAGATGGACTTGCTCTTACAAAAACTGTGATTGAAAAATATGGAACCTTTAAAGCTATTGGTAATGAGTCATTTAACTTTGTTCCAAATTTAAAACCTTACATTTCATTTGTCAATCCATATGGAATGAGTTCTAAAACTTACGTCGCTGAATTGGAAAAAATGTATGTCTCTGATGTTCCAGTAACCCATTTCCCGGCCGGAAAAGTTTCCCGCAAATTTAATGGTAAGGTTCAGGATCGTGAATGGCAAAAGAGTTTTATTACACGTGCTGTATCTTGCCAAAGAGATATAGTTCCCTTTTACTTTTATGGGGAAAACTCTAAACTTTTCTATACCATTTACAGGATTCGTAGAATGTTAGGTATAAATATTACGCTCGAATTGATTTTATTACCCAGGGAAATGTTTTTGAAAAGGAATCAAACTATTCGTTTTAAGATTGGAAAACCTATATCATGGAAAAAATTCGATTCTTCGATGACTCATCTGGAATGGGCGCAGGAAATAAGAGGGCAGGTATATAATTTGTGTTTGCCAATTTAAGTAATGAAATTAACACCTATCGATTAATGAAATCACAGATTAATCTCTGAGACTTACACGTATTGTATTGATTTTATATTTTTAAAAAACTCTCATAGTTCACTTCTACCATATTTTTGGTAGATAAAATGCCATAAAGAAGGGATTTCACAATAAATTAAGTTATAGGATTTTCGCAACATCATAATAACACTAATTTCATTAAACGGGCACCATGGGAAAGATCGCAAAAAGTATCACAGAATTAATTGGAAATACTCCCCTTTTGGAGCTAAAACAGCTTGCTAAAAAATTCAATCTTGAAACACATTTAATTGCTAAACTTGAATATCTGAATCCGGGTAGAAGCGTCAAAGACAGACTTGGATTAGCACTTATTGACGCTGCTGAGAAGCAAGACCTGATTGATAAAGACACTGTAATCATTGAACCTACAAGCGGAAACACAGGAATCGCCCTTGCGCTGGTTGCTGCATCAAAGGGTTATCGTCTTATTTTAGTTATGCCGGATTCTATGAGTGTCGAGCGACGTAGTCTTTTAAAGGCACTTGGAGCTGAAATCGTTCTAAGCCCCGGATATGAAGGTATGAGCGGAGCCATTCGCAAAGCAGTTGAATTAAAAAATAGTTTTGCTAAGGCTTTTATACCGCAACAATTTAATAATCTGGCTAATCCAGCTATTCATCGCAAGACAACTGCCTCTGAAATCTGGAATGATACAGATGGAGACGTAGATATTTTTATTGCGGGCGTTGGAACCGGCGGGACTATAACTGGAGTTGGGGAAGTGTTACGTGAGAAAAATCCAAAAGTGAAAATTGTTGCTGTTGAACCAGCCGACTCCCCGGTACTCTCCGGAGGAAAGTCAGGGCCTCATAAGATCCAGGGCATAGGTGCTGGTTTTATCCCTGAAATTCTAAACGTAACGATTTATGATGAAATTTTCAAGGTAAAAAATGAAGATGCTTTT
Source organism: uncultured Bacteroidia bacterium (assembly GCA_903850335.1). Lineage (GTDB taxonomy): Bacteria > Bacteroidota > Bacteroidia > Bacteroidales > Prolixibacteraceae > JAAFHB01. Next base: position 10,164 of record CAINLJ010000063.1, on the reverse strand, counting down.
CAAACAAGCCGTGATCTTGCCAGAACCGAAGGTTTGCTTGTTGGTATATCTTCAGGTGCAAATGTTTATGCAGCCATTCAAATCGCGAAGCGACCTGAGAATAAAGGCAAAAAAATTGTGGTAATAATCTGTGATACAGGTGAACGATACCTTTCAACTCCACTTTATCAGTTCGAAAAAAGAAATGATGAATATAATCCCGGCAGCGAGTCTGAGAATACAATCTGATCCAAATACAATTCAAATTTCAAAGTAAAATAATCAAAGTATTAAAATCAAAGTTATGGCAAAAAATGATTTACAACGCAGTGTAACCACCGCTACCGCAAGGCAGTTGGCAACGACTACCAAAACCGCCCCACAGATGGGGTCAATTACCCCTCGTTTGCTACTAAAATTACTCCCTTGGGTACAGGTTAATTCGGGGACTTACCGCGTAAACCGCACAAAAGTGGAACTTAAAAAAGCCGAACGTATTGAGGTTGAATACTTGGAAGGAATTCCGTCGTTTCGTTCGGATTCATTACGCCGCATACCCCTTTTCTCAAATATTGAAGTCGAGATCGTAAATCGTTTGGCCAAAAAATTTGTAATCGAAGAGGTTGATTTGGGTAACAGCCTGATAACGGAGGGTGAAGACCGTCAGAAATTCTTTATCGTCGCTTCAGGTCAGGTAGAAGTTTTGAGCAAAGGTCCTCATGGAGAGGAACTTCGGGTTGGCATATTATCACAGGGGGAATATTTCGGAGAAGCAGACCTGATTTCGGATAAAACTTCTTCGGTTTCAGTTCGCGCAATTACTCCAGGAGTATTTTTTACACTTAGCAGTACTGAACTGGAAACAATCATCAAGGAAGTACCCGATTTCCGTGAACAGTTTCAAAAGGCCGTTGATGAGCATTTACGTCTGAAAGCAACAGTCAATACCCATGGTGAAAAACATATTGACCTGGTTTCAGGGCATGAAGAAGATAATATAATTCCTGAGACCTACATTGATTATGAGGAGAATCCACGTGAATACTCACTCAATACTCTGCAAACAATTGTGAGGGTTCATACCCGGGTTTCGGATTTGTATAACAACCCTTTTAATCAGCTTGAACAGCAGATGCGTTTAAGCATCGAGAGCATAAAGGAGCGCCAGGAATGGGAACTTATCAATAACACGACTTTTGGCCTCCTGAACAGTGTTGAACCTGGGTATCGGATCAGTACACGGTATGGAACACCAACACCTGACGATCTGGATGAACTGATTTCACTTGTCTGGAAAAATCCTGCTTTTTTTATCGCTCATCCCCGTGCAATTGCTGCCTTTGAGCGCGAATGTACCTGGAGAGGAGTACCACCAGTAACGACTAATCTTTTTGGCGTACCTGTCATTTCCTGGAGAGGTGTTCCAATTATACCGAGTGATAAACTTGAGATTAAGGGTCAGTACCTTACAAACAGAGGTGTAGGAACCACAAGCATCATCCTTGTACGGATTGGAGAAAATGAGCAAGGTGTCGTTGGTTTGCAGCAATCCGGAATCCCAGGCGAAATAGCTCCAAGCCTCTCAGCCCGTTTGATGGGACTTGACAAATTTGGCGTAGCCTCTTATCTGCTGACCAAATATTTCTCATTAGCCTCACTTACTGATGACGCAATAGCCGTTCTCGAAAACGTTGAAGTGGGATATTACCATGATTATCAACATAGAAATAGTATCGAAAAATAAGTTCCAAAACTGATTTAAAATGGTTTTACCAACTAATTTTTTTGACAATTCGCAAGGAGTTAACGAATTGCCTGATATCAGTCAACTGAAGCAGATTGCCAACCGGCTTTACCCAGAAGGAGAGAGTACGGGAGCTGATCTGAATGAGACAGGCGATACGCTGAATCTTCAGGGTGTGTTCGAATCTTTTGCAGCACTTTCAGGAACAAAAGATGGGTTCCCCGGACTGCCTGATCCGATAAGTGAAGCTCATTCATTTAATCCCGGGATCTTTCCCGGAGGATTACCAGTAGGAGACCAATTAAAAAGGTTATTAAATTCTGAACCTCAAAATAATCTGCAGACAAATGCCGAAAAGGGGTTTGAGGCTTCTACGTTTTCTGATTACTCATTTGCACGTGATCAGAAGTTCACTTACAAAGGTCGTGAAACATTTGATGTACCTGCTATTCGTGATGATTTTCCTATTCTCAAACAAAAAATTAACGGGAAGGACCTGATCTGGTTTGATAACGCCGCTACCACTCAAAAACCTCAGTCAGTTATTGACGCAGTTTCAAGTTTCTATGAGCACGATAACTCAAACATCCACCGGGCAGCTCATACCTTAGCAGCCCGCTCGACGGATGCATACGAGAAGGCAAGAGAAAAAGTGAAGAATTTCATTGGAGCCTCCTCATCAGAGGAGATCATATTTGTTCGCGGAACGACGGAAGGGATCAATCTGGTAACCCAGACTTTTGGCCGGAAATTTATCCAGCAGGGCGATGAAATCATTATTTCGACACTTGATCACCATGCAAATATCGTTCCCTGGCAACAACTGGCAAAGGAGAAGGGTGCCAGACTGCTTGTAATCCCAATCAATGATAATGGGGATATTATCCTTGAGGATTTTGAAAAATTGCTGGGTCCCCGAACTAAAATTGTTTCTATAAGTCATGTCAACAATACTTTTGGAACTGTTTTGCCTGTAAAGGCAATAATTGACTCTGCAAAACGCTGGGGAGCAAGGGTCTTGATCGATGGAGCACAATCTGTTGCACATACTCCGATTAATGTACAGGAACTGGGCGCTGATTTTTTCATTTTTTCAGGACACAAGATTTATGCCCCAACAGGAATAGGCGTTGTTTACGGAAAGAAAGACCTGCTGGAGATTTTACCGCCATGGCAAAGTGGCGGCAATATGATCCAGGATGTTACATTCGAAGAGACCGTTTTCAATGGTCCGCCTGCAAGGTTCGAGGCAGGAACACCAAATGTGGCCGATGCTGTCGGTCTCGGTGCTGCTTTGGATTATGTAAGCCGCTTAGGTATTCCAAATATTTCGAAATACGAGCATGAACTTACCGAATACGCACGAACAGAACTAGGGGCTATCAAAGGTTTAAAGCTGATCGGAAATCCTGCTGAAAGAGTAAGCGTCGTTTCTTTCGTTCTTAATGATGTTCCAACATCCGAAGTTGGACGTCTGCTGGATCTGGAAGGTATTGCACTTCGTGCAGGACATCACTGTGCCCAGCCTTCCTTGCGCAGAATGGGTGTTGAAGAGACAGTCAGACCATCCTTTTCATTTTATAACACAAAGGTGGAGATCGATCGTCTTGTTGTCGCAATCCGCAAGATACAATTTAACAGTTAGCCTTTAAGATTAAAAGAGATATTGATAATTATTAGTCAGGAACCTGGCTTTTGAACCTCAAAGGTGATTCGTTCCCTTGTGGGTTGATTTTTAGCCCTTTCAAGGGATCTACATTATCAACTCCAAAGTTAGTAGCCCATTCAGAGAAGTCAAGTACAGAAATAGAATGATCTGCATCAGGATCACCTCCAACCATTCCATAAACGCCTGGAGATATCAGTTTAAATCCAGCTGAGCCGCCATGTGCCTTCGCCATTGCGTCCGTAAAATTGTAATGATAATTATTCCCGGTTAATGTAACACCTGCAGAGCTCATAACACAGTCCACAAATAGGTTAACGTATTACTCTCCGGATCGGATGAGGCAGAACCATCCAAGGTTACAAGGGCTCCTTCGTTTACAGTTTGATCCGGTCCTGCATTTGAAGTAGGTGCTGTATTGGAGGCGACCGGAAAAACAAGACTATAATAAGCAGACATCCCCGGGACGCCAGTTTTAAGCCCTCTGTTTCCGGATGTTGCAGAGGATGAAATGTCAAGCTTAATTTCATCTGCAGATGTTATTGTCTGAGTTGCAGTAATCTCGAAGGGAGCGTTATAATAAAATCCGTCAGCTTTAATATTTATTACTGCAGCACCGATCGCTGTATCGTTTTTTTTGAGTTTAACGTTATAAACCGCATTTCCTCCACAAGTTCCATAAATTGTAATTCCACCTGTAATTGCATATCCGGTTAAAGTAGATGAAGACTGAATTTTTCCTGCAAATACAAGAGAAAGACTCCCCCCAAAGTCCCAGCTCATATTCCTCACAGGTGTAACTGTTGCAAGCGCCTGTCCCCGGTTATCGCCATTAATATATAGTGGTTAATGATTTTGAGCATTCAAATTGTCAATTTTAACGAAACATATAATTTGAGATGTAAACATAGCCCAGAACAAATAGAATCACATAATTGAACTAAATAATAATCTGAATGGAATATAACAAAACAACTGAAAATCAGTGAATAAAGCATGATAAAATAATGAATATATCAATTTCGCCCGCCACCCATTGCACGGTAAAGGCCGATGATTATAAGGCATTTTTCTTTCAGTATATTCGTTAAAGCCAATTCAGCATCCCGTGCTGATTTTTGTGCATTGATAACTTCAAGATAATTGGCATAGCCATAAGCGTAAAGGTCATTTGCTGTATTTATTGCGTTGCTTAAAATCGCAACTTCATTTGTCCGGTTCAAAATTTCCTGGTCAATTGCAACAAGCTTGTCCATATTTGTCTGAACTTCAGTAACACCTTGTCTGATAACCTTTTCATAGTTATAAAAGGCTTGACATAACAATGATTTTTTAATTGCAAAATTTCCTTTCAACATGTTTTGTTGAAAAACCGGGACTAATAAACTACTTAAAGATTCGAGCACAAAGGAATTACTGTTAAATGATGACAAATCAAGACTGATTGTTGGCTGGATCTTAAGTGTTGGGTAAAACGCCTTTTCTGCTGCTTTTAAATCAAAACCTGCGGCTTCGAGTAAAAGACCGGACTCTACGATATCCGGCCTGTATTTCAAAAGTTGAAAAGGGACTCCCACATTTAACAAACCTGGTAATGGTTGAATATTAAAACTCTTGCTCCGTGAAATTGGTTGTGGAAAACGATTTAAAAGCATATTAAAATAATTTTCGGCGCTAATGATCATTTGTTGAATAGTATTCCGTTGAGCTTTTGTACTATACAACTGAGCTTCAAATTGTTGAACGGCAAGATCAGTAGCCTTTCCCGCCTGTTTCTGGATGCGTACAATATCAAGTGCAGTGGTCTGCAACTTAATATTCTTTCCCATAATCTCAAGTTCTGCATCCAATGCCAGAAGTTCGTAATAGGCACTGGACACTTCAGCTACAAGAGCAGTCTGAATGAACTGTATGCCACTTTCTGATGCCAAAAGCCGGGACCTTGCTGCCTTCTTTGAACTTCTAAGCTTACCCCAAAGATCCATCTCCCATGACGAGCTTAGACTTACAGCATTATTATTCAAAAATTTATTGCTCTGACTGGCTTTTGTGATTGTCGATATAATTCCGAAATCCATTACGGGATATAAGGTGCCACGACTCATTTTATAATAAGCTTTTGCGATCTCAATCTGCTCCATTGCCATCTGTGCATCATAATTTCGTACCAGGGCAGTATCAATAAGTTGATTCAGAAAATGATCCTGAAAAAAAGTTCTCCGGTTTATTTGTGCTACAGAAACAGTATCTGATTCATGGCTGATGAATGTTTCGGGTAAAGGAGATGTTTTAATCGTTGTCGCTCTTGGAATAGTGCACGAAAAAACAGACAACATGAAACAGATTATGATCAATCCGAAAAAATATATTTTGTTCATACGATTATTTTAATGATGTTTATTTCTTTTTTTCCTCCCTGCATGGACGAAAATGAGGTATAATCCGGGAACTATTATCAATCCGAAGAGGGTGCCGGTTAACATGCCCCCCGCCGATGCTATGCCGATCGATTTATTGCCAACTGCTCCGGCTCCTGTGGCAAAACATAACGGAATGAGTCCGGCAATAAATGAAAATGAGGTCATCAATATTGGTCGTAACCTTGCTGCTGCACCAATCTGAACTGCCCTGATAACAGGCATTCCTTCTTTCTGCCTTTGGATTGCATATTCTACAATTAAAATCGCATTCTTCCCTAACAGCCCAATAAGCATGATCATCGCAACCTGTGCATAAATATTATTCTCAAGCCCGGCGAGTTGTAAAAACAGGAATGATCCAAAAATTCCGGTTGGAAGTGATAATATAACTACGAATGGCAATAAAAAACTTTCATATTGAGCGGCTAGCAACAAATAGACAAAAATCAGACAGATCACAAATACAAAAACTGCCTGATTCCCTGCTAAAATCTGTTCGCGTGTCATTCCGGACCAACTAATGTCAAAACCCTTCGGGAGAACTGACTTTGCTGTTTTTTCAATCTCCTTTATAGCATCACCACTGCTAAAACCGGTAGAAGCATCTCCTGAAATAAGTGCTGAAGTATACATGTTATATCGCGTAAGCTGCTCAGGTCCATATACCCTTTCAAGTGTTATAAAACTAGAGTAAGGCACCATTTCACCTTTATCATTTTTTACATAAAGTTTTAGAATATCCTCAGGATTAGCTCTGTATTCAGGGGCAGCCTGAACCATCACCCTGTACATCTGCCCAAACCTGATAAAATTTGTAGAGTATAAACTTCCAACAAGCGTCTGCAGATTGTTCATAGCATTCTCAACGGTAACACCTTTTTTGGCAGCCATCTCTTTATCAACATGGATCATATATTGAGGGAAAGAAGCATTAAAATTGGTGAATGCACTACCTATGACCGGCGATTTTTTTAATGAATCGATAAACTGATTCACCGTAGCCGCAGTATTCTGAAGGTTTCCCAATCCTGTTTTATCTATTAGGCGTAACTCAAAGCCACTGGAATTACCAAATCCGGGAACAGTTGGAGGTGGGAAATAGTCAATTGAAGCATCTGTAATATGGACTGTTTTTTCCTTTAGTTTCTCAATAATCTCATCTACTGAAGAACCACGTTTACTCCATGCCTTCAGATTTATTATTGCCATTCCGTAAGAAGCTCCCGGAGCCTCGCTAATAATCGAATATCCTGTCAAAACGGATACATTCTCCACTTCAGCCAATTTTTTTGCAGCTTGCTGGATACTGTCGAGCACTTTATCTGTCCGGTCAAGAGTCGAGCCTGGAGGAGTTACAACATTAACATAAATAATTCCCTGGTCTTCTGTAGGTATAAAACCAGAGGGAAGGATAGCACTCAGACCCCAGGTACTCAGGAAGAAAAAGATAAGGATACCCCAGGTTACGACCTTTCTCCCGGCAATATGGCCAATCAGCCTTCTATAATTCCGTTCAGAAACAGTATACTGAAAATTAAACATCCGAAAGAATCTTGATAACCAATCCTTCTTCTTTACCCTCGAATGGGAATTTTTAAGTAATAAAGCACAGAGTGCAGGTGTCATCGTTAAAGCAACGATTCCGGAAATTACAATTGATATCGCAAGTGTTATAGAAAACTGCCGGTAAAAAACCCCTACCGGACCCGAAAGGAAGGCTACAGGAACGAACACTGCGGTCATAACCAAAGTTATAGCGATAATCGCAGGACTAATTTCCCTCATTGTAGCAACGGTAGCATTATGGGCATTCAACCCCTCCCGCTTCATTTTTACATGCACCGCTTCAACCACAACAATAGCGTTATCAACTACAATGCCTATTGCCAGAACTAGTGCAAATAAGGTAAGGAGGTTGATTGAAAATCCAAAAAGGTACATAAACGCCAGTGCACCTACCAATGCAACAGGTACAGCAAGAACGGGAATTATTGTGGACCTTAAATCCTGAAGGAAAACAAAAACAACAATGAACACCAGAATAAATGCTTCAAGGAGTGTAAGCAGAACGGCACTCATCGACGCATTAATAAAACGGGATACGTCGTATGCATAATTGTATTCAATGTTAGGAGGGAAAGTAGTTTCTTTAAGTTCATCCATCCTTATTTTGATGTTTTTTATAACATCTCTGGCATTTGACCCCGGACGTTGTTTGAGCATAATTGATGCGGAAGGCCGACCCTCAGTTTTAGAAAGCATGTCATAGCTGACCGTGCCAAATTCTACTGTTGCTATGTCTCTTAACTTTAGAATTTTCCCATCTTCTTCCGCACGCAATACAATTTCTTCGTAATCGGTCTTCTGATTAACTTTTCCGGTATATCTGAGGATATATTGTATGGATTGGGGATATTTTCCTGAACTCTCACCAGTACGTCCTGGAGCAGCTTCTACATTCTGACTGCGAAGGGCCGCAACTACTTCATCGGATGAGATCTTATAGGCAAGCATTCGTTCAGGTTTCAGCCAGATACGCATTGCATATTCCCTCGCGCCCATGATATCGGCAAAACCTACCCCATCAATACGTTTCAACTCATGGAGAATATTAATGTCGGCAAAATTATAGATAAACTCCTCATTCTGAGTTGTATCATTACTGAAAATATTCAAATACAACAACATGGAGTTAACTTCCTTTTCCGTGATAACTCCTGCCTTGATTACCTCCTCCGGCAGCTCATCCAATACGGTTGCCACCCGATTTTGAACGTTCACAGCTGCAACATCAGGATCAATACCTACTTTGAAAAATACCTGAATGACGGTAGTCCCATTGTTACTTGAAACTGAAGACATGTAAGTCATGCCTGGCACACCATTTATAGCCCTTTCAAGTGGTGTTGCAACCGCTTTTGCACATACTTCTGCATTGGCTCCAATATAATCAGCAGTAACAACAACTGAAGGAGGAGCAATATCGGGAAACTGGGTAACAGGCAACTGATAAAGTGCCAATGCTCCCAGTAGTGTAAAAAAGATCGAGATAACGATCGAGAGTACGGGTCTGCTAATGAATTTTACGATCATAAATTATAAACTAAAATGGCTTTTCAATAGGTATAATCGAATTTCCTTCCCGAAGGACCTGAACTCCTTCAAGAACAATTTTTTCGTTAACAGATAATCCTGATATCACAAGATAATTCAGGCCAATCCGGGTTCCAAGACCTACATTTCTCATTTTTATCGTATTGAGTGAATCAACGATAAAAACATAGTTCTTATCCTGTATTTCCATGACCGACCGTTGAGGAATCATAATTGCATTTTCAATATTTGTTTGAAGGCTTACAGTTCCTGACGCACCATGTTTGAGAAGTTTTTCCGGATTTAGAAATTTTGCCCTAAAGGCTATTGCCCCGGTTTTACCGTCTATTTCGCTCGCGACGGTCTCAACGATTCCATCATATTTATACAGAGAACCATCCGCAAGTTCAAGATTGACTTTCCGGTTATAAAGTAATGAATCTCCATTTTTTCTAGCTACCAGATACTTAAGATATTCTGCCTCAGGCATGTGGAAATAGGCATAAATACTCGAAATATCAGAGATGCTTGTGAGCAAATCACCCTCGTTAATCAGACTGCCGATTTTTAAGGGAATTCTGTTTATAACTCCATCGAAAGGAGCAGCAAGTGTTGTATAGGATAAGAATGCACCGGCATTTTTCAGGGAAGCGTTTGCCTCTGAAACAGTGGCTTTTGCAACTAATGCCTTTGATTCAGCAAGAACCAGCTCAGATTCGGCAACTACATTTTTCGAAGTCAAAATCTTCACCCTCTCAACTTCAAGATTCGACGCGACTTCTTCTGCCTTTGCCCTGACGAGTGCGGCTTCTGCTTTTGTAAAATCAGCAGTGTATTCAGGAGAGCTAAGTTTAAACAAAGGTTGCCCCTTCTTTACTTCTTTCCCCTCATCCACCAAAATACTTTCAAGAAACCCACGTATTCGTGATCTTATCTCAACATTCTTAACAGCTTGAATTTCAGCAACTTTTTTACTCGCAAAAAGAGTGTTGGATTTTTTAATGATGACAACAGGAATTTGAAGTTTCTTTTCGTTCTTCACTTTGGTTACTTCCCTGCAATCCATGAAAATAACTGCCAATATAATGGCAAGACAAATTTTATGCATAAAATAAAGATTGATTTATACCTTAAATACACAATTATCGGATCAGATAAAAAAGTTGTGGACATTAATTTTCTTTAAACGATTTGATAGGTACTATTTATATGACAATTTCTTATTCTATTGGATAAAACCTGTTAATAAATGCTTAAAGGTG
>CAINLJ010000062.1 GCA_903850335.1 uncultured Bacteroidia bacterium | reverse complement strand
GCAGATGCAATGCCAGCCCAGCGGGAAAAGTTATTGAAAAGCGGTGCACGTAATTATTTAAGCAAACCTCTCGATGTAAACTCTTTTTTGGAAGAGGTTGACAAATGGGTTTTGGGTCCTCATAAAATTGAAAAAGAAGTCGAATAAGAGGTATTAAAACTATCAATTTAACAAATATTGAGATTTAATCGCAAACCTTTATCGAGAGAACTAAAATAAGTAAAAATCTGCCCGTGATACAGGGTGTTTAAAAAATATTAATATGCTTGACAAGAACCTTAAGAATGCAAAAATCCTGATTGTCGACGATCATCAATTAAACATAGATCTTCTTCAAAGTTATCTTGAAATGCAGGGATTTAATACAATCCAGGCAACAACCGATCCCAGACAGACCCTAAGCTTGTTTAAGTCCTTTGAACCTGATTTGATCCTTTTGGATTTGATGATGCCACAACTTTCAGGTTATGAAGTACTTGAATTACTTAAGCCGTTGATACATGAAGATACTTACTGGCCGGTTTTGGTGCTGACAGCTGATATCTCACCTCATGCCAAACAACGGGCACTTGCAAGCGGGGCACGGGACTTCCTGGCAAAACCTTTCGATTTCGTTGAAGTATTCCTGAGAATACGAAATCTCCTCGAAACAAGATATTTGTACCAGCAACTCGAAAAAAAGAACAGAATACTTGAAGAAAAAGTAGCAATGCTTATAAAAGTTATGAGCCAATGGAATAAATAATTGCTTGAAATTCCAGTCACTTTAAAGTAAATATCCTATAATAATGTATTATTGCTGAAATTTTCGCAAATCTAATAGCAAACAATTTTGATTGAAACAATGAAGGATGAATCAGTTTTTCTTAATGCCCGTATTTTGATTGTTGATGATCAACAACCTAATGTAGATTTATTGGAAGGCTTTCTCGAAATGCAGGGATATAGTGAAGTCAAGAGCATTACAGATTCCAGAGACGTTTTCAGGTTATTTGAAAGTTTCAAACCGGATCTGATACTTCTGGATCTGGCAATGCCTTATTTTACTGGCTACGAGATAATGGATAAACTAAAACCTATGATCGATCCGAATACATTTCTTCCCATTTTGGTTCTTTCAGCAAATATCTCAGTCGAAGCTAAACAAAAAGCACTCTCTGAAGGAGCAAGCGATTTTCTTTCAAAACCGTTTGATCTCACTGAAGTTGGATTACGGATCCGAAATCTGCTTTATGCCCGGTCGCTGCATATTCAGCTTGCGGACCAAAATCAACAACTGGAAGAAAGAGTCAGGGAAAGAACTCAGGAACTTCAAAAATTAGCTGAAGACCTTCTGGCTGCTAAAAATAAGGCTGAGGCAAGTGACCGGCTAAAGAGTTCGTTCCTTCAGACAATTTCGCACGAAATAAGGACCCCAATGAATGGTATACTTGGGTTTGCATCTTTACTGTCATCCCCGGATCTGACTGAAACTGAGAAATTCGAATTTATTAGTTTGATGGAGGTTTCAGCCGATCGCCTTATCAATACAATAACGGATTATGTGGATATCTCAATGATCAATTCGGACAATCTGGAGACTAGTTACCAGAGAATTAACGTGAAAAAGTTGATTTATGAGATTGAAAATAAATACACGAATGCCTGTAAAAATAAACACCTCTCCTTTAATCTGCATTTACCTTCTGATCTGACAGAATTTGAACTGATCACGGACCAGAACTTTTTGCGGTCTATACTTTCTCATCTTTTGGCAAACGCAATCAAATTTACCAAAACCGGTTCAATAGATTTAGGTTATACTGTTGAACCCTCGGTTGTAACTTTTTTTGTTACCGATACTGGAATAGGAATCGATGAGGAACTTCAAAAGAAGATATTTGAAAATTTTATACAAGGCGATGATTCAATCACAAGAATATTCGAAGGAAGTGGTTTGGGCCTCTCTATCTGTCAGGGATTTGTAAAGAAACTTGATGGAACAATTGAGATTAAATCAGCCTTAGGTAAAGGATCAACATTCAGTTTTAAACTTCCAATTTATACGGATATACCTGTTTAGAAGCAAGTTAATTAACAGGTTCTATATCAATTATTTTAAATGTATTCGGTTTTATGGCTCTTCTTCTCTCTGTACCTGGCATATATTCGCCGGTTGACAGATAGATATGGTGAGATTTGGGATCTACTGTTATTGTCCTTGCACCTGGTAATGTCGGAAAATTCTCCAGAACCTCGTATTTGTCTGAATTAACCTGCCCGATTATTGTCATTGTTCCCTCACCGTTGGAAGCAAAAATACGTTTGGTTTCAGGGTCAAAGGCGACACCGTCACATCCACTGCCAATGGGCAAAGAAGTAATGACTTTGCCAGAATTTGCATCAGATACAACCATCAATTTATTGCTGCATACTGAGAACAGTCGATTATTAACCTGGTCAAACGCAAGGCCTGATGGTTCCTCTCCCGGTGTAATTAACCAGGTCTTTTCAACTTTCAAAGTTTTTGCATTGATGATTGTCAGAGAGCTTTTATCCTCAATATTAACATATATCTTCCCTTGACGATCCGTTTGTGCAAATTCAGGTTTTCCTGATAGCGGAATTGTAGCGACAGTCTTCAAAGTAACCGCATCCAAAACTGTTGCATTATTGGTTCTGCCATTAAATGTGTATACTTTTTTCGAAAACTGATCGTAGAGAATTGCATCCGGATTTTTCCCGGTGACACCAATCTTTTCGATCATTTTAAAGTTACCTCTGTCAATAACCATAACAGATGAATCTTTGCCACATGAAATGTATAGCCGGTTCAGATCGTTGGCTACTGCAATACCATGAACACCCTCAGTCTGAGGTATAATCGCAATTTGTTCCTTCTTAATCAGGTCAACAACATTAACCTGTGTTCCGTGAGAAACATACAACAGGTGAGTCTCCGAATCAACAGACAAATAATCCCAGCCATTATCACCGGTCAGTGGAATAATTCCCGCAACTCTGTAATGTGATTTTTGCCCCTGAACAGCAATGTTTGTAAATAAAGCAAAAAATAAGACACTGATTGATAATAATTTAAATTTCTTCATACTGGATTTTTAATGTATTGAAAGATATCTAAATATATCAGATAAAGATCAATATTAAATCATTTATTATTCTAATAATCCACACTGTACATTAACTTTAAACCACTTATCAGATGTTTTCGTCAATTCTTTGATTACCGTTGATCATTCCTGATACAATACCTTTTGAATGAGTAAGATCCGATATAATTACCCCACACAAATGTAGTATCACAAATGCATACATAAGATATTGACAAAAACTGTGTATCTGTTTTATCAAACGGTGGTTTTGATTTAAGAACTGAACATCATGACCGAAAGCAATACCTAGCCCGGTTAAAACAATTACAAGGAGTAAGGTATAAAAAACATAATATCCTCGTTTAACCAACAGATAATGTTTCTTTAATTTAAGATTATCAGCACCTTGTGAATCAATCAATAGCCCTTTCTTTATCTTTTGCCTTAATTTCTCATCTCCGGGTTGAACAACTTCAATAATTATTCTGGAAAACAACAAAAAAGCAAGTGCAAAACCCACTAATTTATGAAAATCCCACATCTTGTCATCAAAGGAATGCGCTACAGAAAAGGCCTGATCATCGGAAACCGTGACACCTTTTCCGGCAAGCCTTTCCTGGACTAGTTTAATATTCTTGCGTGGCTCAAGTGCAGTTGATGCCACCAAAACTGTTGAAATCAATATCGTAATTGTAAGAAATGTAAGCCAGTGCCAGATTCGGATCAACGATGAATGTTTTTGGAGAAAAGGAGATACTTGAATTGTCAGTCTGTGATTCATAAAGTTTGTTTAAAGGGTTTATCTGTAATTATTTAACTTACTTCAGGGAATCAACCTTTCTATTGAGGTTGAACGAACCGACTCCAAAAATAATACAATTATTAATTTTTCCTTAATTTTATTCGTTCTGTTACGGCACCTCTGTCTGCAACACTATTATTGATTACCTTTACGTCGCTTTATAAAACAGCAATTTTTATAGTCTTCATCCATAATATCATAACAATGATTAAAAGTGTATTTCAGATTGAACGTTCAAAGTATGCTCCAAAGATGCCCAAGGCACTGTCAGGTACAGTTAAGGTAGTTGAAGGTGGTAAAACTGATTCTGTGGCAGACCAGGAAGATATTAAAAGATTTTTTCCGGGAACTTATGGAATGCCAATTATAACTTTTGAAGAAACTACTGATGCGATATCTTATCCGGTATTGAATGTTGGCGTTATTCTTTCCGGTGGTCAGGCTCCCGGTGGACATAATGTCATTTCAGGCTTGTTTGATGGTTTGAAAAAACTTAATCCGGCAAACAAATTATTTGGGTTTCTTGGAGGACCGGCAGGGCTTGTCAGTCACAAATATCTCGGGTTAACAAGCGAAATAGTAGACGAATACAGGAATACCGGAGGTTTTGATATTATCGGTTCAGGTCGCACAAAACTCGAAGAAACAGCACAGTTCGATAAGGGTATTGAGATTTGTAACCAGCTTGGAATAAAGGCTATCGTGGTTATCGGTGGTGACGATTCAAATACAAATGCCTGCGTACTGGCAGAGTATTATCTTCAGAAAAAGACTGGAATTCAAGTTATTGGTTGTCCTAAAACAATTGATGGCGATCTTAAAAATGAGATGATCGAGGCATCCTTCGGTTTTGATACGGCTTGTAAAACCTACTCTGAACTTATTGGCAATATTATGCGTGATGCCAATTCAGCTAAAAAATACTGGCACTTCATTAAACTTATGGGCCGTTCTGCTTCCCATATTGGCCTTGAGTGTGCCTTGCAATCACACCCCAATGTTTGTCTGATCTCTGAAGAAGTTGCCGAGAAGAAGCTTACACTTGAGCAAATCGTTAATGATATCACTGATGTTGTTGTTAAACGGGCACAAAACGGCGAGACATTCGGTGTGGCATTGATCCCTGAAGGACTCGTCGAGTTTATCCCTGAAATGAAAGTGTTGATCAGTGAACTGAATGACCTTCTTGCTGAAGGGCATGCCACTGCAGAAAAATTCCAAAATCTCACAACCAACACCGAACGCCGCGATTTTGTAATTGATACGCTATCTAAAGAATCTTCCCGGGTGTTTGCTTCTTTACCAAACGGTATCGGACGTCAATTAACCCTCGACCGCGATCCTCACGGAAATGTTCAGGTTTCACGTATCGAGACCGAACGTCTCCTTATCGAGATGGTTGAGAAAAAGCTTGCAGAACTAAGAAGAGGTGGATTAAAAGTTAATTTCTCAGCCCAGAATCACTTCTTTGGGTATGAAGGACGATGTGCTGCTCCATCAAATTTCGATTCTGATTATTGTTATTCTCTGGGATTTGTAGCCTCATTACTTATCGCTAACGGAAAAACAGGATACCTATCCTCAATTCGCAATACTACGGCTCCAGCAGCAGATTGGGTACCGGGAGGAGTGCCAATTACAATGATGATGAACATGGAACGTCGTCATGGCGAGATGAAACCTGTAATTCAAAAGGCCCTTGTTCTTTTGGATGGAGCCCCATTCAAGGCCTTTGCAGAAAAACGTGCCGAATGGGCTATTACAACATCTTTTGTTTATCCGGGACCGATTCAGTATTGGGGACCTTCAGCCGTCTGTGATGCAACTACCAGGACCCTTCAACTGGAGAGAACGAAATAATAAGCAATTAATATTGATTTTTTGAATACGATGAATTAAATTTTACCTTAGCTTAACCGCGATTGCATAATTTTTAATCAATACAAAAGATCCCGTGGAAGCGGGATCTTTTTATTGGTTAGTAAGGTTAACTGTATGACATGCCACGATTGCAGCAGTCTCAGTCCGAAGCCTCGACTCACCAAGTGATATTGAAATAAAACCCTCCTTAACAGCAGATTCAACCTCTTCTTCCGAAAAATCTCCTTCAGGGCCTATCAGTATCAAGACATCACTTCCCTTTTTAACTGCATCACGCAACAACACTTTTTCCCCCTCATGACAATGGGCTATAAACTTCTGACCTGTAAAAGGTGTTTTCACTATGGATTTAAACGATTGCAATGGACTTAACACAGGAAGGTATGCCTTTATTGATTGTTTAATAGCTGAAATCATTACTTTCTCAAGCCTTTCCGGTTTTATCTCCTTGCGTTCAGAAAATCTGCTAATCACAGGTATTACCACGTCAATCCCGATCTCAGTTGCTTTCTCCAGAAACCATTCGTAACGATCATTGTTTTTGGTTGGAGCCACAGCCATAGTTAGTCTGAAGTCCCTTTTCCCAAAGTTGATTTTCTTTTCAGTAATATTAAGCTCACACGCCTTGGGATGAGCGGTCATGATTATAGCCTCACAATATGAACCTTTTCCATCAACAAGGAAAAGCTGATCACCTTCAGTAAGCCGTAATACCCTGACACAATGTTTGGATTCTTCCTCGTTTAGCCGATAAGTTTCTTCTTGCAAATCAGGAGTATAAAAAATGTGCATGGTTTGAATTTCTGTTGATCAATCAAACCGCTAAGGTAAGAAGGATTTAAATGCTAAAATGTGAAAGTTTTTATTTTAAATTTGATACTGCGCATTTGTCAGTGAAGAAATAAAATTGTTCGTACTCTGAATGAATTTATTAGACTGAGATTGAATCTTTTGGTGCTGACCAGTTCATCCCCGCGATTACACTTATTAATAAAATGCATGCATCTGTTCATTATAGCATTGCACCTGTCAAATCTTTTATAATTAAAGAAAAAACAGGGATAAAAAGTCATCAGGATTTAAGATATTTGTAATATTCTCAAAGTGGATTTATACCTGAACGATTAATACAGAGCTAACCAGGATTACCTAAATATCACGAAATGTATTTATTCTTTGATACTGAAACGACAGGTTTACCCAAAAACTGGAGGGCCCCGATCACTGACTCAAGAAACTGGCCAAGGCTGGTTCAATTGGCTTATCTGCTTTATGATGATGCCGGAAATAAAATGGTTAGTGGTGATCATATCGTAAAGCCGCAAAATTTTGTAATTCCTGCTGATGCTGCAAAAGTTCATGGGATCACTACTGAACGTGCAAATCGTGAAGGTGAGGATCTGGTGCAAGTCTTAATTGAATTCCAATCGCTTGTTGAAAGAACGGATTACCTGGTGGCCCATAACTTAAGTTTTGATGAGAAGATCATTGGTGCTGAGCTTTTTCGCAATAATTTGTCGGATGGAATTGCATTTAAGAATAAAATATGTACAATGGTGCAAACGACAGATTTTTGTTCAATCCCAGGTCCTTATGGATATAAATGGCCAACACTTACGGAGCTTCATTATAAACTTTTCAGGACTGGTTTCACAGAAGCTCACAATGCAATAACAGATATTGCAGCAACAGCGAGATGTTTTTGGGAACTCAGGAGAATCAAGAAAATATAAACACCTATATATCAATCAGTTAAAAAATATCTGATTTTTTTAAAATATAATTCCCACAATCCCCCAATTTAAGCTTAAATTTTCGTAAATTACCTTGGCTTAATCAGTAAACTCACTCTGAAAAAAGAAACATAATAAAGCAGTTGCCAGGACTGTATTTTATTAAACACTGACTCTGAAAAAAGCGATCTTTATTAAAGCTGTTTTTCCTTTTTAATGCCGTGCACATCTAAATCGGGTAGATCAAAAAATCTGATATACCTGTTTTTTCTGATTTGATTCTGTTATAATTTTAAAAATGAAACAGCTTTTCCCATCAGAAATAATTCATAACAGCGCGGAAAATTATTTTACCCGACAGCTTTCCACCAGTAAAATGGTGTATATTATTTTAATCGCCACACTAATCATCTTCTTGATCTCCCTGCCCCTTATTAAAGTTGACATCACCTCGCAGAGCAATGGAATAGTCCGCTCTTCTTATGAAGATAACCTTACCCAATCAGCAGTTTATGGTCAGGTCGTCAGGTCATCCGTTAACGAAAACAGTATTGTAAAACAAGGAGATACACTTGTCATTTTAAGCACTGATAAGACAGATGAACAGATCAATTTTTACAACCTTGAACTCTTTGAGGACTCACTGCAGATAAAGGATCTTAATTCATTGCTCGAAAGCACGAATCCCACATTAGTAACCTCTATTTTCAGGCAGGAATATGCCGGGTTCTTGGGAAAACTGGATGAACAGAATATTAAAAATTCACAGGCGCAAAAGGAGTTTCTTCTTGCATCAAAACTTTTCGAAAAGAATGTAATCCCCCGAATGGAATATGAGCAAAAGATGCATAGTAAGGATTATGAGATAAGCCATCTTAAGAATATCATTGAACAGCAAAAAGTTATCTGGCAAACTAAGCTCACTGAACTGCAAAAGACTAAAATTAGTCTCAGATCCAGCGTTGAACAACTTTTGCGGGATAAAAGACAGTATGTTATTACTGCACCTATAGGAGGGACCCTCACGGATTGTTCAGGTATAAAGGAGGGCAACTTTATGGTTCCGAATCAGCAAATTGCACGAATATCACCTGATAATGATTTAATTGTGGAATGCTTTGTAAGTCCGGCCAATATAGGACTGATTCATAATGACATGAATGTAAGCTTTCAGTTTCATTCATACAATTATAACCAATGGGGAATAGGAACTGGAAAAGTTACACGCATATCTGGTAATATATTCATTATCAACGATCAACCTTTCTTTAAAGTTAGGTGCCATCTCGACAGGAATTACCTTTCACTTAAGAATGGGACCAAAGGTATAGTCAAAAAGGGAATGACCTTAACAGGGAGGTTTATGATCACGAACAGAAGTCTCTTTCAGCTAATTTACGATAAAACGGATGATTGGATTAATCCCAAAATTACCAATGAACAAAAAGATTAAACAACATGATATTACAGATTGTGGGGCTGCGTGTTTAGCTTCAATTGCAGCCCATTACAACTTAGGTCTTCCGGTCTCCAGGATAAGGCAGATCGCGGGTACAGATCAGAAAGGCACAAATGCATGGGGATTAATCAAGGCTGCTGAGGAGATGGGCTTCTCAGCAAAGGGTGTTAAGGGAAATGCTGATTCATTAAAGGAGGTCCCTCTTCCGGCAATTGCTCATGTGATTTTAAATAAGGTGTTGCATCATTATGTTGTATTATACAGGATTAAGGGTCATATTGCAGAATACATGGATCCTGGCGACGGATTAATGCATGAGAGTTCAATCGAATCCTTTTCCCAAATCTGGACAGGAGTTCTGATATTAATGGCACCGGGAAATAATTTTGTAGCACGAAATGAGAAAACCTCAAATATCCGGAGATTTATTTTTCTCTTGAATCCCCATCAGTCCATATTGATCCAGTCGTTAATTGGAGCAATTCTTTATACTGTTCTGGGCCTTTCAACCTCGATCTATATCCAAAAAATAACGGATTACGTATTGGTTGACAGGAATCTTAAATTGCTTAACCTTCTCAGTATTTTTATGATAATTATAATATTGGTGCAATTATTTATTGGGGCAGCAAAAAGTGTTTTTGTTCTCAGAACCGGTCAGCAAATAGATTTACGACTTATTCTGGGTTATTATAAACATCTGCTTACATTACCACAAAGGTTTTTTGACACAATGAGGGTTGGTGAAATCATTTCGCGAATTAACGATGCTGTCAAGATCAGGGCATTCATCAATGAGACAGCAATATCACTGCTTGTAAATCTGTTTATTGTATTTTTCTCTTTCGCATTAATGTTTTTGTACAGCTGGAAATTGGCTGTTACGGTCTTAACAATTATTCCTCTTTATGGAATTATCTATTATATCACTAACAGAATAAACCGTAAACGTGAACGGAGACTCATGGAAAATGCTGCAGAGCTTGAAAGCCAGCTCGTGGAATCTCTTAATTCAGTCAGGACAATCAAAGAATTTGGTCTCGAATCATATTCAAACCTTAAAACCGAATTGCGTTTTGTCGAATTACTTCGAACAGTCTACAAATCAGGTCTAAATGCAATATTTACAGGTATAAGTACCGAATTTCTTAGTCGCATCTACACAATAATCCTTCTTTGGTCAGGTTGCTATTTAGTTGTCGATAACACAATTACTCCTGGTGAGTTACTTTCATTCTATGCTATACTGGGATATTTTACCTCCCCTGCGGCCAGCCTTATTGGTATGAATAAGTCAATTCAAAATGCCTTGATAGCAGGTGACCGTCTCTTTGAAATCATGGATCTCGAAGTTGAATCGGAAGAGAATGGAATGGATCTTTCGCGTGAGAACGCAGGAGGGATTATTTTCAGTAATATTTCTTTTAGTTATGGAACGCGTGCAGACGTTTTCACTAATTTTAGTTTTAAAATTAAAAAAGGAGAAATTACAGCTGTCATCGGTGAAAGTGGTTCTGGTAAGACGACCCTTGTGGCCTTGATTCAAAAGCTTTATCCTCTTAATGACGGCTCCATATCAATCGGAGGTTACAATATAGCCCATATCAACTCAAATAGCCTAAGAAGTCTTGTAGGGGTTGTACCTCAAAAGTTGGATTTATTCTCCGGTACACTGGTTTCCAATATAGCGGTTGGAGATTTTCATCCTGAAATTGAACGAATCATCCAAATATCCAAATCTCTTGGGATGCTTGATTTCATTGAGAAGTTGCCAGGTGGCCTGAATGCACGGATTGGAGAGAATGGGGCTACACTATCCGGTGGTCAAAGACAGCGTATTTCAATTGCCAGAGCTTTATACCGTAATCCGGAGGTTCTCGTTTTTGATGAGGCTACTTCATCTCTTGATTCTGAATCTGAGTTTTTTGTGCTTGAGACTATCAATAGGCTCAAAATGGAGGGCAAGACAATAATTATTATAGCACATCGTTTGAGCACAGTAGTAAATGCAGATAAAATTGCGGTTCTCGAAAATGGGAAACTTCTTGAGGAGGGCAGTCATTCTGCACTTTGGGAGACCAAAGGAAGGTATTATCAAATGTGGCAAAAGCAACTTCCGCACTTTTTGTTAAAGAGTCCTCAAGATTTATTTCCAACCTAAATATTATCTACCATGAACATTACCGGACAATTACAGCGTATTCAGAAGATCAACCGCATGATTAAATCAGCACGGACGGGTTCTCCAAAGGAATTTGCCGGGGAGCTGGGAATCAGTGAGAGTCATTTTTACAGGTACATCGTGGAATTGCAGGAGATGGGAGCACCTATCCTTTACAGTCGTGCCCGAAGGACCTATTATTATAAGAATAACTCAGAGCTTTCGCTTAGTTATTCAATGAAAATTCTTTCGGATCAGGGGTCAAAAGAAATTATTGGTGGGGCTCAAATATTATCCTTACTGCTTTCAAATGAGAGTGTACGGCTGTTACTTTGATATTGTAACGTTGCCCGTGCCAAAACCTGCAGCACGCTAAAGAAAGCAGGCTATTATGTATTAAATTTTAAAATTTTACATCATGAAAGAGTTGAACGAAGTAGAATTAAGGGAGGTTGAAGGGGGATTTGGATCACTTGCCTGGTTTATATTAGGTATCATAGTCGCTGAACTTTTAGATAGGAATAACCGCAAGGATTTTAATGAAGGATTTGATGCTGCAACCAAATGAGAGGAGCTCCCCTAATTTAATTTAATAAAAAACAATTAATTATGAAAACAGAAATTAAAGGCCTATATGAAATAGGTTTTGAAGAAGCTAAATCAATAAATGGAGGCACCTGGATATCGTATTCGATAGGTTATGTATGTGGAATCGCACATAATATTTATAAGGCATGGTCCACTACACCAGAAGGAGCCGCTGTTCAACAAGCACTAAAAGACTTTCAATAAATTGATTGGTACTGTGAAATTGAATTAATAAAGGTATTCAAGTCTTACTAAACTGGCAAGACTTGAATCTTTAATAATTCCCATTCTATCAAGAGCAATTTTTACTTTACAATAAGTTTTTACATTGTATAACATTATTTACTATGAAGGAAATATTCACTTTCAAATTTTATTGTTATCTGGTTGTATTAATATCGTTAGCTTTTGTCATTTTCTTGAATTATTACAAAGATTTTAGTAAAGATTATTTAAATATATCTGAATGGGGAAATTATTTATTTGCAGTACCATTTTCATATTGTCTTTTTAATCTTGTTAGCCCAAAAAATTTTAACCCTTCCAAAGAAATTCTCGTGATTTTTACAGGTGTTATTATTGTTATATTGTTAAACAGAAATTTTACCAATAGCTTTTGGTTTCAAAAATTATTGGTAAGTTCTATTGGAGCCTTAGTAACCTGGATTTTAGCAAAATAAATTAATTGTATTTAATGTGCTATTGAGGTTAATTAATGCTTTTTTATCTTTGATTAATGAAATATTTTAGCTATTTAAAAGCGATGTCAAAGCTTCCTCGAATTTCTTCATCCATAGAAGGCTGGGCAAGACCAGTATTAATATTGCTGCCATATATATTTTTAACCGGTATATTTCAGAAAGTAAGTTTCATTTTATTAGGCTTTGAAATTAATTATTCAAACCTCAATTCAACTCCTTCCCAAGACCTCATAATCGCATCATTCACATTTGTAGGAACGATAGTAGTTGTATTTATCTTTAGGAATTTTGTAGATAAAAAAAGTTTCATAAGTATTGGATTTTATCCGGATAATATTTCAAAAAATATATTCTTTGGAATTCTTTTAGGAGCACTAATAATTACGACGACAGTAATAATTCTAACATATATAGCTGATATAAAATGGGTTGGAGTTGAACTTGATTTTTCAAATCTTGCAATTTATTTTCTGCTTTTTCTGGTTGTAGGCCTTGGTGAAGAAATTTTTTTTCGTGGATATATTTTAAACAACTTATTGTTGTCAATGCACAGAATATTTGCCTTAATAGTATCTTCAATCTATTTTTCATTATGGCATTTACCTAATGAAGATTTTTCATTTATAGCATTTATAAATATTACATTTTCTGGCGTGTTACTTGGAATATCATACATATATACCAAAAATCTGTGGATGCCGATTGGGTTACATTTAGGATGGAATTTTTTTCAGGGATCAATTTTCGGATTTAATGTAAGTGGTCATCATGTTTATTCTCTTTTTAGGCAATCAAGAATAAGTAATACTATTTGGAATGGGGGTGTGTTCGGTCTTGAAGGTTCCGCATTATTATTTGTAATTCAGTTAATTTTTATCGTTGGACTTTTGGTTTATTTTAATAAAAACCTGAAGTCTCAATTATCACGTGTCGTATGTAAGTAAGGAATACGTTAGAGAGTCGATTCATATTATTTAAACATAACATTTATGCTTCAATCTATATTACATAAAATCGGAAATTTTTTTCTTCTCCTTTTAGGATTAATTCTTGTAATTCTTATTTTTTCGTTTGTATCTGATGCGATCTTTCACTGGGCAGGATCTAACGGAGTGGCTTATGAACTCGGCTATGCACTGGGACATTTTTGTGCAACTATCTGGAACTTATTTTAACAACTAACCATTAGAGGTCTCTCATTGATTTGTCTTTCAAAATTTGTTAATCAAAAGAAAATGCGATGAAAAGCCATATTATAAATGTATTGAGATATGTTGTCGCCGTAACTTTGTTATTGGTTATGGGCTTAATAAACCTTGCTTATCACACAAATTAAACATGCAAAGCCATGAAAAAATTCTTCGTAACCCTCTTTGTTTTTGTACTCTTGTCTCTTCAAACTACAGGTAAAGAAAAGGAAATCATCAACCTAGGCCTTGTATCACAGCTTGTTGAGATTAAGTATGTCTCAGAAATCTTCTCATCGAAAATCGTTGCCGACACTTCAATGACAAAATTACAGAAGGAGACTGCACTTGCCAATTACAATGAAGAGAGAATGCAATCTGACAGGATCATCTGCCAGCTTACTGCAGATATGATTGAAAACAATTCAATAAGAATTTACAGGAGGTTAAACAAATTCTATTCAAACCATACACTTTCCGAAACAAAAGATGCCGAATCCTATATTCTTAAATATGTAACAGCCATTAATGATTTGTATAATTGCTATATAACAAACATTAAACCGGATAAGGAAAAACTCAAAATTGAACTGATCACTGCAGCAACAGTAATCTCTGCCGCAAATCTTAGCTGGACCATAATAAAAGGAATAAACGATAAGCAAGGGAAAAAAGTAGACGGGGTAATCGAAGTTTTAAACAATCTTAGGTTGAATGCTCCTCCGGAGATTCTAAAGGTAAAAAAGTAGCAACTGGTTTAGCAACATACAACTGTGAATATTAATTGAGATTGAGGGGAAAATGATGATTTTTCTTTTTTTCCCTTCGCTCAAATTTTTTTATAAAAAAACTTTAAATTTATTTGGATTAATTATAAATTGCGCAGAATTACCAAACGCTGCAGCAATGACGATACAAAACAGACCACGAGTCGAATCCATTGATTTATTAAAGGGTTTAGTCATGGTTGTCATGGCACTCGACCATACACGTGATTATTTCCACAGCTCTGCATTACTGTTCGATCCGACAGATCCCTCCCAAACAACACTCACACTTTTTTTCACCCGTTGGATTACCCATTTCTGTGCCCCTGCTTTCAGTTTCCTTGCAGGACTCTCCGTATTTTTTGTCGGACGAAGAAAAGCAAAATCTGAGCTTTCTGGCTACCTCATTAAACGTGGGTTATGGCTGGTCTTTATTGAGCTGACGTTTGTAAATTTTGCATGGTATTTCGATCCTCAGTTTCGAACGTTTAATTTGTTTGTGATCTGGTGCCTTGGGGTTAGCATGATTGTTCTCGCAGGCCTTATTCATTTACAACGGAAGTATATTTTGATTTTCTGTCTGGTCCTTATTTTTGGTCATAACCTGTTGGATAATATTCATTTCCCCGGGAACTTCCTTTGGTCTGTTCTGCATGAGTTCTCCATTTTTAAACTTTCCGCTACTCATCAGATATATACAGGTTATCCCCTTATTCCCTGGATTGCAGTGATGGCACTTGGCTATTATTTTGGCTCGCTGTACGATGGTTCATTTGATCCCAGGAAGCGAAGAAAAATTCTTAACATTTTAGGCGTTGCATCTCTTGGATTGTTTTTTGTTTTAAGATGGACAAATAGTTATGGTAATCCTATCGATTGGAAGACATATAATACAGTAAGTCAATCTCTTATATCATTTCTTAACCCTTTGAAATATCCACCATCCTTATTGTATTTACTGATGACGCTGGGTGGTATTTTCCTTTTCTTAGCAAATTCTGAAAATTTGAAAGGACGTATTGTTAACTTTTTTTCAGTTTTCGGAAGAGTCCCATTCTTTTATTACATTCTTCACCTTTACATTATTCATAGTGTTGCAATGATTTTTGCTCAATTATCGGGTTTTGGCTGGCAAAAATTGATCCTATCTGATTGGATAGCTGAAGTCCCCGGAATCAAGGGATATGGATTTGACCTATGGGTCGTGTATATTGTATGGGCAGGAATCGTGCTTTCTTTGTATCCTTTATGTAAAAAGTTTGACAGTTATAAGCTTAACAATAAAGGTAAATGGTGGTTAAGCTATCTTTAAAATAGTACTCTCTATTAATCCTCAACTTAAAGTGGAGTCCGGATACCACTATAAAAACGGGGCGTTACTGAAAAGCCTTAAGAGTAGGAATAATCAAACTAAATGCAATGAAAACAAACAAAATTTTACTTGGTGGTCTGGCGGGTGGAGTTACCTTTTTCCTTTTAGGATGGCTGGTTTATGGTGTTTTGTTGAATGGTTACATGATGGCAAACACAAATCAATGTGCAGCAAAACCTATGCAAGACATGGTGATGTGGGCCATGTTCCTTTCAAATCTTGCCTTAGGATGCCTTTTGGCATTGATATTCAGCTGGACAAAAAGTACTGATCTGGGAACTAATGCGAAGGTAGCGGCCATCATAGGATCGCTTATTGCTCTTTCTGCCGACCTTGGCAATTACTCAATGACTAATATGTATAACAATTTTTCGATTATTATTGTTGATGTTCTTGTTTTCTCTGCAATGCTTGCAGTAACGAGTATAGCAGTGTCGCTTGTACTTCGTAAAAAAGAGGCATAACAAGATTATTATTGGGAAAACACAGAAATCATTCTTGATTTTCTGGCTAGAAAAACGCTTCCGGTATTTGGTTATTCTTAGTAACTACCGGAAGCGCAATTCTGACCGGATATATATTAAACTTAAAAAAACCGGACACAAGAACCTAAAATTGATTATTTTTATCCCTGAACATTTCCAGACCTGGTGTCGGAGCAACAATTATAAAACAATCCTAATTGGCTTAAAATGAATTTCAGGGAACTTAAAAATAAGGACTTTTTTTGGTGGAGTATTGCATTTGTTGCGGGCGCGTTAGTCTGGTCAATTCCGTCATATTTACATGCAGTAGGAGTCGGTGAAGGTCCAATGATACTTACTGCTGTTCTGATTTTGTTTTCAGTAGGAGTCACTATAAAATATTTCAAGGAACTGAACAGCTGGAAACTAGCCTTGGCAAGTATTCTTGCTTTGCCTGTCATCGAACTAGTTTCAATAGTGTTATTTCCAAATGAATCAGCTGGATCGATCTCTGTTCTTCGTTCTTTACCCTACCTTTTCTTTAAGCTTCCAATTTATGCACTTCAAGGCTTTCCTGTATTAATCGGGGCCCATCTTAGTCCTTATTTTCTTAAACAGGATACTAAAGCTAGTGGAATAAATGGCTGGTTACGTAAATACTGGTCCTTATTACTGGGTTTCTTCCCGGGCTTTGTAGCAGGATTGATATATAATCTGACCTCGCCCAAAGTGCCGACAAAAACCTTTCCAGTTTTTCTGGTAACAATGATGGTGCTGATATTATTGGGTTCAGCCTTCGCAATTAGCTATTTTTTGCCTAAGAAAGTGAATCAGTGTGCGCTAATTATGGCCTTTGGTCTGGTAACAGCAGTCGTATTTAGGATCTTTATCGATATGATCGGGGATGCAACTTCGCATAATCTATTCCCTTTCGAAATAATTATCTCCCTCATTATCTCCCTTCCGCTCACATTTGCAGGTGCTTACATGGGACTTTTAATTAATTTTTTAGTTCTGAAATTTAAGAATAAACAGGTAAAGGGATAAATGTCTAAACGTGTTGCCATTTTTGTTTTACTTTTCCTGCTTTTTAACTCATGCCAAAAGAAGGGTTCAGTCGATATTAAAGCTGTTCCTCCGGTTGTTCCACCTTCCTATATTCCTCCACCAGCAGTTTATCCTGGATATGTTTTAGTCTGGAATGATGAATTTAATGGTTCTGCTATCGATTTAACGAAATGGACTATTGAGGCAGGTACGGGTCTTAATGGTGATTTTGGAACCGGACAGCTTGATCGTGCCACTGAACGCAGCGAAAATGTCAAAATTGCCGGGGATATGTTAAATGCCGGTGGTGGATGCCTTGCCTTAATCACCAGAAAGGAGACCTATGTTGACAGAAACTTTACAAGTGCCAGACTAAACACAGGTTTTACTGGTTCATATGGTCCGGGATACCGTATCGAAGCCAGAATTTGGCCAAGAGATGTTCGATACAAAGGGCAGGGTTTTGCCTTCTGGATGATGCCTGCTGAAAAGCCACCTAATGTGGCATCTATCATGTGGCCACAGGGTGGCGAGATAGATATTATGGAATATACAGGTTCGATTCCAGGAAGTAATCTTGGAAGTGTTCATTATGCATGGTCCTGGGAGAATAACCTTTATCAAAGTTGGAATCATGGTCATCAGGGTGCTTATTACAGTTATAAAGACAAAGAGGTTCCAAAAGTAAACCCCGGATATGGCGGATGGCCCGTTGCAGCCGAAGATTCCACTGCAGGGAGTGGCGGATTTCATATTTATCGTTTAGACTGGTTTTCAGAAAGGCTTGAATTTGTGATAGACAATAACCTTTATCACATTCATTACTTTAATGACGGGGCAGCTTTTAATAACGGTATACCGGATGGACAGGATCAGGCAGCCGTTGTGAATACCGATGGTATGAGAGTCTTCAAATCCGAAAATTCCAATCATTTTCCTGAATGGTCACCCTTTGAACACAACTTTTATATTCTGTTAACCGCTGGCGTAGGAGGAAATGACAATCTTACATATGGAGGAGCAATCACCCAGGATGCTGTTTTCCCCTGTTCAACTTTCATTGATTGGATTAGGGTTTATAAACGACAATAAATCATTATTCATTTGATTATAAGGATCCTGAACTAAATTTTCAAATTTGGCATTTTTATGAATTTTAAAGTTTTTCACCTATACCTATTTTTTATATTTGGATTTTTAATTTAATACCTAATATAGAAGTTATTTTTTATGGGTTCCTGAATGATAAATTCAAAGGTAATTGCCAGTGAAATTTCAGGGACTTTTTCATTCGTTTTATGCTCAAATCATTAAAATATGAAAATACATTTAGTCGGAGGCTTCCTGGGCAGTGGAAAAACCACTGCAATTGCCAATGTATGTAAAATATTGTCAGACAAGGGAATCACAACCTCTGTTATCACAAATGATCAGGGACAATGTCTCGTTGATAGTCAGGTGATGCAACAGGCTGAAATTCCATACGCCGAAGTTACAGGAGGATGTTTTTGCTGCAATTATAATGAACTTGATTCCCAAATTAATCTTTTACAGAAAGACTACAACCCTGATGAAATATTTGCTGAATTTGTTGGTTCATGTACTGATCTTATTGCTACAGTTTTAAAGCCCTTACTCCAATACAGAGAGTCTGATATTGAACAGGTAACGTTCTCTAGTTTTGTAGACTCTCAGCTTTTACTCATGCATTTACAGGGTAAGGCCTTACCATTTAAAGATGAGACAAATTATATCTGGGAAAAACAATTGGAGGAGGCCGAAATTCTTATTGTCAATAAAGTAGATCTACTAAGTGCGACCGATTTTGAATCCTTACAAACCTTATTGAACAGCGTATACGCTTCGAAAAAAGTACTTTTTCAAAATTCTCTGGATTACAATTCCCTGGGGAAATGGATCGCAATTATTGCCGATTCCCCGAAAATACAGGAGCATAATGTCATTGATATCGATTATGAAAAATATGGAGCCGGCGAGGCTAATCTGGCATGGCTCGATGAAGAAATTGAAATTCTTACTCAGAACAATACTTCTGTTGAACATACCTATGAATTTATCAGACAACTGTCAAAAGACATTATTGATCAGAATATGCCTATTGGCCATTTGAAGTTCTATATCAAATACAATGATTATTCTGGTAAGATCAGTTATACTACGATATTAGAAAATGATTATCAAAATCTTCTCAATAATGAGATATCTGATTTTGTTTATTTACTTGTCAATGCAAGAATTCAGGCATCTCCCGATGAGTTGAGAAAAATTCTGTTTGATAATCTTGAAAAGGTGAAATCTAAAGAAGGCGTCACGGTGAATGAAAAGTTTCTGTCATATTTTAAACCCGGATTCCCAAATCCAGTTCACAGAATGATATGAATTATTTGTTTATATAATAACCGTAAAATATTAAAATTAAAGTATCTGAGAGATTATTCTTTAAGGTAAAGATTATTTTTATTCTTATGAGTAAGCCTATTTTCGTTTACTGAAAAGCCATATCAAAAAAATCCCGATTGTGAAAATTAATAGGTGAACAAGATAATTTGATGCCTCACCTGACTTCAAAAAAGTAACTGATTTTAATTCGTTAAAATAGTATACCGAAAGGAAAACAAGGCCATTGTGTGTAGCATGACCTGCTATGCATGCAAGCACTGATCCCGTTCTTATTCTGATCCACCCCAATACCAATCCCAGGGAAAAAGCCGCTGCAAACTGCCAGGGATTGAGGTGAAAGAGTGCAAAGAGCAAAGCTGAGAAGAATATTGCCAACACCGGATTATATATTCTGGAAAAGCCCGACATGATCAGGCCTCTGAAAATTATCTCCTCCACGATTGGTGCGATGATTACGATACGCAGAATACCACCCCATACGCCGAGATCCGAATCGAAAAGTCTGGCAAATAATTCCATAAACCAGCCGGGGGGAGGGAGCACTTTCTCAAAATGGATATTAATCTCACTTAGAAAATATTGAAGACCTCCAAAGGTAATAATCATGGCCGGAAGGATTAGAATATTAAACCCTTTTATTGAGAAGACCTGTTTGAATGGTAATCCGGAGTAATAATAGCCTAATGAAAGGATAAAAAGTGTAGATCCAAGAAATACAGGTACTTTTAACCAGGGTTGATAGAGCCAGTCTGTCCCATGGTTGTAGTCGTAGATTGCCAATGGGAGGTCAACCAATGTCTGAATGAAGATATAAATGACAATCAGGTTGGCCGCCTGCCAAAAAGTAGGATAATATCTGTTAAAGTCGTTGTTCAAATTTTTCAATTTATGATTGATCAAAATTAATTAAAGAGTTTAATTTTCGTTCCTGGTGTTGAAAATTAAATCAAAAAATGGTGCTATCCGGAATAGTTTCTTTTATATTTCACGAATATAATTGGTTCCTGATTAGCTCATCGTTGTTTTAAACACTCTGGATACTATTTATCTGTCAGATTATCAGTGTAATTTGCGATTTTATCAACAATTAAAGAAATAGATATAAAAAAGAGGAGAAGAGTTTGATTATTTAAACAAAAAGCCTTTACTTTGCGAACTGTTTGAAAAATGTAGGAAGCAAGTTTAAAATTACTCAAAATGTCTAGAGTTTGTCAGATAACAGGTAAGAAAGTAATGTTTGGGAACAATGTTTCTCACTCAAAACGGAGAACCAATAGGAAATTTATGGTGAATATCTTCACCAAGAGATTTTATCTTCCTGAAGAGGATAGATGGATCAAGTTGAATGTTACAGCCGCAGGGTTGAGAACAATTAATAAAAACGGTTTGGCAGCTACTTTAAAAACAGCAAAAGCCAAAGGTTATTTAGAAAACATTTAATAAGTTACTGAGCAATGGCAAAAAAGGGTAACAGAGTACAGGTCATTTTGGAGTGTACAGAACACAAGGCTAGCGGGCAACCCGGAACTTCCCGTTATGTGACCAAAAAGAACCGGAAGAATACACCGGAGCGCCTGGAACTGAAAAAATTTAATCCGATTCTTAAACGTATTACCGTTCACCGGGAAATTAAATAATTTGAATCATGGCAAAGAAAGTAGTTGCATCACTTCAAAAAGGAGCCGGTAAAGCTTATTCAAAAGTTATCAGAATGGTTAAATCTGAGAAGACCGGCGCATACAAATTCGTAGAGGAAATTATTCCTAACGACATTGTAACT
The DNA here is from genome assembly GCA_903850335.1 of uncultured Bacteroidia bacterium. Lineage (GTDB taxonomy): Bacteria > Bacteroidota > Bacteroidia > Bacteroidales > Prolixibacteraceae > JAAFHB01. The sequence goes on along the minus strand of CAINLJ010000062.1, from coordinate 16,074 downwards.
GATTATTTTAAAAATAAATAATCTACCAATTATGTAGAGAAAGAGCTTTCGTCGTTATGGATGAAAGCTCTTTTTTTGTTCTCAATGATTCTGCTTTTCAAAAGCTTTATTTGACAAAAATCGCATCCGGACAAATAATTTTTTTATGGGTATTTTCAGTTTTACCAAATCCAAGAAGGCAAGCCTCGACAAAGGACTTGAAAAAACAAAAGAGGGTGTCTTTCAAAAAATTTCGCGTGCAATCATCGGAAAGACTGTCGTTGACGATGAAGTGCTTGATAATTTGGAGGAGATTCTCATCTCATCAGATGTAGGTGTGAAGACAACCTTAAAGATTATTGAACGTATCGAAAAGAGAGTAGCAGTAGATAAGTATTTGAATACCTCGGAGTTAAACCGGATACTTAAAGAAGAAATAGTTGCTTTGCTTGCCGAAAACAATACAACGGATGGTTCTGATTTTGACCTTCCGGCTACGGGCCAGCCCTATGTGATTATGGTCGTTGGCGTTAACGGTGTAGGAAAAACAACTACAATAGGCAAATTGGCCCATCAATTTAAGGCTGCCGGAAAAAAAGTTGTACTGGGTGCAGCAGATACTTTCAGGGCAGCTGCAATCGATCAGTTACAGATCTGGGCCGATAGGGTAGGAGTGCATCTGGTTCGCCAGAGTATGGGTTCAGATCCTGCTTCAGTTGCCTTCGATACACTGCAATCAGCAAAAGCAATGGGTGCTGACGTTGTAATTATTGACACAGCGGGCCGCCTTCACAATAAGATAAACCTGATGAATGAGCTTTCTAAAATTAAGAAGGTCATGCAAAAGGTATATACATCCGCTCCTGATGAGGTTCTGCTTGTTCTCGATGGGTCAACCGGACAAAATGCCTTTGAACAGGCTAAACAATTTACTTTGGCAACCGAGGTTTCGGCCATGGCCCTTACAAAACTGGATGGTACAGCTAAAGGAGGTGTAGTTATCGGAATATCCGATCAATTCAAAATCCCTGTAAAATATATCGGGGTTGGGGAGGGACTGGAAGATCTGCAAATCTTTCATCGCAACGAATTTGTTGATTCGTTGTTTAAATAACTATGAAGAAAAAAATAAATGTTATATCACTGGGATGTTCGAAAAACCTCGTCGATTCAGAGCTTTTTTTGTCCCAGATGGCTGCAAACGGATATGCAGTTTCTCATAATTCCGATGATTCAGAAGCCCGGATTGTAGCTATCAATACATGTGGATTTATTGGAGATGCCAAGGAAGAGTCAGTTAATACTATTCTGGGCTATGCCGATGCCAAAAACAGGGGTCTGATTGACAAAATATATGTATTTGGCTGTCTTTCTGAGAGATATAAAGATGACTTAAAGACTGAAATACCTGAAGTCGACGGAATTTATGGTAAATTTCAGATTAAAAAGATGGTTGAAGACCTCAATGCAGACTATAAAATGTCCCTTTCGAGGCAGCGTTATCTTACAACTCCGTCACATTATGCTTACCTTAAGATTTCAGAAGGTTGTAACAGGACATGTTCCTATTGTGCTATCCCGAAAATGACCGGAAAACATAAATCCGTATCGATTGAAAATCTTGTTATTGAAGCTCAAAGCCTTGCTGAAAAAGGAGTTAAAGAACTACTCATCATAGCACAGGATCTTTCTGATTATGGTCGTGATCTATATAAAGAGTCTGGTCTTGCCAGGCTTATCGAAGAATTGTCGCAAATTAAAGGCATAGAATGGATCAAACTACATTATGCATATCCAGCTAATTTCCCTTTCGGGATCTTACCTGTAATGGATCAAAAGGGCAATGTTGCACGATATCTGGATATTGCGCTACAACATTGCAGTGATCACATTCTTGGCTTGATGCGTCGTAATGTAACAAAGGAGAGCACAATTAAACTGATCAACAGGATTAGGGCTGAAGTCCCGGGTATACATATCCGTACTACAATGCTTGTTGGACACCCCGGTGAGACGAGTGAAGATTTTGAGGAACTCAAGGAATTTGTACGGCAGATGCGTTTTGAACGTCTGGGAGTTTTCACATATTCTCACGAAGAAGGTACAATAGCAGGAGAGCTTTATGAAGATGATGTTCCACCGGAAGTAAAACAAGCAAGAGCAGATGAGTTGATGGCAATTCAGCAGGAAATAGCTGCTGAGATAAGTGCTTCAAAAATTGGTCAGACTCTTAAAGTGGTGATCGATCGTTTAGAGGGCGATTATTTCATTGGGCGAACTGAATTTGATTCTCCCGAGGTAGATGGCGAAATACTGATTTCTGCAGCTTCTAACAGACTGGAAATTGGTAAATATTATAAGGCTCAAATTACATCGGCAGATGATTTTGATCTCTATGGTGAAATTTATCCATACACCCTTGCAACAAATTAAATTGTTCGCCCGGGATAAATTTCCAAAGCCACTTTAAGACACTCAACAGCATGCTTTAAATCCTCAATATTAAGGACATAGGCAACCCTAACTTCATCTTTTCCAATCCCTTTGGTTGAATAAAATCCGGATGCAGGAGCCATCATTACTGTCTCATTCCGGTATTCAAACTCCTCTAGCATCCATTGACAAAACTTATCACTATCGTCAATAGGAAGTCGTACAATTGAATAAAAGGCACCCATTGGCATGGGCGAATAAACACCTGGAATCTCATTCAGTGCATTAATAAAATAATCTCTGCGATGAAGATACTCTTGGTAAACAGCTTCCATGTATTCGGGAGGTGAATCAACCGCAGACTCTGCAACAACCTGCCCGAGCATCGGCGGACACAAACGGGCCATTGCAATCTTCTGAATGGATTTAATTATTTTTTTATTTTTTGATACAACGGAACCAATCCTTATTCCACAGGCACTGAATCGTTTGGAAACCGAGTCAATCATAACTACATTCTCACAAATTCCATCGAGCTCAAGAACAGAATGGTGTATCTTTCCATCATAAACAAATTCGCTGTAGACCTCATCTGCAATAAGATAAAGATCAAATTTCAGAACAAGCTCACTAAGTTTCTTAAGCTCATCCTTTGTATACACATATCCGGTAGGATTATTGGGATTGCAGATAAAAATCCCTTTGGTTTTGGGTCCGATAAGCTTTTCAAATTCATCGATGGATGGCAACTGAAAACCGTTTTCGATTGATGAGGTAATAGGCTTTATGACTACATCCGTAGCGATTGCAAAAGAAAGATAATTGGCATAAAAGGGCTCGGGAACAATAATCTCATCTCCCGGATTAAAGCATACCATAAATGTAAAAGATATGGCCTCCGATCCCCCGGTTGTGATCAAAATCTCATCGGAATTGACCTCAAGGTTACGGTCCCTGTAATATTGGGCAAGTTTATTGCGGTATGATTCATTACCAAAGGAATGTCCATATGGAATCAGTTCGAAATCAAAATTCCTGATCCTTTCAATTGCATGTTGCGGAGTTTTTATGTCTGGCTGTCCAATATTCAAATGATAAACTTTCCTCCCAAGAGCTTTGGCTTTATCGGAGTAGGGTACTAATTTGCGGATTGCTGATTCAGGCAACAGTTCTCCTCTGATAGAAATGTTTGGCATTCTGTAGATTCATTTTTGAGAATAAACAAAGATACAATTAAATTTATACTAATTTGGTCTCTGTTTACTTTCTTTTTTTCAATATATTGTGAAAATATTTTAGAAATGATATCGAATTTTGTTGGATTTGCATCAATTTTTCAAAGCTTAAAACGTATTGTATATATGGTGTTTAGTCATATTTATACAGTTAGAAACTATTTATTTTTACCGCGCATTAAAATTTAATACTATGATTATAGGTGTACCAAAAGAGATAAAGAACAATGAAAACCGCGTAGCCTTGACACCTGCAGGGGCTGCTGAACTAATTAAACGTGGCCATGTAGTTTACGTTCAGGCAACTGCAGGTAATGGAAGTGGCTTTGCAGATCATGAATATGAAACAGCAGGGGCTACGATACTGGCAGGTATCGAAGAGGTTTATTCGATTGCTGAGATGATCATGAAAGTCAAGGAGCCCATCGAATCGGAATACGACCTGATCCACGAAGGTCAGCTTGTATATACCTATTTCCATTTTGCATCCTCCGAACCCCTTACAAAGGCAATGCTTCGCCGAAAAGCAGTATGTCTGGCCTATGAGACTGTCGAGCTTGATGACCGCTCACTGCCCCTGCTCATCCCTATGTCAGAGGTGGCAGGAAGAATGTCTATTCATGAAGGTGCCAAATATCTGGAAAGAACTTTTGGCGGACGTGGAATGTTACTCGGGGGCGTACCCGGAGTTCTCCCGGCTAAAGTACTGATCCTTGGTGGTGGTATTGTAGGAACCGAAGCAGCAAAGATGGCAGCGGGTCTTGGAGCCGATGTCACGATAATGGATATTAGCCTTCGCCGGTTAAGATATCTAGACGATATCATGCCAGCAAATGTAAAAACAATGATGTCAAATGATTATAATATCAGATCCCAGGTAAAAGTAAGTGATGTGATTGTTGGTGCCGTACTTATTCCAGGGGCAAAGGCACCTTTTTTGATTACAAGAGACATGCTGAAAACAATGAATCCGGGGACGGTTTTAATTGACGTAGCCGTAGACCAGGGCGGTTGTATCGAATCCACTGTTCCAACAACTCACGACCATCCAACCTATGTTATTGAGGGTGTGATACATTATACTGTAGCAAATATGCCGGGTGCTGTTCCTCGTACCTCAACAATAGCCTTAACCAATGCGACCCTTCCGTATGCAATGGCATTGGCAGCCAAAGGATGGAAAAAAGCCTGCTCTGAAGATCCTGCATTGAAAAAAGGACTTAATATTGTCGATGGCAAGGTTGTCTATATGGGTGTCGCCGAAGCCTTTGGGCTGGCGTATCATGATGTGAATAGTATATTGAGATAATCTCTTGTAAATAGTTTATTACCAATAGCGAGAAACCTGAAAATATGCTTATTTTCAGGTTTCTCATTTGTAAATATATTTTTTTTGGTACCTGGTTTAGTTCATGGAGGATTTGAATGACAGGAGTCTCTCTTCAAGCATTCTGATTTTCTCTTCGGCATCTGTCTGTTTCTTCCTTTCAAGAGCGACAACCTGTGCGGGGGCACTATTCATAAAACGTTCGTTTCCTGTCTTTTTTAATACTGATTCAAGAAATCCAATTGCATATTTCAGCTCCTCTTCAATCTTAATCACTTCCTCCTGAGGATTAACGATATCACCAAGAGGGATGTAAAAAGCAGATGTGCTCACCCGGAAGGACAGAGCTCCCTGGATCTCCTCATGCGAAACTTCGAGAGCCGAAAGGTTGGCCATTTTTGTAAGAACGGGATTTAAAAGTTCTATATAACCCTTTTCACCCGGAACGATAAATAACTTTAAAGGCTCCTTGTTAGCAATTTCTTTCTCTTTACGTATTGACCGTATACCGGTGATTGCTTCCTTAATCAGCTCAAACTGCTCACATACTTCTTCAAGTCCTGAGACTGCGGCAGGCCATTTTGAGACCATTATTGAATCACCCGGACTTCTTTCTTTAAGTAGGTGCCAGATTTCTTCCGAAATAAATGGCATAAATGGATGAAGCAATCTTAATACCTCATCAAATAGCTCAATTACATCCTCAAGCGTTTTTGCATCGACAGGTGCCTGATAGGCAGGTTTTACTATTTCGAGCAACCAACCTGAAAACTCGTCCCGGATTGTATTATAAATGGTCATCAAGGCATCGTTTAGACGATATTTATCGAAATGATCATCCATTGTCACGATGACTTCACTTAGTTTAGCCCTGAACCATTCGATGCCTAGTCGTGAATGTTCCGGTTGTGGAATATTAATATCTACCTCCCATCCCTTGATAAGCCGGAAAGAGTTCCAGATTTTGGAACTGAAATTCCTACCTTGTTCCGTAAGTGATTCATCAAAAAGTATATCATTTCCTGCGGGAGAACAAAATAACATCCCTACACGGACGCCATCGGCACCATATTTTGCAATCAGATCCAGGGGATCCGGGGAATTCCCTAACGACTTCGACATCTTACGACGTAATTTATCCCGCACGATACCAGTAAAATAAACATTTTTAAACGGAAGGTTATTCCGATATTCATAACCGGCTATGATCATCCTGGCCACCCAAAAGAAAATGATTTCAGGAGCGGTAACCAGATCGTTGGTAGGATAATAATAGTTTATCTCCTTATTATCCGGATTATTGATTCCATCAAAGACGGCAATAGGCCACAGCCATGATGAAGCCCAGGTATCCAGAACATCTTCATCCTGATGCAAATCATTAATATTTAACTGATTATTTCCTGTTTTTTGACGTGCCAGTTCAACTGCCTGTTCATCAGTTGCTGCAACAACATATGATCCATCCGGGAGATAATACACAGGAATCCGATGTCCCCACCAGAGCTGGCGCGATATACACCAGTCCTTAATGTTCTCCATCCAGTGACGGTAGAGATTTTTGAATTTTCCAGGATAGAATCTTATATCATCCAATTCAACAGCTGCCGCCGCAGGTTTCGTTATATCCGACATTTTCAGAAACCACTGTGCCGATAATTTCGGCTCGATTGGAACATCAGTACGCTCGGAATAACCAACCTTATTGTTATAATCCTCAATTTTCACAAGGTTTCCGGCTTCTTCCAGCAGTGGAATGATCATCTTACGTGCTTCGAACCTGTCAACACCAACAAGTAACTGAGCTTTTTCACTAAGAGTACCGTCGTCATTGAAAGTATCAATTACTTCGAGATTATGACGTAATCCAATCTCATAATCATTAATATCATGAGCTGGCGTAATCTTGAGACAACCAGTACCAAATTCGATATCTACATATTCATCCAGTATAACAGGAATTACCCTGTTTATCAATGGAACTAATACTTTCTTGCCGGCAAGATGGCGGAAACGGTCATCATTTGGATTAACACAAACTGCAGTATCACCTAAAATCGTTTCAGGACGTGTAGTCGCAACAGTGACAAACTCATCAGTTGTACCTTCGATACGGTAACGAACATAAAATAGCTTCGATTTTTCTTCCTTATAATTTACCTCCTCGTCAGAGACGGCTGTTTTTGCTGCCGGATCCCAGTTTACCATCCGCACGCCTCGATAAATCAAACCTTTGTTGTACAGGTCAACAAAGACTTTAATTACCGATTCCGAGCGTATCCCATCCATTGTGAAACAAGTGCGTTCCCAATCGCAGGATGCTCCTAATTTCTTCAACTGCTCGAGGATAATACCACCATGTTTATGCGTCCATTCCCACGCATGGGCCAGAAATTCTTCACGGGTAAGGTCGTCTTTCGATATTCCTTCCTTCCGTAATTTATCAACAACCTTCGCTTCAGTGGCAATCGATGCATGGTCGGTTCCAGGTACCCAACAGGCATTTTTCCCCTGCATCCGCGCCCTGCGTACTAAAATATCCTGGATAGAGTTATTGAGCATATGTCCCATGTGCAAAACACCCGTGACATTGGGCGGGGGAATCACAATTGTATATGGCTCACGGTCATCCGGTTCAGAATGGAAGAAGTTTTGTTCCATCCAGTATTTATACCATTTGTCTTCAACTATCGAAGGATCATATTTACTAGGAATTTCAATCATCGCTTTAGCTCTATTTCATTGATTTATGGGTTAACCCACAGCCTTATTCAGGTGTGAAATTAACGAGGCACAAAAATAGGAAAAACACACGAAAAGGAAAGGGATGAGATGGAAGAATCACAAAAGGAGAATTATATAATATGATTTAGAAGGTAGACTTTACAATACTCCAATGAATAATCCGAATTAAAATGTAATTTTTTACTTAAAAGTCACTTGTCTCAATATCGTTTTTGCAACCGGGATTAATTCAACCTTTTCGACTTTGCCTGTAACCTTATTTTTCAATAAAACATGAATTTTACCTTCTGAGTAATTTGCCTCATTTCTTTCCTGAAATTCATAACTAGTCATGTTTTTAGGGAAATACATCCGATCTTCAAATCCTTCAGCATATATTCTCCCCTTTTGCTCAACGCCGGCAAATGGCGTTGCAAAAACCAAGGCCCCATATTTAAAGAACCTTTCGCAATTCATATCTTTTTTAATCTCAACCTGTGATAAAAATTCAATCTTTATTCTTGCATTTTTCTCAAATTCCCGGTCGAAAACGATAAATCCGTTGTCTATTTGATAATGTTCATTTGTTTTGACCAAAACGGCCCAGGTTGGCTTACGGATTTTTAATTTAAATTGAATTGGTTTTTCTGAAAAAATTCTAAACTCAAACAGGTTATTATATGGATAATCTGTTATCTCCTCTATTTTTACCTTTTGCCCTTTCAATTTCGTCTCGAGGACATTTGGTGCCAAAACGGAGGCAACAAGTGAATTATCCCGTTCCGTGAACCAACACGATTGTAAAAAATAGGGTGTTATTCTGCCCGCATTGGGAGCACAACATACAGCAACATCCTGGTGAACTGGTGAATATTTATACCTTGTTTGTTTTTTGTCCACTTCAACTTCCCCATTTCTCGTTCCTGCCATTTCATATGAATTATCTGTTTTTAGATAGGCGATTGAGGAATGATCAGGGTTTCGACTACCTTGCGCTGCATTGTAAAAAATAGTTTCAATGGCTTCGGCAGCGGCATAATTACCACTTTTCTGAAAAAGCAATGAGTAGCTGTCTGTCAGTTCATGAATGGAACAATATTCATAACCGGTATTGGTCCCATTTGCTTTTCTTCCGCTAATCCATTCATCACCAATAGGGCCACCTGTGGCTGTTAAGCTGCATCTGATCCGGTCACAATAAATTTTTAAGGCTTTCTGCAGGTCAGGATCACCTGACGAAAATGTCGCAACAATGAGTGGACGAAGATGTTCGTAAGTGTGAGCACCATGACAATCAAATTTGTAGGCAGGATCCAGAATATTCTTTAGCTGTGCATCTTTTTCGGATGAATGGTTATTTGAGAAATTAGTATACAGGAAACAGGCATAATTCAAATAAACCGGGTTACCAGTAATTTGGTGCAATCTGTCCAGAATATCGGTAAATGTCAGACCATGAGCAACTCCACCAGAGAAATCATTGCCTGAATAAAACGGTTGAGAATGATTTATAGGATAGTTCTCCATTACATTATCAACTGCACGTATCAGCGCTCTCAGAACAGTATCGTCATGCGTATATTCATAATAGGCGAGTAATCCGCGGTATAACGTTGTTTTGGACCAGAGTTCACCGTTCTCAGAAGCAAATTTGTACCTCAATTCTTTATCATATATTCCAAGATACCCATCCTGATCCTGTGTGGCCAGAATATTTGTGATCCGTTGTTTTACTTTTTCAATTGCTGGCTGATCATCTAAAAGCAACGCATTACGGATATAGCCGTCCCACCAGTTCGACTGAGTTTCCGAATTCCACCATTTGTATTGCTCATCACCCGCTGCATCTCCGGATTTAAGGTTTCCAAGATCCTTGATTTTACTATTCTTATGCAAGCGTCCGGTACTATATATCGGATCATTAATTAAATCCGGTACCAATTTATCAAGATTTCCTACAAAACCGGCCATATCTTTTTTCATCTGATCCTTAATCCATCCCATAGGTTTTATACTCCCGAAAGGCAAGCGTTGGTATTTTTCCTGTAAACGGATCGGTTGGGCCTCCACCATATTTGGGATAATGAGCATAAGGAGCAAAGAAATTTTTGTTAATTTATTCTGAATCTTATTCATTCATTAAAAGGTGTTTAATGTTTTGAGGATTTTTCCGTAATCCTGATTAATAGTCCCGGCAGATCATAAAACCATAAGGATGAAAAGTTAGACTGTCACCTTTAATTGTAGTTCTGCCCTGAAACTGGAATTTTTTAAGTGTTGGTAGTTTGACAGTTATAGGGGATTCCGAAATATTCATCATAACCAACACTTTTTCATTTTTGTATTCCCGGGAAAATGCTAAAATGTCAGGTTGACCGGTTGGAAATAAGTTAAAACTTCCATTTTTAATCGCCGGATTTTCTTTCCTAAAGCGAATGAGATTGTGATAAAGATTCCATAAAGAGGAAGGATCTTTTTGTTGGACCGAGAGTGCCAGTTTACTGGATTCACCCGTATTAAAGTAGGATTGATCCCACCATGGGCCTGATCCCTTGTAAAATATTGCCATCCCCGCATCATTCTTATTTGGTGTCCAGGGAAAGGCTTCCCTTACCGGAATATGGTTCACATCATACCCCCAATCACCAATCTTTCCCGTAACACCAAGTTCTTGTCCATAATAAACCGATGGAATTCCAGGCAGGAGTATATTTAGAACTGCTCCGCATTCAATTTTTCCAGGATCATTTTTTGCAATGGAAGCAAATCGTTCAGTATCATGATTTTCAATAAAGTTGATATAGTATTTTCCTTGAGGAATCCGTTTTATTGTTTGCTGCACCCGTATACCTATATTTTCTGCTTTGGTAATAGTTTTCAGCGCCTTTTTGATAGAATCGTTCATAAAGTAAGCAGGAGTGCCGGTGATCGAAAAATAGATCGGAAACCCAAAACTTGCATCAATTCCACCTTTAACAATCATGTCTTCACCGTATTCCGCCCAGTTTGATTGTTCTCCAACAACAAACAGTGCCGGATTAATTGCTCTGCAGAATTTAAATACTGGACTCCAGAAATTAACAAACATATTTTTAAAAGTCTGTTTATTATCCAGGTCGTCCATCATATGGTCAATCCTGAAGCCATCGACACCATCATCAAATTTCCCATCTCCATTTGGATCAACCCAATGTGCGTAAAACATTTTTGTCCAGTCTTTTACCTTTTTACTATTTAAATTAAGGTATACAATGTTCAGTTTCTGATCTGGCCAGGCTTGCATAGCATTCAATTCAGAACCTAATGGCATAAACATCTGATCAGCGTACCTATTTGTTGAATCGCTATATGATATAAAATCGGAATATGGAGATTTAGGATTCTTATAAGAATCAGTAAACCAATCATTCCCATTTTGGGCATACTGAGTCTCCATATCCATAATAAATTTCAATCCGTTTCGGTGAACTGCTTTAACAAAATTTAAATAGTCATTCATAGTTCCATATTCCGGATCTATTCTATCGTAGTTTTTAGCAAAATAATTATGGTAAAAGTCTGATTCATAAAGTGGGGTACATAATATCGTAGTTACACCTAATTCTTTAAGATAACCAAGCTTTTGAACCAGGCCATTTAAATCGCCATTATGGTCTCCATTTGAATCGTAAAAACTTCGTTGAAAGACGTGGTATATGATTTCTTCGTTCCACCCTGAACCAATTTTAATTTTATCAGGCTTTACTGGAGAAAAGGCCATTATTAAAAAAGATGAAACGATAAGTTTCAAAAGGTTTATTTTTTTCATTTTTTCAGGATTAATATTAATAAATTCTATAAATTATAATTGAATGGAAAACACTATAATGTCTCTTTCCCGGTCCTTTCCTGTCACGAGAATATTGTTTTTAGGATCAAAGGCCACGCTTTGGCCACCATATATTTGTCCTGTCCAGGGACCATGTGATATTTGACCAATCAGGTTCGTTCCAACCACAGGACAATTAACCTTACCCGCAGCCATTTTTACCACCTTTAGTAGTTCAAGCCCGTGATCTGGCCATTTGTCTTCCGGGGCTGCCCAGCCATATGGAATCAGCAAAAGTTCAGGATTTTTTTCCTTCATATCTTGAAGCAGATTGTCACGAAATGAATCGGCACATATCATTACTCCAATCTTCCCGTAGCGGGTCTGTACAACTTGAACTCCTTCTCCAATTGAATAAGGAGGAGTCATTAGTTCGGGAAGCACATTTATTTTTCGATGTTTCAAAAGGATATTTCCTTCATCATCAACTAAAATTGCAGAATCGAAGAGGTTTTCGCCTACTTTCTCATCCAGACCAATGCATATAAAAATCTTGTATTTTTTAGCCAATTGGCAGATTACTTCGCTCTCTCTCCCGGGAATAGGGCTGGCTCTTTGAAAGGCATCCGGGTTAACCCAACCCAGTAATGATGACTCGGGAAAAACAATAATTTCAGCCTGCTGTTGTTTTGCCTCTTCAAAAGCATTGGTAATTCGCACTATATTGCCCGGTAAATCTCCGTCAATACAGACAATCTGAGCCATTGCGATTTTTACTGTTTGAATTTTCATTAGACTTTTAGCAAAAGTTGGTTTTATATCCTGAAAAAAAACAAAAGCCATTAAAATTAAACAGCCGTGCAAAGAGCATAATTTATTCATCCGGTATTATTTTTTGAATAGAAATTCCATTGGTATGTGCAACCTTCGGTTCCACGATTTCTCGCTGTGGTCGTCACCTTCAAAAAACCGGGTTGTCCAGTTTTTATCTGTAAACCCTTTTTCTTTCATCAATTCGTCAACTCTTTTTTGAAGTGGCGGGTACAAGGCATCAAGTGTTTTGTCACCATAGTCAAAATAGATTTTGTGCGATTTAGGGTCAGGCAAATGAGAAGTCAAATACTGTACAAATGTATCGGGTACCGGGTTGCCCTCCATCGAAAAGATCCCAGGCCAATGTGTGCTTAAACAAGCTGCACCACCAAAGATCTCAGGATATTCACAAATTGCATAGATCGATATCAGACCTCCCATACTGCTCCCGGCAATAAATGTATGCTTTTTATCTTTGTAAACTGAGTATTTGTTATCGATAAAGGGCTTAAGTTCAGATACAATAAACTTAAGATAATTATCAGATACGGGTTTGAAAGTATCGGTTGCCCTGGCGGTTTCCTGAAGTTTTTTTGTTACAAAATCCTTCTGTTCCTGACTAAGAGATTCAAAAGGTTTTTGTGGAAAATAGTCCGCATGGCGTGCCCCTCCGGAATTCCATATACCGACAACAATGACATCGGTTATTTTCCCCTCTTTCGAAAGTTTGGTTAATTCATCGTCAATATTCCATGAGCTTCCTGTCCATGTTGTCGAAGGGTCGTATAGCATTTGACCATCATGCATATAAAGGACAGAATATTTTTTCTTTGGGCTGTACCCATCAGGTAACCAGACTTCAACATTTCTATCGCTTACGAATGCAGAGGAAAAACTTTCTATAAAATCTACACTTCCTGAAACAGCACCTTGAGATTTTACCTTAGGCATTAAAAATAAAAGTGGCACATCAAGTCTCTGACTCCATGCAATTTCGTTATGTTCTGCCTTTTCAAAAACTTTTGAGTTGTAATTATAATCATTATAACCTTTCCCCTTGGCAATCAGATCAATAAACGATTGTGTCAACTCATAGTTTTTGTCACTCTCTCCGGTACCATAATCCATATAAATTTTGTGTCCAAAGGGGGATGCAAGATTTGTCTTCAAATAATTAAAAATAGCAGCCGGTATTTCATAATTTGGTTCAATATGACTCAATAGAGCCGATGACATACAAGCTGTTCCGCTAAAAATTAATGGATATTCGCAGATTGCATAAAGCGATATTAATCCTCCCATACTTGAACCAACCATAAAAGTATGATCCTTATCCTGAAAAGTAGAGAAGTTCTTGTCGATATAAGGTTTTAACTCAGTAACAAGAAACTTAAGGTAATTGTCTCCATTTGCCGGTTTACCATTTCCATATTTTTCCTTGAGTTTTTGTTTGGTTTTTTCCTCCAGTGAATTGAAAATTTTGTTTGGTAAGTATTCCGAAAAGCGATCTGAACCGGTGTTCCATATTGCAACAATAATGCACTTTTCGATTTTTTTATCCTTTATTAATTGCGAAAAAGTTTCATCAGCTTTCCACTCTTTCCTGTTCCAGGTTTGTGTACTGTCAAATAACATCTGTCCATCATGCATATAAACAACATTATACTTTTTACTTGTATCATATCCATCCGGCATCCAAATGTCAATATTACGTGAAGCCACAAACTCAGATTTAAAGTTTTCAATTCTTTGAATTTTTCCGGACGCGATTTTGGGAAGAGTTTGAGCAGCACCTATTCCAGTATAGATCAGAAATAAGGATAGAAGGATAACTGATTTCATATTTTTCGTCGTGTATTATGGTTAGTAAAATCTTATTTTTATTTTACAAATATATTGTGAATTTCATAGTTTCATTTTGCCGGATTTATCCTAAAAGTGTGTAATATTACCATTAAATTGATTAATTAAATTTCTAGAATGATAAAAATAACGATATGAAAGCCGTTTACGAACTTATCACTCATAAACCCGAAAATTCTTTTTCTGTCCGGCAATTTAGTTTGCCCTCTTTTGACGGTCCATTTCATTTCCATCCTGAAATTGAACTCACTTTTATTGAAAATAGCAGTGGTACACGGTATGTTGGCGGTAAAGTTTCGGATTATGAACCGGGTGATATAGTTCTTCTTGGCAAAGACATACCCCATTGCTGGCATAGTACGACAAGTCAGTCGGACTCATTAAACCCAAAATCAATTGTTTTCCATTTCCGTCCGGAGTTTTTGGGGGAGACATTTTTAAATCTCGGCGAATTGACTATGATCAGATTTCTGTTGGAAAAGGCGAATGCGGGTATCCTGATAAAGGGAAAGACAAGGGATGAGGTAGCCAAAAGAATGTTGATGAGTGTTGGTTCAGAGGGAATATACAGGATTTTGCACCTGATCGAAATATTGCAACTCATTGCTGAGTCTGAGGATATCGAATTAATAGACGAGCATTTTCAGAACTTCACAACCTCGAAATTGGAAACAGAGCGGTTTCAGCGTGTATTTTCATATATAATCGGAAACTACCGACGGCAGATCAAATTGTCGGATGTTGCCGGAATTGCCTGCTTAACACCAACGGCTTTTTGCCGTTACTTCAGAAAAATTACAAATAAGACACTCACCGAAGTTGTAAACGAGTACCGGATTAAATACGCTTGCCAATTGCTTAGGGTCACCGAAAAACCGGTATCTGAGATTTGTTATGAAAGCGGGTTTGGTAATCTATCCTATTTCACCAAAAGTTTTAAGGACATTGTTCGAAAATCACCTTTGACTTATAGAAGATCTTTTAATTAGCCACCATTGGGGTATAATCATTTGCCGGAATGCCGTTTGCTGCAATTCATTAACTTTGCCTGATTATTTTTCTAAGGAATATGAACTCAATGCTAAAACACCCATTTTCCCCCTATTATAAATTGAGAAATGACATCGACTCGATGTGTAAAACATTGGAAAACATTCATGACAGGCATCTTAACTGTAAGATAGGTTGCGATCTTTGTTGTATGGCAATTTCTGTTTTCCCTGTCGAATTTTATGCAATAGAAGCAGAATTGAATCAGGATTCAGTGCGCCATTTACAGGCACCCAAAGATGATTCTCAGTGTCGTTTTCTTGTCAGTCATCGCTGTACAATTTATGATTCAAGACCAGTAATCTGTCGGACACATGGTCTGCCTTTGCTTTATATGAGCCTTGAAAATGATGAATATGAGTTGTCATTGTGCGAACTGAATTTCACTAAATTTGATTTTGAAGATTTTGATGAGGAAAATACCTTTCCGATGGATCAATTTAATAGTCGGCTTTATTTGATTAATAAAAAGTTTATCGCAGGGTTTGAAAACGGCAGATACAATGAACAGGAAAGAATCCCACTTGCAGAATTATTAAAATAAAACAAAATATTTCTAATTCGGTTAATTCGGGTTGACATAAAAGAGTCCCTGCAGATCTTGCTTTAAATCTGCTTTACAATCGTTTCAATATTTGTTACTGTATACAATAGTTCGGTAAATATTAATATAAATAATTGAATATCAATAAAATAAACGAAATATAAGTATGAAATAATGGATCAGATGAAAAAGTTGTGGAGAATGGTGTAAAATTGAATTTTGATCTAAAATGCAGCGATTTGCAGGATTTTAGTTGGCAAATAGAAAAGGTGCAGAGCACTGAAGATATTTGTAGGAT
>CAINLJ010000061.1 GCA_903850335.1 uncultured Bacteroidia bacterium | reverse complement strand
GATACAACTGCAAGTCTTGCAAATATTAATGCTCAGCTATCAGATTCAATCACTCAACTAAACAACTTATTATTACAATTTAATGCGTTATTAACTCAATTGGGAATAGTAATTGATTTAGATGGTAATGCTTACCAAACACTTACTATTGGCACCCAAGTATGGATGGCTGAAAACCTGAAAACTACAAAATACAGTGATGGTACCCCTATCCTTAATGTTACAGATAATGCTGCATGGAATACTTCAAGTACAGGTGCTTGGTGTTATTTAAACAATACTGCTAGTAATAATACAGTTTATGGGAAATTATATAATTGGTATGCCATAAGTAATTCAAGAAATTTAGCACCTACTGGTTGGCATATTCCAAGTGACAATGAATGGAAGACTTTAGAAAGAAATTTAGGAATGACACAGCTAGTTGTTGACAATGAAGGATATAGAGGTGCTAATGAGGGTAGCAAAATTGCAGGCACCACTTCTTTATGGGTGCAAGGTGTATTGACAACTAATCTGGAATTTGGCATCAGTAGATTTAATGGACTTCCAGCGGGTTTTCGTTATATCAGTGGATCTTTCGGATTTTTAGGATCTGGCGCTTTTTGGTGGACTACTACAACCAGTGGTACTGGTATTGTGGTTCGGAACATCGATAGTGACC
Source organism: uncultured Bacteroidia bacterium (assembly GCA_903850335.1). Lineage (GTDB taxonomy): Bacteria > Bacteroidota > Bacteroidia > Bacteroidales > Prolixibacteraceae > JAAFHB01. Next base: position 32,855 of record CAINLJ010000061.1, on the reverse strand, counting down.
ATAATGGAATTTTAAGATATGTAGATTTAAAAAATGGAGGTCGTTCTGTCCGATGTATAAAGAATTAGGTGTGCACAGAGGCTGATTCAGAGCGCAAAGGCACATTGCGCCAAATAACTGGATCAGTGAACTATAATCGAGATGGTGGAACTCAGAAAACCACTTTAGAGCGTATTGAACGAAAGGTATGTCTGCGGAGGTCGATCGAACAGACTGGCTGAGCTACCCGACAGAGAACTTTAGAGAAAGGAGTACTGAGATGAACCACCGACAGGGGCCAGCAGGGGAATCTGTCAAACCACCCGGCGGTGCTTTTATCCAATGATAGAGGTGTTGAACGGACCGGGAAAAGGGATGATGAAAGAAGCATTCCAGGTGCTTATGCAAGAGCTGAACGAAAGTGAACTGATCGATGAGGTGTCGAAATAACAAAGAAGGCGGCCAGAAACCGGGGTGCCCTAGTTCATCCCGGGACGAGTGCAGGCGTAACCTGAGAGATAAACGGCCTGTGCTGGCACCCGGCATAAAGACAGCAGGACTTGCATATGGGCTTGATTATGGAACTGTGGAAGCCACCCGATGATGAAAATCGAAACGACGCAAGCAGGCAAGCCGTGAGGTCAAAAGTAGAGAGGCAATGGGTGGTGGCGGATGAAGCCGTAGTAGTGATGAAGTTCCTGTAATGGGGATGGAGCGAAGGGCTTCACCAGATGGGATTTAACGAGTACAACAACTTAAACGAAGGATGATTGAGGAGTTAAAGCCAAAGACGCAACCGGTAAGTAAAGATCAGGTATGGTCAGCGTGGAAGCATATAAGGAAAGGAGGCAAAGGCATGGGCATCGACCAGGTCAGCCTTCAGGAGATTGACGCCAACCCACGTAAATACTTGTATCCTTTGTGGAACAGACTGGCGAGTGGGAGTTATTTCCCGCCACCGGTCAAGGAAGTGCCCATCCCCAAAGGAGATGGCAAAGTCCGGATGTTGGGAATACCCACCATCCTCGACAGGGTAGCACAGCAGGTAATAAGAGTGGAACTGGAGAAAATCATAGAACCGCTTTTCCATCCCAGCTCATTTGGGTATCGACCGGGCAAGAGCGCCCACGATGCCGTTGAGCAATGTGCAAAGAACTGTTGGGAAAGATGGTACGTGGTAGACCTTGACATCAAAGGTTTCTTTGACAACATTGACCATGGACAAATGATGAAGATTTTGCAGAAGTACACGAGTCAGAAGCTAATATTGCTTTACAGCGAACGATGGTTGAAAGCACCAGTATGCAAGCAGGATGGAGAGTTGCAGGCAAGGAGCAAAGGCACGCCGCAGGGCGGCGTCATCAGCCCATTACTGGCCAACCTCTACCTGCATGAAGCCTTCGACCAGTGGCTGGCTGACACGCAGCCGCGCATCGTATTCGAGCGTTATGCTGATGATATCGTGATCCACACAAGAAGCATCGAGCAATCGAACTTCGTTTTGGACAAACTGAAAGCAAGATTGGCGGAGTATTCACTGGAAATACATCCCGACAAGACCAAGACGGTCTATTGTTATAGAACTGCCAGATTTTTCAAGGAGGAAAGGAATATTCCCGGAGCATTTGATTTCCTGGGTTTCACCTTTAAGCCAAGGGTCTGTGAAAAGTCGGACGGGGTTAAGTTCTGGGGGTTTCGGCCGGCAATCAGTAAGAAGAGCGAGAAAAGAATTGGGGAGGAGATGCGGAAACTGGCTTTCCAAAAATGGGTGTATTTAGACATTCATGGATTAGCGGCCGCACTGGCACCCAAGATTCAAGGCTGGCTCAATTACTATGGGAAATTTCGCATGTCTGAAATGGACAGGGTTTTCTGGTTGCTAAATATTCGTATAGCTAAATGGGCGAGAAGGAAATTCAGGATGAATAATTATTCCAAATCCTTTGGTTGGTTAAAGCGCACGATTAGGTTGTACCCGAATACGTTTGTTCATTGGAGTTATGGCTTTACCGTTTAAATCTATCTGGAAGAGCCGTATGACGGGAGACTTTCACGTACGGTTCTGTGAGAGGCTGGGGGTGAAACTCCCCCGGCCTACTCGACTTTGTAACTCAAATAATGATACAGTTTAAATAATTGGAAATCAACCCAAGTTTACATTCTTAATCGTGACTGAAGGTGGGAGTAGAAGGAGTTGGGGATGCAAATAAAAAAGTCATTGGGCAATTGTCAAAAAACTGGTTTGCCCAATGAGTTTAATTTCTCCCTGTAGGTGTTAAAGGTCTATTTATTAGCAATTTAATAAAGGATTGCACAATGACCTTAAATGATCAGGAGACTGCCCTTTTGTTGGATTCTTTTCGAATTATCGAATCTTCGACAGTGGTGAGATCGAATTTGAGCTAACCTATCATTGGTTAGCAATGTAATTTACATAACAGTAAGTCGAAATTTAAACCGAAAGAAAACTGTGCACCATTGTTGCCAAATTCTGTGTATCCCTATTTACCGAAAACTGTGCATTGTTATTTACCAATTACAGCCGTAAACTGAGGTGGACAGTTTTTTTTACCAGTTATTCCATCTGGAACCTTGCCAGCCACTTATAGTTCCCCCATTTTTGCATTTTGTACACCACCAATGGATCTCATCGTTATCGCTTAAAAACTCACTGTTAATTGTTCCGAAACACTTTTTCTTGAAACATCTGATACCAGTATCAAGGATGGATGAACTATGTGGTTTAGTGGATTCATCAATTATTAATGAAATAAAACCTGCCATTTCTCTGGCTTCTTTTGGAATCTCTTTTGGAATATTCATAGTATCAACAATTAAATGGGTCATGTTTGAGATGTATATAAATGATCTTGGGTATAAATTTTAATAGTTTCAAATGTAATTTAAATATGTCCTAATACCTGAAAAAATCTATTCGAACAGTATTGGCGAAAGTCTTAAAGCGAAAAAATCGCCTACTCATTTCGTCTTACGACTGTTTCTCATAAATCAACAGTCTTTTAAAAGAAACAGCATATCTGTAATACCTTCAAGATCGGATGAGTGCCTACCGATAAAAGCATCAATAACCACAACAATCAGCAATTCTTCCTATATTTGGACGTACTTTAAAGTCGTTAATACCAACCTACTCAAACGACAAAAGTATTAATACAAATGATGTATTTAGCATAACTTGGGAATCTATAATAAATTACAAATGAGGATTATACATAAATTTGACGATTTTCTTTTTACAATATTTCCCAATGTTAAGGATCATACAGAATCTTCGCTCCTTTCAGAATTAGAGAAATACTATTCGTATGAGACATTTAAGCCAATAGTAAAGGTTGAAGATGGCTGGGTAATTATTGATATTGACAGTGAAAAGATCTTGTCTCATGAAGCAGACTTTCAAAAGGTTATATCTCTGTGTGAAAAGGGAAAATACCTTGAGGCAAAACCCATACTTCAAAAATTAATTACAATTAATCCAACCAACTCAGATTTTCATCGAATAAAAGGTCAGATTCTATCTGATGAGGGTGATCAGGATGGAGCTGTAAATTGTTTGATTGATTCTCTTCGTTGGGATTCAAAGAATGTTTGGGCACTAATTATGATGGGGAACATATTTGCGAAGTTTAAAGATGATCTTCTGACAGCGATGAAATATTATGATCAAGCTCTTGTTGCTAAACCGAATGACAACATTGCCATGAATAATATTGGCGGTAATCTAATGCAACAGGGAAAGATTCAGGAAGCAAAAAAATATTTTTTGGATGCACTCAAGATAAATGATCAGTACCCAAACACTCATTACGCATTAGGCTTAATCGCTGACATGGAGAATGATCTCTCTACTGCATTTAATTTCAGTATTAATGCGATTAAGTGTAATAAAAATAAGGATGGCCTTTATCAAAATTCAGTAAGACAAGCATTTGAGGTTGCAAAGAAAATTGTAAGTACAAATGATGGTCAGAAAATATGGCAGAACTATAGATACAAGCTTGAATTTGAAGGAGATCGGGAGATTGAAATCGTTGAAGACAATAATATTCCAACAGCCGCAAAGTTTGAGTTTGCGGAGAACTATAAGAGAACAAAACACACAATTCGGTATAAACCAGATTATCCTGCTATTGAACATTTAATTACTCATGAGTTGGTTCACCTGGATTTTGTGATCAAGGCAAGGAAAGTTGAACTGAACCAACTCTTTATTTCTAAGCAGAATCATAAAGATACATTTATTAAAGGGTTAGAACTTACGGTAAAGAAGCTTCGTAAGATGGGTATATCAGAGGAAGACATTTCAAAATATTGCTCTGGACTCTTTGATGGTCTAAATCTACAAGTTTACAATGCTCCTATTGACCTATTCATTGAGGATTTTATTTATTCAGATTATTCAGACCTAAGACCTTACCAATTCCTCTCTCTATATAATATGATTCAGAATGGGATAAAGGCGGTTACGGATAAAGATGCTAAGGAAATTTCGCCTAAAGATATTCTTTCAAAAAGCAAAATCTACAATATTGTAAATGCGATTCAATACAAAGAACTTTATGGCATAGACTTTATTAAGGATCATCAAGCTACGCAAGATGAATTAAAACAAGCGAACGAATTTTACAAAGAATTTGTCGAATATAAAGATGATAAAGAACCCGCAGAAGAGTATGAGTTGGTGATGAATTGGGCTGAAGATTTAAAACTGGATAAAAACTTCGAACTAATAGCTGAAAAGGAGTATCTAACGAAAAGAACCAATATCGACAATTTTTTAACCTCGATAGAGAATGACCCTTTCAATATTAAAACACCAGACCCAAGCGAAAAAAGAGATATGGACAAGTTCCAAAAATCTCAGAAAGAAATAGGGACGAATATGTCTGTAGTCATGTATATGGTTTCCGCACTTGAGTTTTTTAAAGGTATGCCAATTGACGATATTAGAAAAATCGCTGTTGAAATCGCTTTGCAAGGAAGACTTGGTTATAGTCCTGATAAAGATGGATATCTAGTTCCTTCAATACCAAATCAAGAATTTTCAGGTTACCATATTTTGGCGTATTACTACGTTAGTTGGGCTTTAAGCACTCCTGAAATATTATCACAGCTTCAACTTCCTTATGCTGAGGAATATAAATTGGCTTTAGAAATGTTTAAACCTAAAATATAAATGTACTCTTACTAAAAGTTCCTAAGAATTCCTTCAGCAATCAAAATTTTTGAAAGCATTAATTCATAATCATCAGTATCTGGGAATGAATCTTTTAAACTTGATTTGAGGTCTTTAAATTCGTTAAAACTGTCAATGATAATGTATTCAATAACCTGCGGATTGAGCGGAATATCTGATTTTGAATAAGGAGTATCGATGTTTTTTCTTCTTATTTGTTCAATCCCATCTTTAATCTGTTTAATATTACCACCAGTCTCAAGGTCGTTATCTTTCGGTATATAACGCCATTCTCGTTCATCATAAAAAGTTCTAAATTTTTGAGTATATTTTCCATCATCCCCACGCTTAAAATCCTGCCCCATGTGCCTCTTCAAGAATGGTAATGTCGGATAAGATTTCAGATTTTTTAAACCTCCTGCAACCAGCGCATCAATAATCCATCCCGAATTGCTATGAATATACATAATTGGGCTTACCCCTTTTCCTTTTAGATAGGACTTTTTTATACCAAGTCCGTAATTTCCAAAATAAGTAAGATGCGTCTTGACTTTACCAAGAGGGATATCACAAAAACACTTCGCTGCAACCTTATAATACCATGTTTTGTTTTGTATTGGAATTCGTTCATAGATGTATCGAGGATGAATACCGTTTTTCAACATAGAGATTAAATACTCAAGTTTAGGAGTAAAAGTAAAAAGAGCATCTGAACTTAAATTTTCTGACAATTTTGGTCTTGGAGCAAGTGTTCTTTCCATTATTTAACCTTTACAAACGTTATCTCGCACGCCTTGCACAATCTCTTTTCCTGATAATATTCAGCAATGTCATACCTGCCATTGGTCTTTTGGAAGATATCCAATCCTCTACCTAAAACGATTTTCCAACCATTATCAAGAACAAGTGAACGATCATGGATATTTTCGTCAAATTCATAGGTGAAAATAATCCCAAGTGATTCCAAAGAATCAGTTATCTCGCTAAACGCTTCCCTCGAATTCTCAATAAAATCTTCATTGTTATAAGTGATCAGATGAAGCTTAACTTCCTCCAGTTCATCTTTCTTGCAGTAGACAAGTTTTCCAAACTCCATGAAATTCTTGAATTGATAAGGTAAACGGATATAAGGATCAATGAGTGTTATTTCTTTAGCACCTATTAAATATGCTCCAAAAAGTAAGTCAAAGGAGATTCCAGATTGATTGTCACGAATAATCTTCTGGCCTTCCATCAAAATTAATCCTTGCTTGGGTTCCTGTTTTATTTCAGAAACTGTAATATTCTCAACTATAGGTTCTTCATCCGCTAAACCCAACTGTTCCTTGTATTCCAGGTATTCAAGCGTATGAACATAGGTTATCTTACTGTTTCTTTTGTTAGTATATGAAAAATCGACCTTCTCGAATGTTTCATCCATCTTTCGTAGTTGATCTTTTACCCTCTTCCTGTTTTCAATGGCAAATTCAAGAAGAAGGATAGCATCTTCTTCTACAATTTCCCTATGTGGGAAAATTACCTTGGATAAACCTGAATAGGTCTTTGCTATGGATGTTTTATCACGGGTTGTGATGCTGTCCGAAAGTTCAAAATATTCGCTGAAATCATTCATCCTGTCCTCTTTACGAAGATCCTTAAGCGTTTCAGCCAGATAATCAACAATGAACCCATAATTATTGGTAAACATGTCGTTGCGTAATTTTTGAACTTCCCATCCTGCCAGATAACAATGAAGTCTGTCTAGGAATGCTGTATCGTAATAGTCTTTGGGCAATGCCTCGAATAGATTACTGTGTTTCATCATAAATGGAACGGAATGTTCCGTGTTCCCAACAAAGACCATTGATGCAGAGGCTCCATAAATTTCCGTCCCTCGACTGAACGTTTTATTGGCCATATAGTTTTTCATGATGTCAACCAGACCTTGGTCAACTTTTTTACTTTTACCTGCAAATTCATCGTAAGATACTACATCCCAATAACCAACAAGTCCGATTTCTCCTGTGCTATTATTCACAAATAATTTCGCTTTACTCACCTCTCCTCCCGAAATCAATATTCCGTGGGGCGACATTTCCGAATAAATATGGCTCTTACCCGTACCTTTCGGGCCAAGTTCAATAAGGTTATAGTTATTCTCGCAAAATGGTATTAGACGAGCCAATTGAATAAGTTTTGAACGAAATGTAAATTCCTCTGGATTCAGACCTAATGTTTGCATTAATAAGTCAATCCATTCGTCTCTGGTGAAGTACTGCCGAAACTCTTTATATTCAGCCAGATCAACATTTGAAATTTGGATCGGTTTTAAACTTTCGATGATCCATGGTGAAACATCTCGTTCTTCGGAAGGCTGATAACCCATTGTTATAATACTCCAAACCCCACCTGAAAGAAGTCTTTTATTCTGTTTGACGATATCTTCATTGATAACCACCTTGGTTAATCCAAGATTGGCGAAAGATGTTTCGTATAAATCTTTGCGGTCATTTAGCCTAACCGACACTTTGTCAATGATCCGATGTGATTTGGTATCCCGAATGTTGGCTTTAATTAATTGTGCCTCATCCCGATGGACAAAATGTTTTGAAATAACACTTTTTACCGTTTCCACGCCCTGAGCGATGGTTGGTGCATCATCGGTAGCACAATACTGACCAAGCAGGTACTCAAGCACGTATGTTGGAACGATAGCGTTTCCTTTTACCAGTTTTGTCAGATCTTTTCTGACGACCTTTCCTCCGAAATGCAGGTTGATTTTTATATCCAGTTCATTCATAGCTATATGTCATCAAAATCGTTAGTAAATGAGATGTTTAGGGTATAATAATATTCTTTATATTGTTTCCATTTGCTGGTTCCTTCCACGGGTTCTTCCAGAATGAGTTTTACTCTTTGATTTTTAAACTTACCACTGGCTTTTGAACTTAATTGGAAGCGATGTTTTACCTCACGCATTCGTTCAGTCCCTTCGGTTATATCGAACCTGTATGTAAACTGGTCGCTAAGTAATTCCCCGTTTTCAGCATAGATTGCACACCTGATTTGTCTTGAAAGAATCTTATCGCTGACTAATTCGGTTTGTAGGAATGATACTGCCAGAATATTGGTGGTGATTTTATCGGTGGATTTAATAATGTCAACGTCTACCTGTTTGGTAGTATCCTGACGTGTTTTAGTGACTTTTAACAAGGGTATTACAATTTCCTGTAACAATGCTCCACCGTGAACATATCTTGACCCTGCACCTTTAATTCGTATGCGGTTGATGGATTTGGGGATTAACACTTCAGCATCACCCGACAGGTTTAACTGTTCAGATTTGAAAAATTTGGTACTCGAATCGCCCTTGAGGTTTTTGCCAATAACATACCGTCTCGATTCTTTCCAGATGTCACCAGTTACTGAACCGCAAGAGAAATCACTATCCGAAAGTTCCTTGTTTTGGTAGATAAAGCCATGATCTGCCGTAATAATCATATTAGTGCCATTCATCCCAGCTATTTTCTTGATAATATCCATCAGAAAATCTATCTCCCGTTCAACAGCTTCAAATACTTTATCCTCTGAGGTTTTATCGTCCCCAATCTTATCAATTTGGTTGTGATAGATATAGATCAAGTCGTACTGTTTGACAAACTCCCGTCCATCGGTTGATGTGTTCATCTTCATAAATTCTTCAGCATTGATGGCAGTTGACCTTACACCAGAAAACTGTTCCAGGATCTTGCTTCTGGCTTGAACACCCTGAGTAGAGAGACCATCGATCAGGATACTTTCAGATCTTTGTTGGATCGACATATTTTTATTGGGCAATAAAGCTGCCATTCCAAACTGAGTGTAGGATGGAAGTGTAGTGACCATGTATTCAAGTTCTCCTTCAAACCGTTTTTCACCCTGAATCTTTTGCAGGTAATCCCATCCACATTCGTAACGCAAACCATCAGAAATGATGACAAATAATCGTTGACCTTTAGCGATAACGGGTTTTACATGATCGGTAAAGAATCTATGCTGTGCTACTTTCATTGGACTATACCATTTTTCGGTATCATCAATGATCCGTTGCCATTCGTTCCCATAATTCAACAGCCAGTCGTTACAATATACTTTCTCAACCTTATCGGTTAATTGCTGCAAAACCCTATTTTGTTTGGCTTTGCGATAATGGTAAATGTATTTACGATAATAGTAATCAATTTTAAAAAGCTGTTGGACGTAAGTATTGATCCCATCGGCAAATGTTTCGATTTTGGCCTTTTCAAACTTTCTGATTACTGTAATCATTTGCATCCCATTAGCTAAACAGGTATAGAAGTCTTCGAAATCCAAATACCAGTACTTGTTTTCCCGCTGTTTGACAAGTTGATTCAGTTTGTCATTCGAAATGGCTTCTTCACAGATCTGTTTTGCTAAGCCCGAAATGATCTTCATATCAATCAGGTTGAACAGGTCGTCCTGAATAATATCCTCCAAATTTACTTCATTCAGGATAGTTTCAATCTTCAGATCATTTGCAATTTTTTGTGATAGTTCACGATAGGCCGTTTGGTAGGATATGGAATCCTTCCAAATTGAAATGAGAATTTTGGACTCTTTGGAAACCGATGTCTTTTTTAACAGTGAAAAATTACTGGAGAAGACTTCGATCAGAAAATCATAAATCGAAGGGGATTCGCTCCTGTAATTGAATTTTCGGGCAATCTCTTTCCAGTAGAAACCTTTGAGATTATACCGCTCCAGTTCTCTGTCATATCTTTCGTTCCCATCATTATTGGCAGAGGCATGTGCCTGAAGGAACGAAATAAGGGTGGTGTTTTCGGTGTCAAATAGAATAGCCAGCATCTTGTATCGGATAGCCTGGTGTTCGTCATCTTTACCCAGCATTACTTTTAAACTCTCCCTACGTTCCTTGCTCTTAAAGAATTCGATGTGTTCACCAATGAGTTCCGTAAAATTGTACTCCAATTCAAGTTCCTGTGCGAACAACGCTTCCTGATTGGTTTGAAATACATAGTTTGCCAGTTCCATATCAAGCAACCAGTTTTGGGCATGATCGGGTTTCCGATACGGGAAATAAAGCAGAAATTGGCTCGATGGTTTCTCTTTCTTGGTGAGGAATTTAATATAGAACTGGTTATTCTCAACTACCCTCTTTTCAACACTTTCCAAGGACAGCTCATTGAACTGATCCAGCAATTCCTTTTTCTCATCATACCAGAATATGATACGATGCTTCGTAAACATCTTTGATAATGCCTCTTCTATTTTGTTCATCTTTTATTCGCCTTTGTGATGCCAATCATTTTCATTCATGGAATGTAAATACAATTTAACTTCCGTTAATACATTTAGTTTTTTAGCGACATCTAAATGATATTCAAATCTTTCCATTTTCTCACTATCAGAAGTTCCCCACCAAGCAGCTAAAATCAAAGGCATCGAAATTTTTTCTTCAGTTTTGGACTTAATTATTTCCCAAACGTGATTCCATTGCTGAGGCTTTGGGCAAATTCGGTCATTCATTAAAATCTCGTTCATCGTATTTCTGTTGCATCTATCCAATCAAACTCTATAACTTTTTCTTTTGTTTTTTGGTCGTTTAAGCCATCCACTTCCTTAATCGCTTTGCCAAATTTATTATAGTTGACCAGTACTCCGTCATCTAAATCAATAGCAATCCTCTCTGTCGCCAATGGGTAAAGAATATCACGTTCATAATCGTGTAATTCTATAAGCGTATTCTTAATTTTTTCAATCTCCTTAATAGCTTTGACTTTTTCGGATGGAGAACCAGTAACCTGAATATGTTCAAGATGTTCTTTACGGGTCTTCAGTTTACCAATAAACTCCTTTAGGTACTTATTCAGGATATTGCTAACTGTGTCGGGGGTGTATCGGTGCACATAGAATATGACATTGAATGAACCCTTTGGAGAGGAAAACATCCAGTATATTGGACGCTTTTTATATCTTTTGATATGATCTGAGTAAAAGTCCTTTATGAAATATGTGCGAATGTCGTTTCCAATCTGCTCTTCAATAAATGCGAGGTTCTTATTGAAATTCTTTTCACCAAATGTAGCTTTTAAAAAATGGGAAAAGCGACCAGTAATATCATCGTCGAACCATTCCTCATCTAAAACTGGAACGATATTGTCCTCATCAGGTAGAAAGTTACATTCATTGGCTGTGTTTCCAATTTTATGCAAGTAATCCTTTAGGGTTTCTCCTTTATTTGCTAAAATTAGCCCCTCTTTATCTATACTATACCTCCCAAAAATGCACCCAACTGCGAAGCTTATAAATTGATTTAATAATATTTTTGATTGAAATACTAATTTTTCATTCTCAATAATGGTCAATTCTTTTAGGATGGTTATATCCTTTAATTTCAAATCTGGAATTATTTCATTTTGTAGACCATATATCGCAATCAATTGATTATTAATATTTTCTTCAAGATGTTTTAATTGATAGAATTTGTTCGTCCAAAATTGAATAAATAAATCACAAGCTTCTTCTATATCATTTTTATGATTGTTACTTAAAATACAAATTTCATTACTCTTAAAACTCCAATTATTCTCATAAAGGTCAAATTCATTCATTGTTAATTTTAATATTTGCTCTACAATATCTGAAATATCTTTTGTGTAATACCTATATGATACATGAATTGGAAATGTTTTTAATTGACCTGGCTCAAAATTTACAGTTGGACTTATAGGTCCTAATATTGGTTTAACCAATTTTGAGTTTAGTAATCCTAAAATAAATAATGTATCCTCATCTTTTGCAAAAATAGAACATCCTCCAATGTCAAATACAAAGCCATCTGGATAATATCTCACGCTTAAATCATAGGAAACTTTAGTCCATGAAATACTTGGAAGAAAATACTTGCTTTCATTCCAACATTTTGAATTATTAGCAGTAATCTTTCCTTCTGCTAATTGTTTATTTTTCAACGCTTTTATTTCAGAACCGTTAGCAAGCCAGTTAATAACTAATTCCTGGTTGCCATACCATTTATTGAATTCGCCACCTTTATTATATGGAAACCATTTCTCCTTTTGATCTTTTACATCCACTTTTTTACATAACCTTTTTATATCAGCGGTAGCAACCTCATACCAAAATCTCACAAATAATGTGTTGTCTCCAGTGGCTAATCCTGCAGTTACATCAGCAATATCAGATAATTTTGTGCCTTCAACATAGGATTTTAAGGCTCCATCAGAAATCCAATAGGAAATTGGATTGCCAGGTATTGCGAGCAAAGCGTTTTGACTAATAAAAAATTCTTGGTATTGTTTATTCAGAAATCTTGCTTTCTTGATTTCATTTGATTCAACTTGAACCTCCCTTTCAAATATCCTGATAAATTGACTTTTAGTGATAGGAATAAATGAATTTTGAATTGAAAATGCAACAGTGCCAGAATCTGAACCAAAAACTCCTCTTCCTATGTGAACTAAATTAGAAATATAACAAGTTGTGAGTATATTTTTCCTCATTTCCTCAAAAGAGGAAAGAAACATCCAACTTTGAAAATTTATCATTGAAACTATACCAGAAGGAAGTAAGAATTCAAGCGCTCGTTCCATAAAACAGGACATTAAATCAGCTTTAGAATGCGGCAGTGAAATTGATACAAATTTATTTAAGGCTGGATTCATCTTTCTTGAACCCATATATGGTGGATTAATAGCGATACAGTGATATTTTAAAGAAAGCCTATGAATTTGATTAACAGATGTCTGAAGTGCTACAATTTTACTGTACAGAAACATATCTGGGGCTGACTTATTTTTATTCAGTTTCACTGATAATTGTGTCAACTCCTGTGGATTAACTTTAGGCATCATTAATGATCCCAAGTTAGTTGCCTGTTGCATGTTCAGTAAATCAAAAAATAAAGCATCAGTGACCTTTATCTGAAGGATATTGAAAGTTTCTTTTATATCATTTTTGCTAAGATTCAAATCAATAAAGGTAAGAATATTAGGTTTTATATCTTTTTTAAATGCTCTACGATGATATTCTCGAGCTTTCATCATCAAAGCTAATCCAGATAATTGGGCTGCTCGTTCATCAATTTCAAATCCATTAAGGTTATTTTCAATTATAAGTTTCGGTATATCTATTGCGCTATACCCTTCTTCTTCGTAGATTTTTGTGAATAAATCGAATGCATAAACTAAAATATGACCACTTCCACTTGCAGGATCAAGTAATTTTATTTCTTCAGGAGAATCTATTTTTAAATACTCATCAGTTGATTGAGATACAGATTCTATAAAGTACGGCATATATTCCTTTAACCTGGATTTAGGTCTATTTTGTAACCATAGTTTACCAAGCGAATTTTGAACCATATATTCTACGATCCAACGTGGGGTAAATAACTGCGTTGCTGCTGGAATATCTTCCTTTTTAACTGTCGATTTAGAAGCAAATACCTCATCTTTCTTTTCAGAAATATAAAACTGATACAACCATCCAATGATCTCAACATTACTGCAATCGACAATCAGCATTCCGTTGCGAATGTCCGTTACAATGGAAAATTGGCTTGTTAAATCATCAGGAAGAAGAAGCTCACTATAATCGCTGATCTTTTCAAAAAGGAACGGTAAAATAGTATTCAGGTGATTACAAGCAGCAATTAATAGCTCTTTATAGGCTTCATTTTGCGGATTGGTGCTTGGGATACGGTTGTCGAGTAAATCAAATACCCTTTGACGTTTTAATTTTAACTCTTCAGGAATATTGCCTCGCTTGGCTTCATCCAATAATTCAGGAGTGGTATATCCATCCTTAGGGGTAATTACCCTTATCCCAAAAGGTTGATAATCGTTTGCATCCATAAAACGAATTGCCATCAAACGGTTAAACCACGTATAAGCAACTTTCTCAATCAATTGCTCCTTACTAATTCTGCTCAGTTCTTCCCTGAGCTGATTAACTTGTTCCCCTTTTTCACGCAATTCGGATGAATCGGTTGTAAGTACGAAGGAAAGTTTTGCACCAATCTGTTCCAATAATTTTTTGCGAGCTTCCTGTGCAAATTTTTTAAGTTGACCTGTATTCATTTTATAGGTTTATCCGTTTGTTTTGTTTGATTAGATCGGCAAGGGAAGTCCTCAGGGCTTCCACGTATTTTTCTACATCTTCTAACGTCTGTAATTCGTTTTTTGGAAAGTCAACTTTCACTGAACTCATTCTTTGATAATGGATAATTGGTTCATCAACCCTCTCAGGAGGTTTTGCTAATCTAACCATCTCATTTAATTGTTGATCCAATAATTTCCCTTTTAAATTTGTCTTTGTTTCACGCAGATTCGCAATAAATCGTTGGTCTTTAAGTCTCTTTAATTCATCTTCGAATGGCCTGAGAACCTGTTTCCTTTTGGTTTCATCCAATGACTTAAAATCCTGGTGGTATTCGATCCGATTGACTGCCGTTTCGATTGTGATCTTTGTAAGATTCCGCTCATCCTCAATCTGTTTGAGCAATTTATCCGTCAAGATATCCTTAATGGATTTGGCATCCTTTATCAATGTCCCAGTGTAGGGTTTAGGATGTTCAATTACCCCTTTAAGAATATTAAGTTCATCACCTTCAATATACTCCATATTGGACTGGTTGCCAGATAAGAAGGTTTTAATGGAATCAAATATCTTTTTCTGTTCTCCATTCCAGAATCGTTTGATTGGATCGGTGATCGTCTCTTTATTATCAAGCAATTCGACTTGATAATCTTTGAGATTTGTAAGGAAGTAGCTGTATTCTTTTTTTGTGAGCTTCCCCATAGAATTAACAACAGGCACCAATTCAGCCAGAAATGGATAGTTGTCTTTAGACATCAGAATTTGGTTAAGCCGTATGAATTCTTCGTTTAGTTTTTCTTTAAATGCAAGAGCGACTTCTTTGGCTTCCTTCGCCTGACAAGGTTCATCAAAAAGGTCTAAATAGGCTGTGGCCAGTGCCTGGATCTGTTTTGGATCAATATCAATCTGCGGCTCAAGAAGGGTATTGCCGTACAATCGGTTATTCAAAAAAGCATTGATCACACTATCGTCCTCAAGCAGATTGGAATCCTGTCTTAATTCGACTTTACCCCGTTTATACAACTTTGCAGCTAAACTCCAAACAGCATTCTGATACCAACCATACGGTTTACGAGCAAAATGATCACGCAAATCAATAAGTGAAGTTCTGTCGGATTGTTTTTTCCTGCGATGAATAATGTTCAGCATTTCACTTTCAGCCTCCGACATGGTGGAGGAATCTGCTCCAAACAGGTCATCCTGCGTATTTTTGATAATCGCTTTAATCGTTTCTTCTGAAAATTGAACCGTACCCAACATTTTCAGGTTCGGATATGCCAGTTTAACCAGATTTTGGAAGGCTAAGACAAGCTTATTCTTTCCATCGGCTGCATTGCTCATTTCCTGTTTCATGCCATTCATGTAAACATCTGATTCACCGAGTAACCGTTTGAGCAGTGAGACAAGTATTGATCTTCTTACCGTATTCTGTTGTGCCTTTTCAAATAGTATTCGTTTGACATTATCTTTATTGGTGGTGGATTGGTTCTGGCGAATATACTTCTCTGTCTTGATATACATCCGAACATCCATCAACAGGTGATCATCATTGGGCAATACCATCATTAAAAGGGTGTTGTAGCCCATGGTCTGGGATTTAAAAAAATCCTCACGGTCATGATCCTGAAAGTTGGGTGTGATGATTTCAACAACCAGTTCCTTTTCCCTGCCTACAATTGAACCATCAATTTTACTTGTAAAATCGTATTCTTGTTTATTGTCCAGGAATCGGATTTTTGTATCCCGAATGATTTCATCAAAGATGATCTCCCGAAACAGGTTGGTCACCTGTGAATCATCCATGTCCGTAGATTTTATCTCTTCCTCAATATCTTTTTCATCATCGGTAAGATATTCGTAAAGATCTCCATTACGTTGAATGTAGGTCTGGTTTTCGAGAAGACTTAACGCTTCAAATACCTTTTTGTCGTGAGCCTTCAGATCAACCCGAATATAATCGATCATCAGGGTCGTGATATTCCTTGCTGTAGTTTTGAAGTTTGTGAAATACTTCACCATGAAAAGGGATTTCAACACCTTGATGGCAAATTCACTGTCAAGCTGTCGTTCAGAAAGAATGATTGCACTTTGGAGTTCTCCACGAATGGTAGATCTTATCCCTTCGAATAGTAAGTCAAAACTCACAATTGCGTTCTCATCTTTCTTTTCAATCTGCTGTATTACATGTTGGAACACTCCCAGCATTGATCGTTCTCCAACCGAGGCGTGTTTCCCCTGAAAGGCATTGTGGTTGGATAATGCCCTGATACATTGCTGAAAAAGATCGAACTGGTATGAGACAAACGGATATTTATTCAAAAAATCCTGCTCATTCTGATACCCTTTAAACTGTACTCCGACTTCTGAAAAAGAGAGTAAGGTCTCCAGATTCGCTTGTTCCTTAAGCCAGACATTCTTTAAAAGTGCTTTTGCAGGATCGGTTTTACTAAGTAGTCTTTTCTCAATCACTTCATCAACATTGGCTGAGGTAAGTGGTATTTTAAGTTTGAATCGAGCCTGAATTTTAGAGAAGTCATTTTGTTGGGATTTCGTCATATCACCAACAACCTGTTCCATATCCTCTTGAGATGTCACTAAGATCCATGAATTCCCCTTGGTTCTGGTTGCAAGTGTTTCAGCAATAGTCTGAAGATTCAGCATAAGCTTTGTATTGTCCGAAATATATTGTCCCACTTCATCAACAAAGAAATTCAAACGGAATCCTTTGGGTTTAGTTTTGATGTACTCATTAATCTTGGTACAGAAATCATCGATAGAGATATTAGAGTCGGATCTTAGTGTCTCGATAATTCCTGAATACTTATCGGGTGTATCGCCCATCAATTTCGAAAGCACCTGTCCAATACCATCTTTAACTTTGGGGGAAAAATATTTTCTGCGAGCGTTAGACCAGAATTCACCTGTTGTGACTTCAAAATCTTCCTGAAACTTCTTGTAGACACCTTCAGTATCAATCCACCGTTCGAATTCAGCAACATGTCGCTGTGCTCCGAAATAGCCAAGATGATCGTTAAAAACCTTATAAAATACATTTAACAATGCGTCTTCCTCCTGCTTACTGGTGATTTGTGCTTGTTGATCGATATTGAACAGAATCGATTCAGAAGGGAATCGGGTGGAATTAATGATATCAGCCTTTAGTATCTTGTCGTGGTTAATCTTTTCAGCAAATAACTCTCCCAGTTTATATCCATCGTACTCTTTATTCTCCAAAACATAGGAGAGGATCTTTAGTAGGTGGGATTTACCCGAACCAAAGAATCCCGAAATCCATACCCCATTTGCACCCTGAAAATCGTTGTATGCGGAGAAGAAGTCCTGGATCTTTTTGGCAACTTCATTGGTTACAACATATTCGACAACCTCTTCCAGTATATGTTCCTGATCATCGGCCTTAATAACGGTTTCGATGGGTCGATTGACGCTCCTTAAAAAGAATTCGTTAAGTATCATTTCGTCAGTTTATAATAGTTAATATCGAATGCCCTGTAGTAATTATCATCTTTTAATAATCCAAATAGTTCGAGCGAATTTCCATTGTAATCCCCAGCAAAAAATGCAACAGTCGGTGCATACTTCGCTACATTCTGAAGGTTATTTAAGACATTATGCGACCGTATAAATGGAAATACCATTCCAATACCTGTTAAGAAATAGACCCTTGCCGAACTTGAATCGATCAATTCTTTTATTTTGGGCATCAATACTTCGTTAATGTCGAGGGTGGATTGTAATGCCTGTTTGAATTCGCGTTTATCCATGCTTTTCTCTAATTGAAAGATTTCGCCTTCTCCCAATTCATGATCCAACAATTCCAGAGCGATGTCATACAGATTTAATTCAAGAATAGGGACTCCATTTATCTCCAGCTTGTTCTTCAGACCTTTGACCGCTTTATCAACTTCGTTTTGTTGTTTTGGATCAAATGCAGAGATAAAAAATGGTATTTCCCCTCCAAGGCACTCCATTCGAAGAAATTCTTCCGTGGAGATAACCTGATACAGGTGTTCAAATTTCTTGGCTATATCTTCCATTCATAGTATAATTTAGGTTAATGTCTTTGTCAGGTATCATAAAAATTTTGAGCCACAACGGGTCTTCTTCTGTAATGGCTCTAATTACTTTAGGCTGTAGTAATTGGGGTAGTATTCTTTTATCTTTTATATTATCAATAATCCCAACCTGCTCAAGGATGAGAAATAAAACCTGTTTGGCTTTATTGAAGGTGGATATACTGTATTCTTCCAACTTTGGATACTCCAGAAGTTTATTTTTAATGAATGAGTTAAAATCAGTTTCATTTATCTGGTAATCATAGACCAGAACCTTATCACGGATTACTTCAACTGCAAAGTCTTTTATGAAGCTATAACACTTACAGAGTGAAAGAAAGGCTATTTGCTTCTGGGATATTAGATCCCCATTAGCCAAAATTTCCATTTGCTTAGGAGTGAGTGTCACTATCCTCTTTCTTAGTTGGTAAAATGTTTTTTCAAAGGATATTGATTTCAATGAACCAAATATGATGTCGGCGTTACGAACTTGTTCTATATCCAACAGATCATTTTCAAGAGCATACTGAGCAATCTTAACCATTTCATTAAGACGTAATGACGCAACTGTAATGGAAAGTAGGTTGTCAGATTTTTGCATCACAAATTTATAATAGAGCTGAGTGGGACATTAAGGATTTCGCTGAGTTTGCGCAAATGCTCTTTTCTTGGCACACTTTTCCCAGCACACCAACTTGAGACGGTCACTTCTGATACACCCATTTTATTGGCTAACCATATTTGCTTTAAACCCTTAGATCTGAGGAGTTCTTTGAGAAGCATTGGTTAAAGAAAAGATTAAGTTTTGAAACGTTGAATATACGATTATTTGGTAGGATAAATTGTAATGTGAGAAGAAATTTTCAAAATAAAATCATTGTGCAAATCCCGAATTCAAATTTCAAATGAATCGATCTTAATTTTTTCACCAAAATCGCTCAAAGGTCTCAAAGGTCATAATATCCATACACTGGGAATGACGATAAATAACATCTATATGATTTAATGTAAAATCCCTTTGTGATACATCTCAACTCAAAATTGACCAGACTTAGACCTACAGAATTGGGCATCACATGTGTTACTAATCCACCCAGTTTCTTACGACAAAAAACCAAGAAAATGCATCTGAGAAAAACAATTGTAATGGAATTGGCTAACTCCAATTTCCTCATATATTGTCGGATTCTTTTCAAATGGTTTGAAAATATAACCACTTTAATTTGAATCGTTTATTTCTAAACGAATAAGTAAAATTATTTTTTGTCTGAGCATCCGTTATTTTGCTAAGAATTATTGTTAATCATATTATATTAAATAATTTTGAAGAAACCAACCCGATGAATCATGAACGTATATATAACGTCAACGCCAGGATATTCAAAGGAAAGCATTAAAGAAGTTACTGACCTATTAAGTTCAGTAAAAGGTGAAATCCAATTCATCAAAGACGGGGAACCATTTACTCAGGATCAATTAACATTAAGTAGCTCAAAATTTGAGGATCTCAGCCAAATTAGACTCTTATCCTTTGATGGATTATTTGATCTGGCAAAGACCTACAGAAAAATGAATACCATATCCCCAAATGATTTTGTTGTCGTTATTTCAACATTCGCTAATGAAAGAAGGTGGTTTAGTGCTACTTCGAATAAAAACATTTTTGTTGATGCAGATGGATGGGAATATTTTACAGATAAAGATTCGAAGTTTGGGATTGCATCACAAATCGTAGAAAACATATTTCAGTCTCTTTTAGGAATTGAGTTTGATAATGCTCATATTGATCCCAATGTTCACAGGAAATCAATCGGATGCATAAATGATATGTGTAACGAGAAATCAGAAATAATGCTGAAATTGAGGACTGGTTATATATGCAATTCGTGCTTAATAAGGGCTAGAAATAACAATATTAGTCAATTGGCGATATCGCAGATTCATCGTTTGATGCAATTAATAAGGGATAGCATGATGAATTTTGATTTTTTACAACAGATTATAAAGCCAGAACCGACGATTGTAGATGCAGGTTGTAATATTCAAATTGGAAATTCCAAAATTGACCTTGAGGATGTGCCAAAAACACTATTTATCTTTTATCTCGCCCATTTAGAAGGAGTAAAAGTTGATTCACTTGAAAAAGGTGACTATAAGGAAAAGTTACTTTCAATTTATCGAAAGCTTAGAAAAGGCGGGAAAAAAGAAACAATTGATCTCCTGTGCTTACCATACACTAATTCAAGTTCAACTTTTCAAAAAGTTAAAACTAACACCAACAAAAGCATAATAAATCTCCTTGGAAAACAACTTTCTGAATTTTATGTGATTAGTAATATCAAGGGGGGAAAATCTAATTACTATAAAATTAAACTATCACGTGAATATTTAAATTTTGAACTTGATTTATAAGGGTTCGTAACCTTACGAACTTGTTTCCAGAACTCATAAACAACTGAGGAGAAGTCATTTATCTAGGTTGTTTTTTTTATTGTATCGACCTTTGGCCTGAACAATTTAATGTGTTACGATATGGGAACAACAAGTTTAGGTATTCAAAAGGTCAGGGTCGAGGAAGTGGTTATTTCTGAAGAAACCAAAAAATTGTACGAGTATACCAATAGGGCGAACGAGATTAAAGCCCTAATGGAAAGTATCTCTGAAGTTGGTCAGAAGGAACCAATCATTGTATTACAAGCAGGAGAGAAATTCACTATCATTGATGGTGTATTACGTCTGATGGCTATGAATCGTTTAGAAATAAACGAAATTGATGCCATCGTTTCATCGTTTGAACCTACTGATCAGTTTTCATTTTCTGATTTTCTTGTTCATCACCACATTAGGAAGGAAAAGACGGAGAATGAAAAACTGAATGAAATTCGTTGTCTATTAAGGATTGACGGTGAAAATACCAATCCACTACGTGATAAAGAGAAACGGGTAAATCTTGTTTCTACTTTACTCGGTGGTAAAGGATGGGGTAGGAATAACGTGTTCAACTTAGAGAAAATTCTCCGTTGGGAAAAGGAAAATCCCACCGATCTGAATCTTTCTGAACAGGTTTTGTCAAGTACGATTAATCCTGCTCGTGCTCTGGATGCTATCGATTTGATGTCTTCGCAGGAATATACTGAACCTATGGAGGAAGAATCAGGTATAATAAAGGAGTTTCTAAAAGGTTCTTTTGAAAAAGGGAAAGCCCAAAGTCTGATGGTTGATTATAGTATTAAAAAAAATGTACCCGAAACAGTTATCGAATTTTATCCTCCCAGGTCTGAATATTTCAGAATTATTCAGGGTAACATAGAGACTGTTGAACTTCCTCAAGACTTATGGATTGATACAATCTTCACGAGTCCTCCTTACTATAAGTTACGTAAGTATGGTGACGATCCAAACGAACTGGGTTGGGAAAATACTCCTGACTTGTATGTTAAACGTTTGTCTGATATACTATTAAAGTGTTGTGACAAACTAAAAAAAACTGGTTCATTGTTTGTAAACATTGGAGAGACTTATGATGATGGTCAGTGTCTAGGGATCATTGATCGGTTAAACTGTGAGTTGATGTCTCGTGGTATAAGATTAGTAGACAAGATCATATGGAGAAAACCATCAAACAAACCGTTAAACAATACGGTTAAACGATTACTTCCGTCGTATGAACTGATTTTACACTATTCGAAGAGTAAAAACTATTACTTCGATCCAATTAGAACCAAAAAGGATTCAAGGTTGAAGGTTTCCAGAGGATGTAAAGATGTGGGTTGGGATAAACCTACTTTTCACATTCCGAACAAAAATGGAAGTCTCAGAAACTTTATTGATCCTGAAGAACTTACCAATGTAATTACTCTTCACGGTAACACGAACAGAACCAAACATGTTGAAGGTGAGGAAAAACATACTGCTACCTTTTCGATGGATCTTCCGACAATACCACTGTGGATATCTTGTCCAAAGAACGAAAACACTGTTGTAATGGATCCATTTATGGGTACTGGTTCTTGTGGTGTAACTGCACTTGAAATGGGGTTCAAATTTATTGGTGTCGAATTGTATGAAAAAAATATTCTAACAGCCAAAAGGATGCTGGCCAAAGCCCAGGAGGAATATAAAAAGAGAATGATTGGGCAAGAATCTAATGTGGAAACAAATCCAATTTTAACCAATCTGGAAGAAGCTGCGTAAATTGTGCAAGGAACAGGTATTTCGTTGGAATATCTGTTCCTATATGATCCTAATACATTATAATAGTCGATATGGGAGGTTTTGCGGGTTAAAATGGACCATACGTATTACAAATCAGCACAATCCATTAAATGTCATCGGCATTCAATCTGGTAAGTGGGCTTGTTAAGAGAGAAAATCTTCATTCTCATCCTTATAATATTTCAACATTCTGTACCGCATATATTGATCCATCAACCGAGATAAAAAATAAACAATCGAATGTCTTGTTCCAGCAAATGCAACCTCTTTATAATTAACATCATACTCAATCATAAAACGGTTCAATATTCCATTGGCAAAAATGGACGACTCTTTTGTTGGGTCTAATTTTTCAGAAAAATCATCGGTTATATAAAATTCAGCTCGGTCTTCGTCTTTGTCTAAATTGGGATCATTGTAGCAGGGATTGCTATTTGTACCCATTTTTGTGTCAGTCCCCAAAAGGTTCCTGAATTGGGTATCATTTTCGATAATTGTTCTTTTTTTCATAATTTATATATTTTGGTTAAGTTTTTCATTATTAATCAAATTATCACGGAGATAGGAATGTAATAGTCCGCGGATAAGAGTTGATGTCGTTGTCTGTTCCATTATTAATACCATTTTTAGTCGCTTGTACTGCTCTTCAGAAATACGTATTCTTAGGTGGCGAGATTTTATCATACTTATAAATATCGCCTAATCCATTAAATTGTAATACAGTTGAAAATATTTTTATAATACCCCACAAAAAAGTGGACGAGAAATGACTTCCAGCATATAGAGGTATCTTTTGGTACACAATTCCTAACCTGTTGCTGTTATAATTAACCTGTTGGTGCCAGCGAATTTTGAAAGGAATATCTACCAAAAATTAATTTACTATTTACTTTTTCTCTTTTATTGGATATTATTATTCACAGTGGCTCACGACATGCCCCACCTAAAGATTTTTGACCCCTTTTGTCAGCGTGAAGTCGTGAGCACGTTGATGATTGGGGTCTTTTTATTTAAAACAGTATGGAAACAAAACGATTTTTATTCTATTTGGATTGGAGAAATCAAATGGAGATGATGAATGATGAACAGGTAAGAAGATTTGTAAATAATCTGTGCAATTACACTGAGGGTAAGAAAATTGATCTTCCGACAGACATTGAGAAAGCCCTGTGGATTGGGATAGTCCCATCATTGAAGATCAATGCAGAAAAGTATGAAATGAAGGTCAAACAAAATCAGGAGAATGGGAAAAAAGGTGGTGCTCCATTAGGTAATACCAATGCGAAAAAGGAGAAGGATACAAACGAAGAAATTGCGAATGTTAGTTCCGAGGACAAGAAAACAACCCAAACAACCCAAAACAACCCAAACAACCTGATAAGAGATAATTGGCAAGAGGAAAGTGGTAATAGAAAAGTGGTAAATGAAAACTGGGAACTGGAAACTGAAAATTGTAAAACCAAGGTTGATAATGATATTGCCAGCAATACTGAAAAAAAATCTAAACCTGTTTCAACTGATAACATTGAAAATTTCAAGCCACAATATAATTATAAACGGGATCACAAGTATCAAACCAGCTATACTGGACCTAAGTTAACACTGAAAGACTTTAAACAATTGAATGAAGAGGAGCAAGGTGAATATCGCAAATTCGTTTTAGATCTTGACGCCTCCGAGATAGGACCTAATGAACGAAGTATTATTTGACAAGGTTAAACAATTGTCCGTTCAAAGGAGATTAATAAGGTTCGCTTGGACTAAGGATTAATGACTTCAACCCGAACGCCAGTGAGTCTTGTTCTCTGATAAGGTCTAGCAATTAAAATTAAAACAATCTCAACAAAAATTATTTTAATCGGGTCTGAGGTACTTTGTTTAAAAATAAACAAACCCAGCTAAACCGACAACACACGTCTGCCAGCGATCTGAGAACGATATTAAATAAAAAATATAAGGAAGGCTCTCAACCGAACGAACGCTAGTGAGACTTTTGGGATCGGGATACTGGAAAAATCAACCTCACCCCCCAATTCCGCTCACCCCCCTCTCCAAAAAATGAGCCATTGATTAGGGTGTGTAGAATGTTGGAATGATGGATTTGCACCAGACCATATAATCTCAAATCTGGGACGCTTTCTTTATCTTTTAGGGTAAGACACAAGCCGTAATACATTGTTTGTCTAAATGATCCCCAGAATCCAAACGACAACAGATGGATGTAATACACACTAATAGAGCAGTTAAAAAGGACGTATACACAGCGAGATTAATGTAATAGATACGATTGAAAATTCGGGTAATAATGTCCACTTGATATCTGATATCGGCATTTCGCTGGAAAATTTTTATTTCGTTTTCCAATCAAAAAGTCAAAATGGGGGTTAAACTTCTGGAAAAATATTTTTCTGCCAACTCTGAGATTCCTCCTAAAACACACTTTATGCCCTATTAGAGAGGGGATACAAGGAAGGCAGGGAGGCAGGCTAATTGCCAGCAGGGAGGAGAGGAGGCCATCCGAGGACAGGGATCCCTGAAGAAAACTCATTGGGCAACAAACTAATGGTACTCCCTAGCAACCCAACAATTTATGGTGATTTAGTCCAACAAAAAATCGCCATAAAAAAATTGCCCAATGACAACATTTTATTTTAAGTAAATCATTATCGTTTATTTAAGTAATTAATTACTTTTGTTTAAAAATATATTATCATGTTACAAACGCATAGTTTTAAACAAAATTTTGATCAAGTGATTAAAGCGCTCGAAATAGCGGGAATAAAACCTACATCCCTGGCAAACAAACTGGGTTATACTACGACTTCCCAGTTGCACAGTGTCATTTCGGGTGACAGTATTCCTTCGATAAGAGCTGTCATAAATTTGATCGAGACACTGAAGGTTAACCCACTTTTCCTTTTTCTCGGTCAGGGAAAGATGTTCATGGATGGATCTGATAATAATAGTATTGATAATTTTCAGAGGGAGAACGCCGAACTACTTATAAAGAATAGTGAACTCTATGATAAAATAACAAGTCTTCAGAATCGGGTTGATGAGCTTGAAAAATCGAATAAAGATTTACTCGATATGAGTTCTGCGGCTTTAAAGTATTACAAGGGACTAATCCCTAATGAAGCCAGATTGGCTAAGATGCAAGAACAGGATGATACTGATGTTAATACGTCAAAAGATTGAGGAATCATCTTATTCTCCCGACGATAAAACCTCAATTAAGTAAATAATTACCTAAAATTAGTTACTGATTGAAAAAAGAGTAATATTTTACTTATTTTATTTTCAGCGAAATCCGCTATAAATGCCATAGGATCTGCTATAAACACAAAAAAGACCCCTTGATAATCAAGGAGTCTACTAGTGTTTGAGGTCGGTGGCGGATTCGAACCGCCGTACGCGGTTTTGCAGACCGCTGCCTGACCACTCGGCCAACCGACCAAAAATGTGGCTGCAAAGATAATTAAATTCTGCTCTAACCACAAAGACTTTTTAAATTTGATAATTACCTGCTTGCAGCTTCAATCTTACCGTTCTAACGTTAGACTAACCTTCCTAATCTCTCCTCCCATGGGAGGATTTAACTTCGATATTTTTATCCTTACCCTTGAAACAGACGTGAAATCTTCATAAAACCGATCCAGAACCCTCCCTGCAACATGCTCAAGCAAATGTGACTTAATTTGCATCTCCTCCTTCACAATCCGATAAGCAACCTGATAATCCAAAGCATCATCCAGATTGTCGCTCTTTGCTGCCACTGAACAATCAGTCCAAAGTGTCAAATCAACAATAAAACGATTACCTACTACCTGCTCAGCCGCAAAATGACCATGGAACGAATAAAACTCCATCCCCTCAATTTCAATAATTCCCATAACAATACCTGCTTATTTTGGTAATCTAAAATTAATCTATTTTTAAATCTTTATTTAACCCCCCTAAATATATCTCATTTAGTTCAACTCTTTGTACTTTTACCAAAATTTTTCAGAAGCAAAGAAAATTAATTCATTATGGTAGAAATTGACAATATTAGCCTGGATCAGGAACAGAAACTTCCAAAAAATTTTATTCAGCAACAAATCGTTGATGATCTGGCCGAAGGGAAAAACGAGGGAAGAATACATACACGCTTCCCACCTGAACCTAATGGATATCTCCATATCGGACATGCAAAGTCGATCTGCCTGAATTTCGGAACCGCAAAAAAATACGGAGGTTTAACAAATCTTCGGTTCGATGATACAAATCCTGCCAAAGAGGATACCGAATATGTAGATTCAATAATGGAAGACGTTCGTTGGCTCGGCTTTGACTGGGATGACCGTCTTTATTATGCCTCCGATTATTTCGAAAAACTATACGATTTTGCCGTTCAGCTGATCAAAGAGGGAAAAGCATACGTTGATTTCCAGTCGCAGGAAGTGATTAGTGAGCAAAAAGGTGTCCCTACAAGACCGGGTATCGACAGCCCATACCGCGACACACCACCGGAGGAGAACCTTGAACTTTTTGCTAAGATGAAAAGCGGTTTTTACAATGAAGGTGATTGCGTATTAAGGGCAAAAATCGATATGTCGTCGCCAAATATGCATATGCGCGACCCTCTGATGTACAGGATATTGAAACAACCCCATCACCGTACAGGCGATATATGGTGCATTTATCCGATGTATGATTATGCTCATGGTCAGTGCGATTATTGGGAAGGGATCACACATTCGATTTGCACACTTGAATTTGAAGTCCATCGTCCATTGTATGACTGGTTTGTCGATCAGCTGCAGGATTCTGATTACCGTCCGAGGCAGATTGAATTTTCGAGGCTGAATATCAGCTA
Source organism: uncultured Bacteroidia bacterium (assembly GCA_903850335.1). Taxonomy (GTDB): domain Bacteria; phylum Bacteroidota; class Bacteroidia; order Bacteroidales; family Prolixibacteraceae; genus JAAFHB01. The sequence continues at coordinate 5,416 of CAINLJ010000061.1, read as the reverse complement.
TACCGTTATGTCGAAGCGACGGTTATTACAACTTGTGAAGGAGGGTTACGTCAATGGCTGGGACGATCCGCGAATGCCAACTATTTGTGGGCTACGTCGTCGAGGTTATTCTCCGGAGTCGATGAGGGCATTTTCAGATATGGTCGGAATAACAAAAGTTGACGGCGTCACAGATGTGGCTGTTCTTGAATATTGTATTCGCGAGGATCTCAATAAACGAGCACAGCGTGTTATGGGAGTTATCGATCCTTTGAAAATCGTCATCACAAATTATCCGGAGGGTCAGGTAGAGCTGTTAGATGCAATAAACAATCCTGAGGATGAGAGTATGGGAAAACGGAAGGTGCCATTTTCCCGCGAGTTGTATATCGAGCGGGAGGATTTCATGGAAAATCCGACAAATAAATTTTATCGTCTTTCTGTGGGTCGTGAGGTCAGGTTGCGCTATTCCTATTTTATCAGATGCACCGAAATAATTAAAAATAGTAATGATGAAATAATCGAACTTCATTGTACCTATGATCCGGAGACAAGAGGAGGAAATTCACCTGACGGCAGAAAAGTTAAGGCCACCTTACATTGGGTAGCCCTGGCTCAGGCAGTTAAGGCTGAGGTGAGACTCTATGACCGGTTGTTTACAGATGCAGATCCTGGAGGTCACAAGGATAAAGACTTGCTCGAGTTTCTTAATCCGGATTCACTTAAAGTTTTGAAAGAGTGTTATATTGAACCATTTGTAAAGGATGCTAAAGTGCTGGATAGTTTTCAGTTTGAAAGACTTGGATATTTTAATGTAGATCCTGATTCAACATCTGAACAGTTGGTTTTTAACCGGATCGTTTCACTAAAAGACGGCTGTAAAAAGTAGCTTCGATATTTTGACTTTTAGGGTTGGAGAAATAATACACATTCAAAATCAGAAGTGTGTAAATAACCTATTATATCTCAACAATTATTGCAGATTGGTTCAGTACTTTCTGTATCTGGTTTCTTGTGTAAAAATAGGTGAAGATTGCTGCACTCCAGTTAACAATAAAGATACCCCACCATATTCCACCGGTACCCCATCCTAATGAGATAGCCAGTAAGAAGAATATGGGAAGCGGAATCAGAATCTGTCTGTACAGTCCAACAAAAATAGCGTACATAGGTTTTTTCATCCCTTGCAAAGTTGAAACCGACATGTTCAGGAATATATAAGCAAAGAAAAAAAGTGCGGCGACCCTTAAATACTGTATACCGATTTCGATAACCCCGGGGTCTGCTGTAAATGCCTGAATCAGCTGTCTTGCAAAGATAAGTACAGAGATCGAACCTATTGATATGATCAGCAATCCATAACGAATATTTAGCTTCCAGGACTCATAAATTCTCTCAGGACGATTGGCTCCCATGTTTTGCGCAGCGAGGGTGAGCGCTGCTATGTTCAGTCCTATTGTAGGTAAGAGTGCTATTTGTTCTATTCGGGTAGCGATACCATATGCAGCAACTGCCTCTTTGCCGAAGTGACCTGCAAAATAAGTTATAACAAAGATTCCTATCGCTATGGTAAGCATGTTCAGACTCGCCGGGAAACCCTGGCCAAAGAGTGCAGCAAAGTATTTTCGGTGTGGAATAAAATCCTTGAATTGTGCATGATCAAAGACGTGAAGACGCCGCGTCACATAAACCATGTAAATTGTCTCAAGTAATTGGATAAGGACTGTCGAATACCCGATCCCCCGTATTCCAAGGGCAGGAAATCCTAATCCGCCATAGATAAACCATGGGTCGAGAATAAGATTAAGCACAAATCCGGCGATCAGAGAATTCCGGTAGGTTCTTGTATCTCCTCTGGCCGTAAGTAAGGAACTCAGGATGCTGTTAACAAGAAAAAATGCCGTTCCGGTAAGAATAGTATTCATATATTGAACCGAAATATTCAGATAGTTGTCTGTGGCCCCTAAAATCATAAAAAGAGAAGGTGCTAAAAGAATACCTGCAATTGTCAGTAAAACTGAATTGATCAAAGAAAAGGTCACTGCCTGAAAACCGATTTTTTCTGCTTCTTCATTTTTCCCGGCTCCAAGCGATTGAGAGATCAGTGCGGTTGTTCCTGTACCCATTCCAATTCCCATGGCAAGAATAATAAAGAACACCGGGAATGTAAGACCCATTGCGGCCAGTGCAGCTGTTGATATTTTCCCACCGTAATAGGTGTCAACAACATTAAAAAGAGTATTAAAAATAAACCCTACACTTGCCGGAATTGCAAGTTTACGAATGAGATAAGGTATGTGAGCTGTTGCGAAATCATGTGCTTTAAGCATTTTGAAGAAATTATTTTAATAAGACAACACTTATTCAGTCCCAAAGGTTTAACTTTGGGGTACATAAAGGTTGTCAGCTCGACATCAGAAAGGAGAAAAAAAATGAAACTATCATTTAAAATTGATTATCAGACCTTATGGGGTCAGGTTCTTTATGTCTCAGGATCATCCTCTATGTTTGGTGAGTGGGATCCGGACAGAGCCATTGCTCTAAATACGCATGTACCTGGTGAATGGGAAGTTGAATTTGAGTACCCTTCCCGGGAACGACTCGAATACAAATATCTTCTAAAGCAGGATAGCGGTGGTATCATTTGGGAAGGTGGCAAAAACCGGTTGATTGAACCTGGCGACAACTTCCCCGACGAGCTGAGATGCCGCGATTTCTGGAGAGTAAGTTCCGAATCTGATGTCGCCTTGTCCTCTTCTGCCTTTACCAGGGTATTGTGCTCACGAAAGAACAGGGATACAAAGGTTATTGAACCTGTTGCTTTTCAAAGGACGCTCCGAATACGGATTCATGTTCCGCGTGTCGATTCCGATTGCCGTGTTGGAATACTAGGTGATCAGCCTTCACTTGGCAACTGGATGGAGCAGGATACATTGCTAATGTCGGATGACGGTTTTCCATGGTGGTCAATCGATTTAAATGCCGACAAACTTAAGTTTCCATTCCAGTTTAAATATGTAATATATAATGCTGTAAAGAAACAGGTTGCTGTTTGGGAACAGGGAAGTAACCGGATGATCAGGGATTATGTGTGCAAGGAGCCAGGAAGTCTAAAGATTCATTCAGACGAGAACTTTCGTTTTCCAGTTACTCATTGGAAAGGTGCCGGTGTCGCAGTACCTGTATTTTCTCTGCGTACAGATAATAGTGGCGGAATCGGCGAATTTCCTGACATAAAGAAGCTGGTCGACTGGGCCAAACTCACCGGATTAAAGCTTGTCCAGTTACTGCCACTGAACGAGACAGTTGCTACCCATACCTGGATAGATACTTATCCCTATAAATCGATTTCCTCTATTGCGTTGCACCCTGTTTACCTGAATATAAATAAAATTGGTGTTCTTGAAGATGAAAATCTTATGATCGGATTTGTTCAGGCACTCTCTGGATTTAATGCACTTGAAACGGTTCGTTACGAAGATATCCATAAAGTAAAGTCCAAATTCTTTAAGCTGATCTTTGACCAGCAAAGAGAATTTTTCCTCGTTGATCCTCCTTTTTTGAAATTTTTTGATGAGAATAAAGAGTGGCTGGTGCCTTATGCCGCATTTTGTTTTTTGAGGGATAAAAACAAGACTGCAAATTTTAGAAACTGGGTGGATTATTCGAGGTATAATAAAGAAGAAATAGAACGTTTATGTGCTGATAGTCAGGATTGGTATCCGGATATTGCAGTTCATTATTTCATCCAGTATCATGCTCATAAACAGTTGCTTGATGCATCGGAATATGCCAGAAATAACGGTGTTGTTCTCAAGGGTGATATCCCGATTGGAATAAGTCCGGATAGTGTTGAGGCGTGGACACATCCCGAACTTTTCAATTTGGACCAGCAGGCCGGTGCTCCGCCAGACGAATTTGCCGATATGGGTCAAAACTGGGGTTTCCCTACTTACAACTGGGCAAAGATGGCAGAGGACAATTTTGCATGGTGGGACCAGCGCCTAAAAATGATGTCACGTTATTTTGATGCCACACGCATCGATCATATCCTGGGCTTCTTCAGGATATGGGAAATTCCTATTGAACAGGTTCAGGGAATTTTGGGCCATTTCAGACCCGCACTTCCATTCAGCCGGGATGAAATTATTGATGCAGGGATCATATTTAATGAGGAAAGGTTTACGAAGCCCTACATCCGTGATTATTTCCTTTGGGAATTATTTGGAGAGGAAACGCAGGAGGTAAAGGCAAATTTTCTTGTAGAATATGAACCGGGGAAATACAATTTAAAGGCAGGGTTCGATACTCAGCGTAAGATCTGGAACTATTTTGAATCGGTAAAAAAGGGTGTTGAACTCACAGGAAAAGAGACCAGGATTCGCGATGGGTTATGTTCGCTGATAGCAGAGGTATTGTTTTTGCGTGATCCTTATCATCCCACATTGTTTCATCCGCGTGTTTCATTTCATAATACAAATTCATATCTCAATTTAAATTCTGAAACCCGTTGGGCACTGGATGAGTTGTATATTGACTTCTTCTACCGCCGTCACGAAGAGTGCTGGAAGAATCAGGCACTGTGGATCTTGCCAGCACTGATGAAATCTACCGATATGCTTGTTTGTGGTGAGGATCTTGGGATGGTTCCCGAAAGCGTACCGGGCGTGATGCGTAATCTGGGTATTTTAAGTCTGGAGATTCAAAGAATGCCAAAGGATCCGAGAGTTGAATTTGCCCATCCTGCCGACGCTCCTTATTTATCCGTTTGTTCCACCTCGACTCACGACATGTCAACGCTACGCGGATGGTGGGAGGAAGACAGGGTGCACAGTGAAAGGTTCTTTAGATTTGTGATGGGTCAGCAGGGGAAGGTTCCCTATTTTATGGAACCCTGGATAGCACGTGATATTTTAATCATGCATATGTATTCTCCTGCAATGTGGGCAATATTCCCTATTCAGGACTTGCTGGCTATCGATGGAAAGCTCCGATGGGACAATACTGAAGGGGAGAGGATTAACGTGCCTGCAATTGCACAACACTACTGGCGCTACAGAATGCATCTTAAACTTGAAGAATTGATCGGCCAGCAGATGCTCAATAACGAATTGCTCTCGATGATTACTGCTTCCGGAAGAGGGTAGAAATTCGATTTGCATCTGTTTACCGGCTTTTTCATGTTGTTTACCGATTTTAACTGGTATGCCACAGTTCTTAGGGTTAGTTTCGTGGGAGTTTATAATTCAATTAAGTAACCCTTAAAAGCAAACACAATGTACAAGTACGACGACAACCCCGGTAAAAATGAAATTCCCACACGAAGAAGAGACAGACATAGCGGTGATTCCCGGTCGCTGATAGGTCTAATTTTAGTTGGTGTTGGGGCAGTGCTGATTGCACGGAATTATGGCTGGCTTGATTATGAAATCTCGAG
>CAINLJ010000060.1 GCA_903850335.1 uncultured Bacteroidia bacterium | reverse complement strand
TTCTACAAATATAAACGGTGCTCTGCACCTTTAAGCATTTATTAACAGGTTTTATCCAATAGAATAAGAAATTGTCATATAAATAGTACCTATCAAATCGTTTAAAGAAAATTAATGTCCACAACTTATTTATCTGATCCATAATTTACGCTTTGATAATTTAATTCATTTGAAAAGGTGTATATTTCGGTTTTAGCGGTCATTGCAAAGCACATACATCCAAACTAACAACAAATGATAAAGTATGACCCCGGAAATTAAAAAAATAGAAGAAAAGAAATTAATTGGTAAACGGCAGACAATGAGTTTGTCTGACAACAAGACTGCTAACCTTTGGCGGAGTTTTATGCCATTGCGCAGTGAAATAAAAAACAACCTGACAAATGACCTGATTTCTCTGCAGGTCTATAAACAGTCATACTTTGCAGAATTTAATCCAACAGGCGAATTTGAAAAGTGGGCAGCCGTTGAAGTAAGTGATTTTAACAATGTACCTGCTGAACTGGAAACATTCACATTGACTGATGGGCTATACGCAGTATTCAATTACAAAGGCTTAAGTACCGATAACAGCATCTTTCAATTTATCTTCGGGACCTGGCTACCTGGCTCGGAATATGATTTGGACAACAGACCGCACTTTGAAGTTTTAGGGGACAAATACATAAATAATGACCCGTCTTCCGAGGAGGAAATTTGGATACCAGTACGATTAAAGGGAAGGATAACTATAAAATGATGATCCAAAACTTATTTTTCTAAAACATTTAGAGGCTGGATCAAAAGAGAATAATTAACACGGAGGATCGGAACGCACAGAAGAACACGGAGGGACTTTACCTCCTTATCCTTTACATCAGTGTTAAAGAGACTTTTTATACAACTTCCTTTAATTTCGATTCATTTGTCTGCAAATATCAACGGTGTTCACCATAAAATATTCATTGGCTTAACCTCATCAAACGTCTTGAGGCTTAAATATGAATCAAATACGGATCCTGTGAAATGTATGGTTTTCTTTATTATATCTTTATATTCTGCAGATTAATCCTTATAAAACACTTATAGGATCCGGTATACTTTTGATTTGTAATTAAATCAATCAATATGAAGGCAATAATTTTATTAGAGGCAGGCAGAACCATCGGGTCTGGTCATCTTGCCGATTATGTTACAGGAATTTTCATAGCTATCCTGATTCTCGGTTATCTTCTTTATTCTCTTATTAAACCGGAAAAATTTTAAAGATGACAACACAGGACTACCTCCAGATACTTTTGTTTTTTGCTGTATTAGTTGGTCTTACTCCAATCCTGGGTAATTTTATGTTTAAAGTCTTTACCGGCAAAAATCATCTGATGAAACCGGTTTTTGGTTGGTTGGAAGGCTTGACATACAAATTTTCAGGTATTGACCCGGAAAAGGAAACAACCTGGAAATCTTATACATTCGATTTATTGATATTTAATTTTACCGGATTTGTATTTGTCTTTCTGATCCAGCTTTTTCAGTCTCAATTACCATTGAATCCTGCAAATCTTCCTAATGTTTCATGGCATTCGGCCTTAAACACTTCGGTTAGTTTTATGACCAACACCAATTGGCAGGGTTATTCGGGTGAGACTACCCTGAGTTACTTTGTTCAAATGATTGGGCTTACAGTTCAGAATTTTGTTAGTGCTGCCACAGGAATTGCCGTTTTACTGGCATTAATCAGAGGGTTGGCCCGTAAAACAATCGATACGATTGGTAATTTCTGGACGGATCTGACAAGGTCAACCTTATATATTCTTCTGCCGTTGTCTATCCTGTTTGCAATTGTTTTAGCCGGACAGGGAGTAGTTCAGAATTTTAAATCCTACGAGACTTTCCATACTTTAGAAGGTGCCACGCAGGTAATCCCCATGGGACCGGCTGCATCTCAAATCGCAATCAAACAACTTGGTACTAATGGAGGTGGTTTTTTTAATGCGAACAGTGCGCATCCGTTTGAGAATCCTACTCCCTTTAGTAACTTCCTTGAAATGCTTGCCATATTACTTATTCCCGCAGCTTTAACATTTACATACGGTAAAATGGTCGGTTCGGTAAGGCATGGATGGACAATATTCAAGGCTATGTTGATTCTGCTTGTCCTCGGATTGTCAATTTCTCTTTATGCTGAGTATTCTTCCAATCCGATTTTTGGGAATCTACCTTTAATGGAGGGAAAGGAAACACGTTTTGGCATTACAAACAGCGTTTTATGGGCAACATCAACCTCTGCTGCCTCCAATGGGTCCGTTATTGCAATGCACGATAGTTTGTCACCTCTGGCTGGAATGGTCGCTATGATCAATATTATGCTGGGCGAAATTATCTTTGGTGGTGTTGGTGCCGGTTTGTATGGTATTATAATATTTGTGATTCTTACTGTCTTTATTGCGGGTCTTATGGTGGGCCGAACGCCTGAATATCTTGGAAAAAAGATTCAGAAATTCGAGGTTCAGATGGCTATCATTGCAGTTCTGGCACCTAATATTGTTATACTTCTCTTTGCTGCATGGGCTTCGGTGAGCAGCCAGGGACTTTCAGGGCTCAACAATTCAGGTCCTCATGGTCTTTCCGAAATTCTTTATGCCTATGCATCAGCAGCAGGAAATAACGGAAGTGCTTTTGCCGGTTTGAATGTCAATACTGTATTTTATAATCTGACTTTAGGTATTGGGATGCTTATCGGACGCTTCGGAATCATCCTTCCCGTAATGGCAATTGCCGGCAGTATGGCAAGGAAGAAAGTCACGCCATCTTCAACTGGCACTTTTCATACAGACAATTGGTTGTTTATCGGATTGCTAATAGCCGTAATTGTGATTGTTGGCGGACTGACACATTTCCCGGCATTGTCGTTGGGCCCTGTTGTTGAACATCTGCTGATGAATAAAGGAATAACTTTTTAATTCTTGGTAATATGAGCACTAAACAAAATATAAGCCTGTTTAACAGGGAACTTGCTGTTACTGCCGTGAAGGATAGCTTTACAAAATTAAATCCGGCATTGCTTATAAAAAATCCGGTTATTTTTATCGTTGCGATCGGATCCTTATTAACCACAATCATTGTGCTTAAAGGAATCTTTGATGGTGTTTTCTCATCCTTTAATTTTTATATTGCAGTATGGCTGTGGTTTACTGTTTTATTCGCTAATTTCTCCGAGGCTATTGCCGAAGGGAGAGGGAAAGCCCAGGCAGAGAGTCTCCGTAAAAACCGGACACAAACTGTGGCCAGGAAGTTGGAAGGATTACACGAGGTTTCGGTCAATGCAACACAACTTAAGAAAGGGGATATCGTAATCTGTGAAACCGGAGATGTAATCCCTTCCGACGGTGAAGTCGTTGATGGCATCGCGAGTGTCGACGAATCTGCAATCACAGGTGAGTCAGCTCCGGTTATCCGTGAAAGTGGTGGAGACCGCTCAGCCGTTACAGGCGGGACAAAAGTCATAAGCGACAAAATTATTGTCAGGATTACCTCAGAACCAGGGAATACATTTATCGACCGCATGATTTCACTCGTCGAAGGGGCAAAACGGCAGAAAACACCAAATGAAATAGCACTTTCAATATTAATCTCCGGACTTTCAATTGTTTTCCTTTTGGCAGTTGCAACACTTCCTGCATTTTTCAGTTATTCGTTGTCTGCTTCCGGTTTACCCGAATCCAGTAATCTGACCTTACCAGTCCTGATAGCTCTGCTGGTATGTCTGATTCCTACCACGATCGGTGGGTTGCTAAGTGCAATAGGAATAAGTGGTATGGACCGTCTGCTCCAGCGTAATGTGATTGCAACCAGTGGACGTGCCATAGAAGCAGCAGGTGATGTAGATGTTCTTCTTCTGGATAAAACCGGTACTATAACTTTAGGCAACCGGATGGCGACAAATTTTATTCCTGCTGAAGGTGTTAGTGTTGGGGAACTGGCGGATGCAGCTCAGCTCTCTTCGTTATCTGATGAAACCCCTGAAGGACGTTCAATCGTAGTACTTGCGAAGGAGAAATTCAATATACGTGGTCGTGAAGTCTATCAGTTAAATGCAAAATTTATCCCTTTTACTGCCCAATCGAAGATGAGCGGTGTTGATTATAACTCTGAGGATGGAAGGTCACATCAGATCCGAAAGGGTTCATCTGAGGCAATCCGCTCTTTTATAAATAACAATAATGGTTTTTATTCACAAAAAATACAGGATATAGTCTCTGATCTGGCGCGACAGGGGGCCACCCCGCTTGTTGTGGCAGAAGACAACCGTGTGTTGGGCGTTATTCACCTTAAAGATATTGTCAAGGGTGGTATAAAACAGCGCTTTGCAGAACTTAGGAAGATGGGAATCAAAACTGTTATGATAACAGGGGACAATCATCTCACAGCTGCCGCAATTGCAGCTGAGGCTGGAGTTGATGATTTTATGGCAGAAGCGACTCCTGAGGATAAATTGCGTCGTATCCGTGAAGAGCAGGCTGATGGTCATTTAGTAGGTATGATCGGTGATGGAACTAATGACGCTCCGGCACTGGCACAAGCCGATATTGGCATTGCAATGAATACAGGAACGCAGGCTGCCCGAGAAGCCGGAAATATGGTAGACCTTGACAGTAACCCAACCAAATTAATCGAGGTTGTAGAAGTAGGCAAACAATTGCTTATGACCAGAGGTGCTCTTACAACATTTAGTATCGCAAATGATGTCGCAAAATATTTTGCAATAATCCCGGCTATTGCCTTATCTCTGTATTCGGGCAAAAACGGAATCGGCCCTCTCTCAGCCTTAAATATCATGAATCTGGGCTCACCTCAGAGTGCAATCTTGAGTGCAGTGATATTTAATGCATTAATTATAGTCATGTTAATCCCCCTTGCGCTGAAAGGGGTTAGTTATAAACCTGTGTCAGCCAATGCAGCCCTGACAAAAAACCTTATTATTTATGGGTTGGGAGGGATTGCAGCCCCTTTTATTGGTATAAAACTTATTGATATTCTGATTAATATTTAAGTGCTTAACAATGAAAACTCTATTTATATCATTAAAAATATTCCTGTTTTTTACAATTCTAACCGGGATTATCTATCCCCTTATTGTAACAGGAATTGTACAACTTGCCTTTCCCGCTAAGGCCAATGGCAGCTTAGTCATCATCAATAATCAGATTAAAGGCAGCGAACTAATTGGGCAAAAGTTCGACAGTCTGATCTATTTTACTTCAAGACCCTCTTCTGTTTCCTATAATCCATTACCCTCCGGAGGATCCAATCTTGGGTTAACAAGCTCGAAACTGAAACATTCTGTTGACTCATTAAGATGCGGGTTTATAGGGCTAAACCAACTGGACAGTCTAAGTGTGGTCCCTGCCGAAATGGTTTTTGCATCGGCAAGTGGCCTTGATCCTCATATCTCACCGCAAGCTGCTTATTTACAAGTGAAAAGGATAGTAAAGGCGCGTAATCTAAATCCTGGTCAAAAATCTCAACTTGAAAAAATTATCAATTCATCAGTTCAATATCCTCAGTATGGGTTGCTGGGCGAAAGCTGCATCAATGTCCTTTCGCTTAACCTTGAACTGGATCGAATTTTCAACACAAATTCACATCTTAATTAATTTCAATTATCATGAAAATCTCAATTCGTACACGATTCTTTTTAGGGATGGTTTTTTTCTTTGTTATCATTGCAGGTTTGTCTATTCTGTCTGCTTATCACATGAACCGGTTATCGCTAAAAACGGATGCAATTCTTAAGGAAAATCATTTTTCAGTCATATTCGCCAGGGATATGGGAGAGGATTTGACAAAAATCAATCAGGAGATAAACCGTGCATTTCTTAATGGTGAGAAAATTGACACGGCAGTGATACTTTCTGCCTCCAGAACATTCGGGAGTTCCCTTAAGCTTGAAAAAAATAATATTACTGAAACAGGTGAGGGACAGCTTGTATCAGGAATTGAATCGGGATTTAAGGAATACCTGACTAATATTGAATGGCTGGTAAAATCCGATTACCCAAGAGATAAGGTTGCAGCTTTGCAGGCCCGGTTTCAAAACCTCTATCAGCAGACAATGCTACTCTCGCAGATGAATGAGCAGGCAATAATTCTTAAAGCCGGTGATATAAAAAAATCTGCAGAAAAAGGGTTGACTCATGTTACAATCCTTGGAACGGTGTTATTCCTTATTACACTGAGTTTCACATTTAACTTTTCCTCCTATTTCAACGAACGTTTCACTAAATTATACAATGGCATTAAGGAAGTCGGATCCGGAAATTACGACCAACGTCTGAATTTTGAAGGCGAAGATGAATTTTATGATATATCTTTGGTGTTTAATGACATGGCCAAGAACATCAACGAGAATAAGGAACATCTGATCACAAATTTAAAGAACGATCTGGAGCGTGAGATCAGCCTTAGCCAGGTACAGGAGTTAAAAAGGATTTTTGAACAGATGCATGGCATCGAAAGACGTGCTGTTGAAATAATGACTAAGTTAGAGGACAAATTATAACCGATGGATAACCGTCCGGACCCGGATGAACTTTTGGCTTCAATCATCCATGAGGAGAAGAAGAGTCAAAAGGGAAAACTGAAAATCTTCTTCGGCATGTGCGCCGGAGTAGGTAAAACATATACGATGCTTCAGGCTGCCAGAGTTGAGAAAATGAAAGGCTGTGACATCATTATTGGCTATATTGAAACGCACAAACGTAAGGAAACAGAGGCATTGGTTGTAGGACTTGAACTGATTGAAAGGAATCGATACTCCTACAAATCTGCCTCGGTGCAGGAGATGGATCTGGATGCTATTATCGCGCGTAAACCTCAGATCGTGCTTGTTGATGAGCTCGCCCATACAAATGCGCCCGGGAGCCGGCATATTAAACGCTTTCAGGATGTCCAGGAGATACTCGAAAATGGCATAAATGTTTATACGACAGTCAATGTTCAGCATCTGGAGAGCCGTTCGGAAACTGTGGCGCAGATAACCGGGATTACAGTACGCGAAACTTTACCGGATGAAATCTTCGAGGAGGCTGACGAGGTAGAGCTTGTCGACCTTAGCCCGGACGAGCTCCTGCAACGATTGGCCGAAGGAAAGGTTTATACCCCTGAACGTTCGCGCGAGGCTGTATTGAATTTTTTCAGGAAGGGTAATATTACAGCTCTCCGTGAAATGGCCCTGCGGATTGTGGCCGAAAGGGTTGACAAGCAGTTGCATGACTACATGCAGCAGAAGCAGATCAGAGGCCCATGGAAGTCAGGCTTACACCTTTTAGTCGCAATCAATTACAAGGTTGAATCGATGAGGCTGCTCAGATGGGCAAAAAACCTTGCCTATTCCATGGGAGCAAATATTCAGGCTGTCTATGTCGAAACAGCACATCATCTCACTCCCAAAGAAGATACACAACTTAATAAAAACATAAATCTTGCCAAACAACTGGGTATCAAGTTTCGAATCGTTACAAATAATGATGTTGTAAGTGCGATTGTAGATTTCGCTCAAAAAGAAAATGCATCTCATATCATCGTAGGTAAACCGCGGGTAAGAAACCTGTTTACAATGTTGCAGCTGAGTAATTTTGTAAACCGGTTGATCAGATATAGCGGAAATATCGATGTTTATATTCTGGGCTCTGACAATCAATCAAAAAGACGTTTGAAGGAGAAGTTTTATGTGCCCTCTTTCACTTCCTCAGTTCGCGAATATTTAACAGTTATTTTACTGATATTCCTGACTTCAATAACCTGTTATTTTGTGAGGGACCTTATAGCCTATCAGGTTGTATCATTCGGACTGCTTTTTCTCGTCTCAGTACTTGCTATTTTCTTTGGTTCAGGACCAATTTTCCTCGCGGCGTCATTAAGTGCCTTGATATGGGACTATTTCTTTATCCCTCCACGGTTTACCTTTCATGTAGATAAACCTGAGGATTTGCTAATGCTTGTTATGTTTTTCACAATCGCCGTCCTTAATGGTATACTTACTTCCAGGGTTCGGCGGCAGGAGCAGAAAATCAGAATACGCGAAGAACGTACCCATGCATTGTATCAGCTGACAAAAGAGTTAAATACTGCATCCGGAATGGAGGAGGTTTCGCAAATCGCAATGAAATATGTTCAGAAATATTTTAGCCTTGAATCTGCAATAATTCTAAAGACAGATAATAATCAGCTTGACAATCAGGTTCAGAAAGGCACAGGTATCCTGTTATCCGGAAATGACTTTAGTGTAGCCAACTGGGTATTTAAAAACACTTCGCCGGCTGGAAAATATACGAACACGTTGCCATCAAATGTGCATACATTCTATCCCATGACGGGTAATAAGGGGAACATGGGCGTCATAGCAGTGAAGATTCAACAGTCATTTACACAGGGAGAGGAGCTGTTTTGGGAAGCCTGTCTTTCCCAGATATCAGGCAAATATGAACGTGAATTCCTGAGAAATGCTGCCAAAAACACTTATATACTTAGTGAATCTGAAAAATTGTACAAAACCCTGTTTAATTCAATATCTCATGAGCTAAGGATTCCAGTTGCAACTATTCTTGGTGCTTCAGATACGCTATTGTCTGAAAATTATCCTGAGGAGACACGTCAGATGCTTTATGGCGAGATAAATATTGCATCTATCCGCCTTAATCGTCTTATCGAAAATCTTCTTAACATGTCGAGACTCGAATCCGGACATATTACGCCTCGCCCGGATTGGTGCGATGTGCATGATCTGGCCAATAATGTTGCTGAAACACTTGAGTCTGAGTTAAAACATTTTAAACTTTTGACGGTAATCCCTGATGATATGCCGCTTGTAAAGATCGATTTTGGTTTGGTTGAGCAAGTATTGCACAATCTTGTATTAAACGCCATCCAGATAGCTCCTGAGGGAAGTGCAATAAGGCTGAAGATCTTCTATGACAGTGGTTTTCTAAATATTCAGCTCATGGACAGAGGTCCCGGATTTAATCCTTTGGAATTGAATTTTGTGTTCGATAAATTTTACAGAGGCAAAGATGCAAAAGCGGGAGGTACAGGTTTAGGATTGTCGATTGTAAAAGGGTTTGTTGCAGCTCAGGGCGGCACAATAATTGCTGAAAACAGGGTTAACGGAGGTGCAAAATTTATTTTGAAAATCCCGGTAGTGATTCAGGAGTTAGTCCAGAATATAAAAAATGAGGAAGGATGAATAATGCAGAAACCATATTGATTATTGATGACGAGGTTCAAATACGCAGGTTACTTGAAATCACCCTTTCTGCAAATGGCTATAAGATTTCAGAGGCTGCAACGGGGAGGGATGGCCTGATTCACGCCGCTACAGTTCACCCGGTGCTGATAATACTGGATCTTGGCCTGCCGGATTCCGATGGAATAGAAATCCTAAAAAAACTGCGGGAATGGTATCTTAAGCCAATCATCATTCTTTCAGTCCGAAGTTCTGAAGATGATATTATCCGGGCGCTTGATAATGGAGCCAATGATTATCTTACAAAACCCTTCCGAACCGGTGAATTGCTCGCCAGGATACGTGTCGCAATCCGACAAAGTCTTGGTTCATCAGATGACCCATTATTGTCATTCGGAAATTTGACAATCGATCAGGCAAGTCATACTGTGAGAAAGAAAGATGTATTGCTAAAACTAACATCTACAGAATATTCATTGCTGGTTTTATTGGCTAAAAATGAGGGAAGAGTACTGACTCATCAATTTATCCTAAAAGAAATCTGGGGGATGGGATATCAGGAGCAGACTCAGTATCTGCGGGTATTTATGGCACAGCTAAGAAAGAAGGTGGAAGACGATCCTGCAAAACCAACTCTTCTCAATACTGAATCGGGAATAGGTTACCGGTTTAGGGGATAAGATTCAACCACTTTCGTAGCTGGGTTCACATCGTAGCTTCCTTTCCCCCGGTTCCGTTCCACTCCACCGGGGGTTATTCAGATTGGACTCTTTCAGAGTTCCTTATACCTGATCAAAACATAACATTTTTCCGACTTTGTATCCAAGACAGGACGACAGACACAGCTGACTTTACGACTCGGCGACGGGACCGCTTATAAAAATATAGCCAAAAAAAACAGCATTATGAAGGTCGTCGGAGCGGAGCCGGAATGAAGCTAATTGGATCCCTGGTTTTCAACTTCGGGAAAGTGGATTTTGTGGTGAAATGGGAAAAGGACGTGTCCGAACCACGTGTGCCTAACCAGGATCCCATTGTAGGCCAGAATCAACAATAAATCTTCTTAAAAAAAGCCCTGAATAGGCGATATGCTATTAGGTTCGTCCGCAACCCGGGGTGGGGAATAAACGGATGTAATCCCTACGCGACCAAAGGATGGATAAGGAACAAAGTCACCTTCGGCCGCAACGGATCCCGATCCCGGGAAAGTTTTTGGATGATTTGTTATCAAATAAGTTTAAAAAGGTTTTATTTCGAACTTTCCAATGCCTGATTCAACCCGCTGTCGGGGTTGCGATTATATGGGTATCCCTACCCCCGGTTCCGTTCCACTCCACCGGGGGTTATTCAGATTCACCCACTTCCGTGGCTGGAAACACATCTCGTTTTCCCAGCGCCAAATTCTTTATCGTTATAGCGATAAGGATATTTGAAAACGCCTCTGTTAATACTGTAATTTTTAATCTTTTTACATTAAACTCTTCATGAAATTCCCCTTTATACCATAATTTAGGTATAAAAATGACAATTTAAAGGTATGGTATAGATTTTCCTGCTGGTCTATTTTTGTATTTTATAATATCAAATAGCATCATCTTGGAAAACAATAGTTCAGCAATATTATCGGAGGAACAACTGGATCTTCTTCAACGCCTGACATCTTCGCTTAATAACGAACAACAAGTTTGGGTATCGGGATATCTGGCCGGGTTTTCTGCAAGATCTAATGAGCAGGTAAGCCTCTCAGAACTTTCCAACCCGGCACCTAAATCAATTCGCCTAACAATTCTTTATGGATCACGGACAGGGAATGGTGAAGGGCTTGCAAAGAAGGCAAAATATATTGCCGAAGAACAGGGTCTTTCAGTGGATTTAAAGAATATGGAGAATTACCGGCTAAGGGATCTTCAGACAGAGAAAAATCTGCTCGTGATTGTTTCAACACATGGTGAAGGTGTTCCTCCATTTTCTGCACAGGAGGTTCACGGATTTATATATGGGAAACGAGCACCTAAACTCGATGGTGTAAATTATGCTGTACTTGCATTAGGTGATTCCAGCTATTTCCAATTCTGCAAAACAGGTAAGGATTTTGATCAGCAACTTGAAACACTTGGAGCAAAAAGGATGGTTCCAATCCTTAATTGTGACCTTGATTTCGAACAACCGGCAAATGACTGGCTAAAATCAACAATCAAAAGTTTTGGAGGTGAGTTGACAGGCCAGGCAAATTCAGAATCAAGGTTAAATAGTATATCTAATTCTTTGGAGACGTCTCATCAGACTATAAAATACTCAAAGAAAAATCCTTACAAAGCTCCTGTATTTGAAAAGGTTACGCTTCATGGAAAACCCAGGGGACGCCAAACTCTGCATCTTGAGCTAGCTGCTGATGACAAGGGTCTGGTCTTTGAACCGGGCGACTCGGCAGGAGTTTTTCCCGTTAACTCTCCTGAATTAATCAATGAGGTTCTCAGAGTTACCTCCCTCAAGGGAACAGAAGAGATTGAAATGAATGGTTCTGCAACGACACTCTTTGAGGGATTATACAGGAATTTTGAGATTTCTAAAATTACGACGGATGTTATTAAGCGATATATCGAATTTGCGCCGAATGCCAAACTTCAAAAACTTGTAGAAAAATGCGAAATATTTAAGGAATATTTGTACGGTCGCGATATTGTAGATTTGTTTCTTGATTTCCCGGCCAGAATAACAGCGAAGGAGCTTTCCAGACTTCTAAGACCCCTTCAGCCTCGTTCGTATTCAATTTCCTCAAGTCCTTTGGCATGTCCCGGAGAATTGCATTTAACTGTGGGCGTTGTAAACTATGAGCGCAGTGGCCGTGCAAAAAGAGGGGCATGTTCGGGATACCTTTCTGAAGTGGCTTTGGAAAATGAGCATGTTCCTATTTTTATCGAGTCAAATCCGAATTTCAGATTGCCTAAAGATGATGCAACTCCAATTGTAATGATAGGTGCCGGAACCGGAATCGCTCCATATCGTGCATTTGTCCAGCATCGTGAATTATCTGAAAATCGGGGTAAAAGCTGGTTGTTCTTTGGAAACCGCAATTTCGAAACAGAGTTTCTATACCAGACAGAGTGGCAAAACTTTTTGAAGACAGGAGTCTTAACAAAGATGAATGTAGCCTTTTCGCGGGATGGTGCTACAAAGGAATACGTTCAGCATCGTTTAATCGAAAACTCGGCAGAGTTATTCCGATGGCTTGAAGAAGGAGCACACTTTTACATTTGCGGCGACATGAATAAAATGGCAGGCGATGTACAGGACGCTTTGTTGAAAATTGTAGAAAAGGAGGGCTCGTTAAATACCGAAAGTGCTCAGGAATATATTAATAAATTGCAGAAAGAAAAGAGGTTGCAGCTGGATGTATATTAGAATCATTTTTTTGTTACTTCGCAACTTCAAAAATTACTAAAAAATGTCAGAAAATCAAGAGGCATCACCACCTTCGCCTATCGAAATAATAAAAGATAACAGTAATTACCTCAGGGGAACGATTGATGAAAGTCTTGCAGATCCTCTTACCGGAGGAATGAGGGCGACAGACCAGGTATTAATAAAGTTCCATGGCACCTACCAACAGCAGGATCGTGATTTGGATGAGGAACGTAAGCGACAGAAACTTGAGCCCCTTTATTCATTTTTGATCAGGGTACGCGTTCCGGGGGGTGTTACAACAGCTGAACAATGGCTGGCAATGGACAGTTTATCTGATCAATATGGCGATAAAACTTTGAAATTAACGACACGTCAGGCCTTTCAGTTCCATGGAGTATTAAAGCGTAATCTGAAAAAGACGATTCAGGAAATAAATAAATCGCTTCTGGATACAATTGCTGCATGTGGTGATGTAAACCGTAATGTGATGTGTTCAGCTAATCCTTATGAATCACCTGTACATAATGAAGTAGCCGAAGATGCCCGCCTCATTTCAGCTTATCTCACGCCTCACACAAATGCATATCACGAAATATGGCTCGACGGTAAATTGATCGAAGGTGGTGAGAAAGAGGAAGAACCTCTTTATGGAAGATTATACCTGCCCCGTAAATTTAAGACTGCTATTGCAATCCCTCCCCGCAATGATACCGATGTCTTATCGAATGACCTGGGGTTTATTGCAATTGTGGAAAATGGGAAACTGACAGGTTATAATGTCACTGTCGGCGGAGGAATGGCTTATACATTCGGGAACAAGGATACCTATCCGCGTGTTGCAGATGTGGTCGGATATTTTCCAAAAGAACTGATTGTTGAGGTAGCGGAAGCAATACTGATTTTTCAGCGCGATCATGGTAATCGTTCTGAACGTAAAAATGCGAGACTTAAATATACAGTTGATCGCTTGGGGCTGGATTTTCTGCGTTCTGAAATTAAACGTTCCAAGGGTATTTCCTTAGGTCCTCCTCACAAGTATCTATTTGATACAATGGGTGATAAATATGGATGGATTAAAAGTCCGGATGGTTTGTGGCATTATACTGTGTTTGTTGAAGGTGGTAAACTGGTTGACAAAACCGGCTATTCAGCCAAAAGTGCATTGAGGGAAATTGCGCAGATTCATCAGGGAACATTTATCCTTACTGGAAATCAAAATGTAGTAATTGCAAAAGTATCTGAAAGCCAAAAGCCATTCATTGAACATCTGCTAAAGAAATTCAGGATACTCAATCCGGCTAAAATCTCACTTCTTCGGCAAAACTCAATTGCTTGTGCTGCATTACCATATTGCGGGCTCGCCTTTGCCGAGGCAGAGCGATACCTGCCAAAGTTGATAGATAAAATCGACAAGGTTCTTGAAGCAAACGATCTGCTTAAAGTGCCCATCAGCATACGGATGACCGGGTGTCCAAATGGTTGTGGAAGACCCTTCCTGGCTGAAATTGGACTGGTTGGGAGAGCTCCGGGATACTATAATTTATACCTCGGAGCGGGTTTTACCGGTGACCGGTTAAATAAACTTTATAAGGAAATGGTCACAGAGGACCAGATTATTGATATCCTGACTCCTATACTCGAAAATTATTCCAAAAACAGATTCAATGAGGAGCATTTTGGCGATTTTGTAATTCGAAACGGATATATAAAAGCGACAATTGACGGGAAAAATTTTCATGAATAATTATACACATTAGTCTGTATAAAAATCCAATTCAGAATATGAGACGAGAAGATTTTCAGTTTTTACCAATCTCCATCAATGTAACCAATAAAAAGATTTTACTAATTGGCGGAGGAAAGGTTGCAACACATAAGGGAACTATAATGGCAAGAATTGTCAGTGAACAGGTTACGGTTTTGTCTCCTGAATTTACAGAAGTGATACGACGGCTGCCATTCAACTTTATAGAGAAGGAATATCAAAAAAGTGACCTTGAAGGATTTTTCCTTGTTTATGTATGTACGGGCAATCATGAGCTAAATGCACAAATTAAGGCAGACGCCGAATCATTAGGAATTCTGACAAGTGTTTGTGACTCGCCGTTTTTGTGCGATTTTGTTTCGCCTGCGATACACAATGAGGGTCATGTCACAATTTCGGTAGGGACAAACGGAAGGGATGCTTTTCAGTCTGTTTCTATCCGAAACCAGATTTCTGCGTTGATCAAAGAGGGCAAAATCATCATTTAGTTACCCTGATTTTTCATGTTAAGCCAAAATCGAAAATTCAAAATACTCAGTCAGAATAATCTTTCTGCGATCAGAATAATTACTGAATGTTTTGCTTCGTTTCCTGAATTGGAGTTTGATATTCGAGTGATCGAAGCAGAGACTGCAGGCTCTTCAGTTGAGAATTCGAAGGGTTTACAATCTTTGACTTACGGTCTTCTTGAAACTTTGCTTAATCAAACTTCTGATTTGGTTGTTGTTTGTGCAGCCAGTTTACCCTGGCCGCTGCCTTCCGGACTTGAGGTATTGGCTCTGGTGAAGTCAGCCACTCATTCTAACAAATTGCCGGATCCGGATTACCTGTATTTGGAAAAGTTGGATGCAGAACAGGACCCACTGGAAGGTTTTATAGCAGTCGTATCCGCTAAAGAGCAAACTGATTTAAAATCAGTATTTGGACCTCAGGATATCCGCAGGGCTTTTGGGAAAGTCACACTTGTAGGTTTCGGTCCGGGCAATGCTGACTTGCTTACAATTGGTGGTGATAAGGCACTTGGCAAGGCTGATATTATTTTTCATGACGATCTTCTGGACCAGACTTTTACTGAGAAATATTTTGGTGAAAAGTTTTATGTGGGTAAGCGAAAGGACTGTCACAGCTTTCGACAGGACCGGATTAACAGACTTCTTTTTAAATCTGCCAGTTCAGGTAAATTTGTCGTTCGGCTAAAAGGTGGAGATCCGATGATATTTGCACACGGAGGGGAGGAGCTCGAATATTTGCGCCGGAATTTTATCGAAGTAAGTGTTGTCCCCGGAGTGTCTTCGGGTGTTGCTGTAGCTGCATATACAAGGGTCCCACTGACACACAGGGGTATTTCGTCTTCAGTGGCATTTGTATCAGGTCATTCTGAGTCCGTTCAGATTCCTAAAACAGATACTCTTGTCTGTTTCATGGGCGGATCCAATGTCCGTCTTATTGCTCAAAAGGCAATCAGAGAAGGCAAAAGAGCCGATACACCCGTAATGTTGGTTCATAACATCTCGCTTCCGGATCAAAAGGAGTTTTATTCAACACTTGAGGAACTTTCTCATACAGATCAAAAATTCCCTACCCCTTTGATCATTGTTATTGGAAAGGTGGTGTCATTACGAAATAATTCAGAGGTTGAAGTTTTGAAACCTGTTTTTTTGGTTACCGGCACCTCTTCTGAAAAATATAATAATCTCGGAACAGTGATTCATCAACCACTCATTGAGGTAAACCGGATTGATCCAAATCAGGATCTTGAAAATTGTTTCAATAAGTTGAATGAGTACGATTGGATCTTTTTCACGAGTCGGTATACTGTACAATTTTTCTTTGAATTTCTGAATCATTATGGCAAAGACACCCGCAAGCTGGCAGGTATTAAAATTGCCTCCATGGGAAATATCACTACCCGGGCACTTAACAAACGAGGAATAATTCCGGATTTAGAACCTGATGAAGAATCCTCAGAAGGACTTATAAACTATATTGAACGAAATAAAATCCCATTAGGGAATGTTTTAATACCGCGCTCGAATTTGGGCCTTCCGATACTTCCCGAAAATTTAAACCGGCTGGGTTGGTCGGTCACCAGACCTGTATTCTATGAAAATAAATACCCTGATAATTTAAAAAGACTGGACCTGACCAAAGTGCAGACAATTGTTTTTCCGGCACCTTCGTGCGTTACAAATTTCGTAAGACTTTACGGTTCCATTCCCTGGGACAAAGAGTTCATATTCAGAGGCAAAGAAACTAAAAAGAGATTTCTTGAAATCAATCAGTCCCACGAATGAGACTTGTCTGAAATTCTTTTGGATGTAGTAATTTTGAGTGTTTTTTAAAGGAAAACCGAACTTTTGCATTTCACAAGCAGGATTTATTTTCACAACCCTATTTTTTGGATGAAAAAATCTATTACTGGTGTACAAATTTTGCTTGTAAACAATTACTTTAGGCACTTCAAAAAAAACATTGATTAATTGTTTACACAACTGAATATTTTCACCTGTAACACCCTTTTGTGGTAATGATAAAGTTTGACAAACTCCTGAAATTCGGCTGTGTAATAATCACGAGCATAACTATTTTCTTCTTTGTGCTGTTATCTTATCAGATTATTCAGCCGGTTCCCGTTTTCTTTACACTTCTTAGGATACTTAACGTAACCTTGTTCATAATCTTTGCTTTCAGAAGCAGGTCATTGACTATTTGGATATTAGTAAGTATCGTTGCAGGAGCTGAATTTGGCCATGACTTGCCTGAAATTGCAAAAAATATGCAGTTTATGAGTGATATTTTTCTGCGGCTTATTAAAACGATCATTGCGCCGTTGATTTTCGCAACACTTGTTAACGGCATAGCTGGTCATAACGACTTAAAACTTATTGGCCGTCTTGGATGGAAATCAATCCTGTATTTTGAAATTGTATCCACAATAGCCTTATTTATAGGACTTTTTGCGATTAACGTTAGTAAAGCTGGCGTAGGGGTTATATTGCCGGCTACAGCAAATGCACCAGAAATTTCGGTAAAAGCTCATTCATGGTCAGACTTTATACTGAATATGTTTCCTGAGAATATAGCTAAATCAGTCTTTGACGGAAATATCCTGCAGGTAGTTGTGTTCAGTATTATTTTTGGAATCGCAGTGGCAAAGTTAAGTGGCAATTATAAAGGAACTTTGCTAAAGTTTACGGGAAGTCTGGCTGAAGCAATGTTTAAATTTACAAACATAATTATGTATTATGCTCCCGTGGCAGTTTTCGCCGCGATTGCATTTACGATCGGACACGTAGGATTAGATGTGCTAACAAGCCTCTTAAAATTATTGGCTACCTTATATGTTGCTTTGTTTTCATTCTTACTTCTTGTGATTTTCCCATTGGTCATCATTCTGAAAATACCTTTTAAAAAATATCTGATTGCCATAAGCGAGCCGGCATCTATAGCCTTCGCAACCGCAAATTCCGAATCTGCCCTTCCTTCAGCACTTGAATCAATGGAAAGGTTTGGTGTCCCGCGTGAAATAGTAGCATTTGTAATCCCAACCGGATATAGCTTTAATCTTGACGGAACCACGCTCTATCTTTCATTAGCATGTGTCTTTGTGGCGCAGGTGGCCGGAATAGATCTTTCGATTGGTCAGCAGCTCGCAATGTGTTTCGTATTGATGCTTACAAGTAAAGGAGTTGCCGGAGTTTCACGTGCCTCATTTGTTGTTCTGTTGGGCACCTTATCCAGTTTTGGACTCCCGACAACACCTGTGTTTCTTATCCTCGGAATAGATGTACTGATGGATATGGCGCGTACAACCGTTAATGTCATTGGTAATTGCACAGCAACAGTGGTTATGGCTAAATGGGAAAATGCTTTTGATCAAAATAAAGCGGAGAATTTTACAAATAAATTATAACCTGATTAAACCTTAGGCATTCTAATCAAAATTATAAAAAATGGAAACAATTATCTGGATTATACAAGGACTCTTAGCGATCGCTTTTTTGTTGGCCGGAATCATGAAATTGGTAATGGCCAAAAATGAAATTAAAGAAAAAGTAGGAGGATGGGTAGATGATTTTACCTATTTGCAAATTAAACTTATCGGTACGGCTGAAATCCTTGGTGCGGTAGGACTTGTCTTGCCGGTTTTATTGAATATCTATCCTGTCTTGACTCCTGCCGCCGCTTTTGGACTCCTCATAACTATGCTTGGAGCAGCCCGAATCCATTGGAAAAGGAAAGAATCAATTGGGTTAAATATCCTGTTATCGTTGTTACTTCTGCTTGTGATAATTGGAAGAATCTATATTGTTCCGGTGATTTAGGTAAGGACTAAGTTTAGGTTTTATATGCCTGACCGTCTTATACCTCGAAGATGCATTGTGTTTACATTAAAATAATTGCCAGATGTTAAAATCAATTTTAGTTTTTTTTGTTGCAGCGCTAATATTGGCTGCATGTGAATCGCCTGCTCCCAAGGCTCCTGTCGCGGATCGTCTTACAGATTTTGTAGATCCTTTTATTGGAACCGGTGATCACGGACATACTTATCCGGGAGCCGCTTTCCCATTTGGACAAATTCAATTAAGTCCGGATAATGGCACCCAGGGTTGGGACTGGTGTTCTGGATATCACTATTCGGACAGTATTGTGGCTGGATTTTCCCATCTTCATCTTAGCGGAACGGGAATTGGTGATCTGGCAGATATCTCTTTCCTTCCTGTATCAACTGATGTTACCTTTAAAGAGGGTGAGAAAAATGGTGATTTTGTTAATCGGTATGCCGGCAAGTATAAACACAGCGATGAGGTTGCAAAAGCAGGATATTATAGTGTCAATCTAAAGAATAGCGGCATAAAGGCAGAGTTTACGGTTACTGAAAGGGCAGGTTTACACCGGTACTCTTTTCCGGAAGGGGGCCAGAATAATCTTGTTATTAATCTTGGTTTTGCCATTAACTGGGATAAGCCTTACAAGACCTCACTAAAAGTCGCAGATAGCACTTTGGTGACAGGTACTAGATTATCAAAGGGTTGGGCCGCTGATCAGCACGTGTATTTTGCGGTACGCTTTTCAACACCAATTGCAAAATCAATGATTACAAATGTTGGAGGTGAGGATAGAACAGTAGGATTACTGAATTTTAAACAAAAGCAGGTACTTGCAAAGGTTGGTGTTTCTTCTGTTAGTGTCGAAAATGCAATTGCCAATCTTGACAGTTCCCTACCGGGATGGGATTTTGAGGCAACTCAGAAAGCAGCCTCCGACGCATGGGAAAAGGAACTGTCTAAAATCAGGATTCAATCGGATGATCTGACTCAAAAACGAATTTTTTATACTGCTCTATATCATACAATGGTCGCTCCGGCACTTTTCTCCGATTCGAACGGTGAGTTTAAAGGAATAAAAGGAGATGTTCAAAAAGCTTCAGGATATAAACGCTATACGGTTTTCTCGCTTTGGGATACCTATCGTGCCCTTCATCCGCTTTATACCCTTACCCAGCAGGACAGGGTCAACGATATGGTGAAAACAATGCTTGACCAATATAAACAAACAGGTATCCTCCCCGTTTGGGAGCTTGAAGGTAACGAAACATTCTGTATGGTAGGGAACCATTCAATTCCGGTTATAGCCGAGGCTTTGCTTAAGGGTATTGGTGATTTTGATCATGAACTTGCCTTTCAGGCTATGAAGGCTACATCACTAAACGACAGGGATGGTATGGGACTCTATGATAAATTAGGTTATATGCCGGCAGATAAGATTCAGCAATCTGTGGCTAAATCTCTTGAAGTGGCTATTGATGACTGGTGTGTTGCAGCTGTGGCAAAAAAACTGGGCAAAACTGAAGATGCTGCTTATTTCGCAAGGCGTTCGGATAACTTTAAGGCTTATTTTGATAAGGAAACACGGTTTATGCGCGGCAAACTTAGTAATGGGAAATGGACTACCCCTTTTGATCCGGCTAGTTCAAGTCACGAAGGAAGTGATTATACGGAAGGTAATGGCTGGCAATATTTGTGGCTTGTCCCCCAGAATGTTCCTGCCTTGATTGATCTTCTCGGAGGTAAAGATGGTTTTGCCGATAAGCTGGATTCTTTGTTTGCAGTAAAGGAAGGGGTTAAAGGGAAGAACGCATCACCGGATATTTCCGGACTTATCGGGGCTTATGCACATGGAAACGAGCCAGGACACCAGACCTCCTTTCTTTTTGACTATGCCGGACGTGCATGGCGAACTCAGGAGATTAACCGGCAGATTCAAACTACCTTATATGCTGACAAACCAAGTGGGCTCAGTGGCAATGAAGATTGCGGACAAATGTCAGCCTGGTATGTCTTTAGTGCGCTTGGATTCTATCCTGTCAACCCATCAGATTTGAAATATCAGTTTGGTTCACCAATAGTTCAGGAAGCAAAGATTGATCTGGGTTCAGGTAAGGTCTTTACAGTAAAAGCTCCACTTGCCTCAGTATCGAATAAATATATCCAGGAAGTGAAATTAAATGGTCAGACTCTTGATCGCGTATATATCACTCATAAGGAAATTATGGATGGAGGAGTTCTTGAATTTGTTATGGCTGCCACTCCAAACAAGAACCTTTTCAAGTAACTGATCTTAATAACTGTTTTACCTCGAAACAGAGTCTGATAAATGACTCCGTTTCGAGGTTTTTTTATAATTAAAAATAGGTGATTTAGCCAACAAAAATCAGCTTTCGGGTCGTTTCGATTAATTATATTTGTTAGGTATTCCCGAACACCAGGTTTTGGAATATCTATATATCCGCAGACAATAGTTCTCATCATATATTCTGTTAACCCAATTGTAAGGAGGCCGGAAAAATGATTACCACAGACGAAGTTTGCAATGTTCTGAAAATGACAGAAGAGGAAAAATATGACCTACTTAAGACTGTCATAACCGATTACGAACGGAAGGAAAACAACCTGATCCAAATTTTGCACATGGCACAGGCAATTTTCGGATACCTTCCCGTCGAAGTCCAATATTTTATTGCCGGGCAGATGGATCTATCTGTCTCAAAAATCAATAGTGTTTTAACTTTCTATTCATTCTTCTCCACTCAGCCCAAAGGGAAATACACCGTATCCATTTGCCTGGGCACAGCCTGTTATGTCAGAGGTGGGAAAGATGTGCTTAACAAATTAAAATCGGTACTGGGTATTGATGTAGGATTTACTACTGAAGACAAGGTTTTTTCGCTTTCAGTAATGCGTTGCATTGGCGCCTGTGGATTGGCTCCCGCCATGACAATCAACAAAAAAGTATATAAACAGGTAAATCCCAATAAAATACCGATGATTCTTGGCATGCTTAAATAGTAAAGTATCATGAAAATTAATTCGTTTAATGATTTAGAGGCGATAAAGGACGATTTTCGAAACAAGGAAAAAGAATTTCAGTTCACAGCTCATATCTGTTATGCCGCAGGATGCCTATCCTCAGATTGCAAAGAATTTAAGGAGGCATTCGTAAATGCACTCGAACATGCCAACCTTTCTTCAAAGGTTAAAGTAAAACTCACCGGGTGCATGGGTTCATGCTCACTAGGCCCTACACTCATTATAAACCCGGGTAACACGCTGTATTGTAATCTCAATCCGTCGAGTGCCTCATACATTGTTGACCATCATATTAGAAAAGGAAAGATAGCTGAGAAATATTGCTATAAGGATCCCTCTTCAGGTGAAGTGATTCCAAATATGAGCCATATCCCATTCTTCAGAAACCAACATAAGATTGTTCTTAAGAATTGCGGAGTCATCGACTATGGTTCCGTTGAAGAATATATCTCGCGTAACGGTTACTTTGCTTTGTCTAAAGTGCTGACTTCTATGTCTCCGCTAAAAGTTATCGACGAGATAAAGAAATCAGGTCTTCGTGGACGTGGCGGAGGTGGTTTTCCTGCGGGTTTAAAATGGGAGTTTGCCCGTAAAAGTCAGAGTGATCAGAAATATATAATCTGTAACGCAGACGAAGGAGACCCTGGCGCATTTATGGACCGAAGTCTTCTCGAAGGAGATGCCCATTTGGTTATAGAAGGAATGCTGATTGGAGGATTTGCCATTGGCGCCAGTAAAGGAATTGTTTACATCAGGGCCGAATATCCTATTGCAGTCGAACGTCTGACAATGGCTATCCATACAGCCAGAGATCTGGGTCTTTTAGGTCCAAATATATTGAAGAGCGATTTTAGTTTTGATATTGAAGTCCGGATAGGTGCCGGTGCTTTTGTTTGTGGCGAGGAGACTGCTTTAATGGATTCGGTGGAAGGAAAACGCGGGGAACCGCGGCAGAAGCCTCCTTTCCCGGTTCAAAATGGATTATTTGGAAAGCCAACAGTTATCAATAACGTCGAAACTTTTGGCAATATCGCTCCAATAATTCTTCGGGGTTCAGAATGGTTCGCTTCAATAGGGACCGAGAAAAGTAAAGGGACAAAGGTCTTTGCCCTTGCAGGTGATATCGTAAATAAAGGACTGATCGAAGTCTCTATGGGTGTCACGCTGGGTGAAATCATTTATGAGGTTGGAGGAGGAATTCCAAGAGGCAAATCTTTTAAGGTAGCCCAGACCGGAGGACCTTCAGGAGGCTGCCTTACTCCTGGACATCTGAACACACAGATCGACTATGACTCTCTTATTGAGCACGGGGCCATCATGGGCTCCGGGGGTTTGATCTGTGCCGACGAAGATACCTGCATGGTTGACATGGCCCGTTTTTTTATGGAATTTGTTCAGGATGAATCCTGTGGGAAATGTATCCCATGCCGGATCGGAACCAAAAGGATGCTCGAGATACTTGAGCGGATAACACGAGGGGCAGGGAAAGAAGGAGATGTGGAATTACTTATTGAACTCGGTAATTCAATTAAGGAATCTGCTATCTGCGGACTTGGACAGACTGCCCCAAACCCTGTTCTGAGTACGATAAAATTTTTCCGTCACGAATATGATGAACATATCCGTCATAAATACTGCCGGGCCGGAGTATGCAGTGATCTGTTTATCTCCCCGTGCCAGAATGCATGCCCTGCCGGAGTTAATGTTCCGGGATATATTAGTCTCATTGCCGCAGGAAGAGTACGCGATGCCTATAATCTGATCCGCCAGGAGAACCCGTTTCCTTCCATCTGCGGGAGAGTTTGTACCCATCCTTGTGAAAGTAAGTGCAGAAGGGCTCAGCTGGACGAGCCTATAGCAATCGCCGACCTTAAACGGTATGCCGCCGATTATGTATTAAATTCAGGAGAACCTTTCACAAGTTTGATTTTTCAGAAAAACGGGAAGTCAGTTGCAATCATAGGTGCCGGTCCGTCAGGATTAACTTGTGGCTATTACCTGGCAAGGCAAGGATATACAGTTGATATATACGAAGAGAAAAGTGTAGCAGGAGGAATTCTGGCCTATGGAATTCCTGAATACAGACTTCCAAAGGAGGCTCTTCGAAAGGAAATTGACTCAATAACACAGTCTGGCATCAATGTTATTTACAATTCAAAGATAGGAAGCGACATCGCATTTAATGAGTTGAGATCAAAATATAATGCTGTGTATATCGCAACCGGAACACAGCTGTCCAGGAAGATTGGTATCGAAGGAGAAGAGAAAAATGGCGTTTATCACGGTCTTGACTTTCTTCGGGATATAAATCTAAAAAAAGATGTAGAGGTGAAAGGTGTAGTAACTGTTATCGGTGGCGGAAGTACCGCCATTGATGCCGCACGTTCTGCACTTCGGCTTGGTGCCGGTAAGGTACATATTCTTTATCGGCGGACTAAGGAAGAGATGCCTGCCGATAAACGGGAGATTGAAGATGCACTCGAAGAAGGGGTTATTCTGCATGAGCTTGTGGCGCCTGTCAGGTTTATCGGGAATGGTGCTGTTACTGCAATAGAATGTGTCAGGATGAAACCGGGCAGGTTTGGAAGGGATGGAAGAAGGGTGCCTGTTATTATCCCTGAATCTAATTTTATAATCGATATCGATCTGGCAATTCCGGCAGTCAGCCAGTATTCTGATTTTCCTTTTATAACAAAAGCAGATGTTGGTATAACGGATTGGGGAACATTTATCGTGAATCCGGATACGCAAATGACAACGCAGGCCGGGATATTTGCCGGAGGTGACGTGGCAAGGGGCTCTGATGTTGTTATCACGGCAATTGCAGATGGTAAAAATGCGGCTAAATCAATTGATAAGTTTTTGGGTGGGAAGGGGAAATTGAATATTGGGGAGCCAATAGAACTTCCATCCAAAGCCGTGGAGGAGGGGATTGCCGTTGAACACGAAAGGCTTCAGATGCGCTATCTGGACCTCGAATTACGGAAGAATAATTTCGATGAGGTTCCGCAAGGATTTCATAAACTTAATGCTATTGCTGAAGCGATGAGATGTTTACAATGTTCAAGACGTTAATTAGAGTTAAATAATTACTGTGATGATAAATATTACAATTAACGGCAAAGTTTTTCAGGTCGAAGAAGGGACGACAATCTTTGAAGCAGCGAAACAGAATAACATACTGATTCCTCACTTTTGCTACATGGAGAATGTCCATCAGATTGGTTCCTGCCGGATATGTGTAGTCGAAGTTGAAGGTGGAAAAACTCTCATGGCTTCATGCGTCACACCTGCTACGGAGGGTATGATTGTTCATACAAATTCTGAACGTGTCCGGGATGTTAGGAAAGTGATTTTTGAGTTGATGTTATCTGATCATCCAAAGGAATGTCTGAGCTGTTGGCGGAATCAGAATTGTGAATTGCAAGAGCTCGGAAATCTGATTCAACTCAATGAGTTCAGATATGAAGGGGCTAAATCTAAAGATGTTATCGACAGCTCGAGTCCATCAATTGTGCGCGACAGTTCCAAATGCATTCTTTGTCGCCGGTGTGTCACCGTGTGTAATGAGATTCAAGGCGTTGGTCTGATGAACCCACATCACCGTGGCTTTTCAACTTTCATTGGACCCTCAGAGGATGAACTACTTGGTGAGTCAGTATGCACAAACTGCGGACAGTGTGTTTTAGTCTGCCCTGTAGGCGCCTTGAAGGAGAAGGATTCTACAGTGGCCGTTTGGGAAGCTCTTTACGATAAAACCAAAACTGTTGTCGTTCAGACAGCTCCGGCGGTAAGGGCAGCTCTTGGTGAAGTATTTTTATATGAACCTGGCACACTTGTGACTGGTAAAATGGCTGCAGCTCTGCATCAACTGGGTTTTAACTATGTCTTCGATACGAATTTCGCTGCCGACCTTACTATCATGGAAGAGGGTTCAGAATTTCTTGAACGGGTAAAAGATGTATTGACAAACAAAGATAAAAAGTCCGTACTCCCTATGATTACAAGCTGTAGTCCGGGATGGATCAAATTTATGGAACACAGGTATGCCGGTCAGTTACCTCATCTGTCAAGTTGCAAGTCTCCACACATGATGCTTGGTGCCCTGACAAAAAGCTATTTTGCTGAAAAGATGAATATCGATCCTGCAAAACTATTTGTTGTTTCGGTGATGCCTTGTACAGCAAAGAAATTTGAAATCACGCGACCCGAGATGTTTAAGGATGGATTGGCTGATGTCGATGCCGTTATAACCACCCGCGAATTGGGAAGGATGATCAAGGATGCCGGTATAGATTTCAGAAATCTTCCGGAAGGTGAGTTTGATAGCCCGTTGGGACTCTCCACAGGTGCTGCTGATATTTTCGGAACAACAGGAGGTGTCATGGAGGCCGCCCTACGTACTGTTTATGAGCTTGTGACTGGGCGGGAGCTGCCTGGTGGAACTCTGCATATTCAACCACTCGCCGGACTGAACCGAATAAAAACTGCCTCTATTAAAATAGGAAACCCCCTTCCTGAATACAGCTTTCTTGACGGAGTGACAGTTAAAGTTGCTGTTACCAGTGGATTGAGAGGCGCTGCAGAATTGCTTGATCAAATAAAAAACGGGACCAGCCCATACCATTTTATTGAAATTATGGGTTGCCCGGGAGGATGCATTAGTGGTGGAGGACAGCCGAGACCGGTTAATGATGCGATTAGAACTCAACGTATGAAAGCCATTTACCGCGAAGATGAAGGAAAACCCGTACGTAAATCGCATGAAAATTCAGATGTAATGCTTTTATACAGAGATTTTCTTGGTATGCCGCTCGGACATAAGTCCCATGAATTGCTTCATACAATATATACCTCAAGATCAAAGAACTGAGAGCAATATAATTGATCCTACCCTGGGTATTCCATTGAACCGTTGATTATAACATCAGACGAATTTGACTTAAAATATTAAATCTTAATTTTAAAATCCCATCATGATGTACCCGGTTTCAGAACTTATCAAAAACCTGGCCGACCAGCATGGAAGAGCCAGACATAACCTGTTACCAATTCTTCAGGGGGTTGTAGAACAGGAGAGATTTCTTTCGGAATATTCAATGATTGAGATTGCCCGTGAACTGGACCTTCCGGCTTCTGAGGTTTACGGAACGGCAACATTTTATTCATTCCTCGAATATAAGAAAATGGGTAAATATGTGATCCGAATCTGCAAAACTATCACCTGCAGCATGAAGGGTAAAAATCAGATCATAAAAACTATCGAGGATATGTTAAAAATAAATGTCGGGGAAACATCACCTGACGGAAATTTTTCACTTCTTCAAACCAACTGCCTTGGCTTTTGCCATAAAGCCCCCGCCATGCTTATTAATTACGATGTTTATACGGACCTAACACCCGAAAGAGTCCGCGAAATTCTGACTGGCTATATCAATAAAAAAGAGAGAGAGGATTAAATGGGATCAGTTTATCAACTTAAGAGGGTCGATTTCATTTTCAAGGATGAGAAAGACTGGAAGGTGATTCTGAAAAATAGTATCAGCAGGCCGGCTCATGAATTGATTAATGAGCTGATAAGTTCAGAATTAAAAGGACGTGGAGGTGCCGGATTTCCTACAGGACTCAAGTGGAAACTTACCGCTGAGGAGAATGATCTTGTCAAATATGTGATTTGTAATGCGGATGAAGGTGAACCCGGCACCTTTAAAGATCGCGAAATATTATCAAAGGTTCCGCTGAAAGTTCTTACTTCAATGGCTGTATGCGGACATGTTATCCGCTCAAATACCGGTTATATCTACCTTCGCGGCGAATATTTTTTTCTACAGAAAGATTTGAATAAGGCTATATCCGAGTTTGAAGAATATTGCAGAGAGATAAATTTTGATTTTTCAATAAGGATATTTATGGGTAGCGGAGCGTATATATGTGGCGAGGAGACTGCCTTGTTTGAATCCATGGAAGGGAAACGTGGTGAACCGAGGAATAAGCCACCGTTCCCATCGTCATACGGATATATGGGTAAGCCAACTGTAATAAACAATGTTGAAACACTTGCGCATACCTATACCATTTTCGAGTACGGAGCCAAAAGATTTTACGACCTCGGTGTCCAGTATTCACGAGGTTCGAAATTATTTTCAGTATCCGGCGACACTCCCAAACCGGGGATTTATGAGCTGGAACTGGGGATGAGTCTTTTCGATTTTGTCGAAGAGTTTGGAGACGGTGACACAAAGGCAGTACAAGTTGGTGGCGCTTCAGGGTTCCTTGTTCCGCGTAAAAGATTCAACGAAACTACAATTGGATTTCAGGGAAAACTGACGGGTATTTCACTTCCAACCGGAGGATCAATGATGCTCTTTAACAGTTCGCGGTCGATGTATAATGTTCTGGATAACTATCTCGAGTTTTTTCGGGAAGAGTCCTGCGGACAATGTACGCCGTGCCGCGTTGGCTGTCAACAATTACTGAATGGAATAAAGGCTGTAAAGAGAGGAGATAAAAATGCGCAATACCTCGATAAGTTGCTTCGATTGACTGAGACCATGCAGAATACTGCAAAATGTGGATTAGGCCAGTCAGTAGCCAACTCCTTTTCGGCAATTGTTGAAAATTTCAGGGAAGAGATGATTTATTAACCGCTTCAGGACGATTTACAATGGCAAAAAAAGTAAAAATAACTATAAATGAAGTCGCTGTTGAGATTGAAGCAGGTACTTCAATTCTGGATGCAGCGCGTCAGACAGGGGTTATAATTCCTACATTATGTTATCACAAAGACCTTTGTGTGGCTGGGAATTGCAGAGTTTGTGTTGTTGAAATTGTGGGTCAGAAAAGGCTGTCAGCAGCATGCGCCACACCATGTGAAGAGGGAATGGACATACTTACCAATTCGTTTAAAGTCAGGAATTCCCGGAAACACATCATTGAACTTTTACTCTCCGAGCATAATGCGGACTGCACCAGATGCTACAAAAATGGAAATTGTGAATTGCAGAAACTTGCGTCGGATTACAAGATTATGACGCAGGACTTCATTCGCCTCGTCCCATATAAAAATTATACGATCGATCAGTATTCCCCTTCCATTATCAAGGATGACAGCAAATGCATCCGGTGCCAGCGTTGTGTTCGCACTTGCGAAGAACTGCAGGGTGTTAATGCACTTACTGTTGCTTATAAGGGAGATCACATGAAGATTTCAACTTTCTTCGAAAAGCCGATGAATGATGTGATCTGCACAAACTGTGGTCAGTGTATCAACCATTGTCCCACAGGTGCACTCGTTGAAAGAAACTATATCGAGGAGGTATGGGAAGCGATTGCAGATAAAAGTGTGCATGTCATCGTTCAAACGGCACCTGCCGTGCGTATCGGTCTGGGTGAAGAACTTGGTTTCCCGGTAGGCAGCCGTGTTACCGGAAAGATGGTTGCGGCTCTTAAACGGCTGGGTTTTGATGCAGTAATGGATACAGATTTTTCGGCCGACCTCACAATCATGGAGGAGGGTACAGAATTGATGGTCAGATTAAAAAAAGTCCTGGAAGATCATGATCCCACGATTATGCTTCCGATGGCAACTTCGTGTTCGCCGGGATGGATTAAGTATATCGAGCACATGTATCCTGGCTATCTCGGCCACCTCTCTACATGCAAGTCACCACAGCAAATGTTTGGTGCTCTTGCTAAGACCTATTACGCGAAACAACGCGGTTTGGATCCGGAAAAAATTGTTTCAGTTTCAATTATGCCCTGCACAGCCAAGAAATTCGAGTCTAATCGTCCTGAGATGCACGACAGTGGCTACAGGGATGTTGATTATGTACTTACAACCCGTGAACTTGCTATCATGATTAAACAGGCAGGAATTGATTTCATGAAGCTTGAAGATCGGCCGTTCGACAGTTTGATGGGTGAATCGACCGGGGCTGCTGTGATCTTCGGCGCTACCGGAGGTGTTATGGAGGCTGCATTACGTACTGTATATGAGCTTGTTACCGGCCGAGAGATTCCGTTTGAGAATCTTAATATAACTCCTGTCAGAGGAATGGAAGGAATAAAGGAAGCATCTGTAAAAATTGAATCTCCACTCGAACAATGGGCATTTCTGGATGGTGTTGAGTTGAAATGTGCTGTAGCCCATGGACTGATTAATGCTAAGACTGTGATGGATTCCATTGCTGCAGGAACATCTCAGTATCATTTTATCGAGTTTATGGCTTGCCCGGGAGGTTGTTTAGGTGGAGGGGGACAGCCAATTCCTACAAATCCTGAAATTCGCCGCAAACGAGCCGAGGCAATCTATGCCGAAGATGAGGGGATGAAATTACGCAAATCCCATCTTAACCCTGAAATACTTAAGATCTACAATGACTTTCTTTTGAAACCGATGGGGGTAAAGTCTCATGACCTTTTACATACAAAATATACTGCCAGAGCGAGATTCTGAATTGCATTTAACTGTTTAATTACTTTTTAAAAGTCATCTTCAAAATCATTTACAGATCGTTCATTAAAAGTTTGATTTTGTCTCTTCTTTTCGGAATATTATGTTTGAAACATTTTCCGTCAGGAACAATATATGGGTAGAAAAGGAGATAAGTTCAGGATTACCGTCCCGGCCAGAGACGGAATTTTCCATCCCGCCAAGCCAATTATCTAATATTAAACCAGTTAATTAAAATTATCTGTTTTAATTTAATGACAGAACTGGTTATATCTGCTTTCTGGATATAAAACCTTATCTTTTTTTATTTTTATCTTAGTTGCAGGGATGCAACCAGCAACATAACCTGTTTCACCTTACGCGATAACCATATATCCGGAACCTAATATCATATCGCCTTTTCAGGGCTTATTTTAGTAGATTTATTATTGATTCGGGCCTAAAATGAGATACTAGTCAGGGACGGGTGGTTTGTATACGCCCTTTCCCAGTTTCAACACAAAATCCGTTTTCCCGCGGTTGATAATCATGGATCCAAATAGCTTCATTTCGGCTCTGCTCAATACCTGTTATGCAATTGTAAAACCCTATCGTTCATTCGTAATGTCGTTCTCTCGTCCGTCAGGAACCTTTACACTATTGCGGGTGTTAGTTTGCGGACGCGTTCCAGGGTTATCTGTTCATCCCCCAGTTCCATTCCATTACACTGGGGGTTATTCACATTAAATCCTTTCAGGATTTTGAATTCGTTCGCAAAACTGTTTACTTTTTGCTTCATAATCCTGATTTTTGTTTGTTTTTTAGTAATCCTATTCCATGATAAGACACTCTTTTTAAAACAATCCGGGATCAGATGAAAAAGTTGTGGGGAAAGGTATAAAATTGAATTTTTATTTCATAAAC
>CAINLJ010000059.1 GCA_903850335.1 uncultured Bacteroidia bacterium | reverse complement strand
TTCTACAAATATAAACGGTGCTCTGCACCTTTGAACGTTAAAAGTCAGATATTTTCATTTAAAATTATGAGGCAGAACTTTTTCAAGCAATATCAAGCAATTAAAAAGAGTTATATAGGAGAACCGCTAAGGGAAACCACAGAGAACCGCAAAGCGTTAAATATCTAAACTATAGCTCTACAGAATTTTGCACCTTCTTTGCGCAATTCTGCGTTAAAAAGACTTTTGATACAACCTCCACAAGGAACCAAAGGAACCCCAACCAGAAACGGGTTGAATGGACTATTGTGAATGTTTTGAAAAATTGAGTAGTAATTTTGGGGTAACGGCAATTGATTAACTGATATTCAACCCGTTTCGGGTTGTGTAATGTAGCCGTTCGTATACCCCCAAATTTTTTGGGGGTCACTAACATTTATCTACCGTTGGTGGAATTAGACAGTCACGCGAAGGATTAGTCTGCGCTGTACCTTACCTTCTGCCAATCAAATATTTGGGTTAAATTACAAGCTGAGCATGAGAACTAATCCTGTTGATCTGTTCATAAAGACCCTGATCGTTTCGGGGATGGTCCTTCCATTGATTTTTGACGGTTGTGGTAAAAAGAATCCTATTCCTCCTGATACAAATTCTCCTCCTGCTTCTAGTGTTACTGTTACTCCGCCTTCTGGTGATGCTCCTTTGAAAACACATGTTGCTATTTCAGGTACTGATCCTGACAATAATATTGTTAAGTATAGTTTGAAAATTGGCGATAATGCTTATAATCGTACTGCACCATTTTTAAAGTTGATGGGGCAGCCGGAATAACTGTCCCATATCTTTTCAATAACATTGTAAAGTCCGGGCCAGGACTTTCCGGAACCTTCCATTACCGGTGCGCAATAAGGGAGAAAATAATGGAAAGATGTGCGAAAGTTCGCCAAAGGATATATGGTGCCCGGCCTAAAAAATTTCAGATCATCAAACAGCAGCCCGTTGCCAGCCTGAATCTTTTAAAGCATTATAAGCAAAAAAAGCACATTAAAGCTCTTTGAAGATAAAAAAGTCCTTACAGTATGGGTGGATGAGAAGGAGAAATGGTATATTCAATCGTTGATGTCGCAGGTATACCAACTGATAATCAGAACCCCAATAACTACTGGAAAGTATTTAAGAACAGACAGGTGGCAGCGCGTGGTGGTTCCATTATTGGCATACCAGGAAAGAGATTGAAGCCAATATCGGCAAAAGCATTGTTTCACCATTGAATGCAAAGAACAAAGAGTTGCCCAAAAACTCAGGATAAAGTTAATTTTAATCACCAGAATATTTAATCAATTACTACCTTTGATCGGCAAAACTCCGTATTGGCATACAAGAATCCGGTAAATAAGGAAAAACAATTTACTGCATATCATATTTCATATGAGAACTAAACTGATTTTAACCATATTATTTTTGATGACAGTGTTGTTCTCATTTGCCCAGACCGTAACAAAAAATTATTACTGGATTACACTGAAAGATAAATCCGGGACGCCTTTCCAAATCAACAATCCTCAGGAATTTTTATCAAAAAGGGCTATTGACCGACGCATAAGACAAGCTATTCCAATAGACCAGACCGATCTTCCTGTCACAAAAGCATACTTGGACAGCCTGATTAACAAAGGACTAACGATTATTCATACCTCAAAATGGCTTAATGGATTAACCGCAGCCACTGCAGACACAAATCTTATCAAACAAATTAGAAGACTTCCTTTTGTTACATCAGTTCAGCTAACCAAACCTGCATTATCAGGCAAATCAACAATTATTAAGTTTAAGGAAGAGCAGGTCTCCTATCCTTACAATCCTGTAAATTATGGAATTGCCATAACCCAGCTGACACAGTTAAACGGTCAATATCTTCATAATCTTGGATATCGTGGAAAAGGTGTTCAGGTTGCAGTTTTGGATGCCGGCTTCTGGCATGTGAACCAAATCACGGCTTTCGACAGTCTGAGAAATGCCGGCAGGATATTAGGCACACGCGAT
This sequence comes from uncultured Bacteroidia bacterium, assembly GCA_903850335.1. Classification (GTDB taxonomy): domain Bacteria; phylum Bacteroidota; class Bacteroidia; order Bacteroidales; family Prolixibacteraceae; genus JAAFHB01. Next base: position 7,352 of record CAINLJ010000059.1, on the reverse strand, counting down.
TTTGTAGAGCCCGGATCTGATATTTATCAGCAGCATACACATGGGATGAGCGTTTTATCATGCATGGCAGGCAATGACCCACTGACACTTTTAGGAACGGCTCCCGATGCTTCCTATTATCTCTTCCGCACGGAGGATGCGGCAACAGAATACCCCATCGAGGAGGATAACTGGGTAGCGGCAGCTGAGTTAGCCGATAGTTTGGGTGTTGATGTAATAAACTCATCACTTGGATATTCAACTTTTGATGATCCAACGATGAGCCATACCTATTCCGATATGAATGGAACTAAGAACAGGGTTACCCAGGGAGCAAACATGGCTTTTCAAAAAGGGATACTTGTATTTACAAGTGCGGGTAATGAAGGGAATAATCCCTGGCGGCACATCCTCTCTCCCTCAGACGGAATTAACGTAATTGGAGTGGCTGCAGTGGATAAAAACGGAAACCGTGCATCATTCAGTTCTGTCGGTCCTGCTTATGGAGGAGCAATAAAACCTAATGTTGCTGCCATGGGCTTGTCAACTTTCCTGATTACAAGCGGAGGAATACCAGGTTATTCAAGTGGCACCTCCTTTTCATCACCAGTGCTGGCAGGCATGGGTGCTTGTTTGCTTCAGGCAAATCCCTATTCAGATGTTAAACTGGTTAAAAAGGCAATCGAACAAAGTGCCAACCGTTATACCCTCCCCGATTCATTATTAGGCTACGGAATCCCGGATTTTGAAAAGGCCGACAAATATCTCAAGTTATATACCGCAATTCCCACTATTCGAAAGCCGGAATGGAGCATCGCACCGAATCCGTTCACCTCCTCCATTACCATCCGAAACCTAAGTCCAGGATCTGGTAACACTTGTATTATAAGTCTTTACGATCTTAGGGGAGTATGCTTAAGGCAATCGGTATCTCCTGTTTCTGAAACCATTTTGTTGGATAATTTATCCGGTTTAAAAAATGGAGTGATGGTGCTTTCGATACGATATGGAAAGAAGGAAGAACATTTCAAGGTTATAAAAACAACCAATTGATAAAACCGATGAGAGCAGTAATTTTTGTACTTCTAATTTTTATGGTTGCTGCCTGTTCAAGGCAACAGGAAATTGCCCAATGGCGTGGCCCGGACAGAAGTGGCAGTTATCCGGATACTGGTTTACTCAGGCACTGGCCGGGAGAGGGACCTAAGCTTGTATGGGCTTCCGATCTGATCGGTGATGGATATGGCTCACCGGTTGTTACGCATGACGCACTTTTCGTAACCGGGTCAATTGACAGTACAGCTTATCTTTTTTCATTTGATCTCAAGGGAAATCTGAACTGGAAGGTTCCTTACGGGGATGAATGGGAACAAGGATTTCCTGGCTCACGTTCGGCACCGACAGTTGTGGACAATCTGGTTTATGTTTCCACAGGGAAAGGAGATCTGGCATGCCTGAAAAGAGAGAATGGGTCAAAAGTATGGTCTGTAAATCTATACAAAACTCTTCATGGAAAGAATACAATTTTTGGATATTCCGAAGGGTTACTCGTGAAAGACCAGATGATCTATTGTTCGCCCGGCGGAGCTGACACAAATGTGGTTGCACTTAACCGTTTTACAGGAGAACTCATATGGACATGCAAAGGGGTTGGACAGCGTCCTGCATTTTGTTCTCCAAAAATTTTGCAACATGGCAAACACAATATACTGCTTACTTTCTCGGAACTCTCGATGCTTGGAATTGATGCCGATAATGGTAAGCTTTTATTCACACACAAACAGGATACTGCGGGTAACGTTCATTCAAATGCCCCTATTTACCAAAATGGTTATCTCTGGTATGTAGCTGGAGACGGCAACCGGACGGTTAAACTTAAGCTTTCGGATGACGGTGAGGAAATTTCAGAGGTATGGAGATCACTGCCCTTTGACAATATTATGGGTGGTGTTGTACAGGTCGGAAACAGGCTGATTGCGACCGGCCACCGAAGACTGGAACTTATGGCCCTGGATATGGAGAGTGGGAAAGTAACACAGCAACTTAAGATTGGACGCGGCTCAACAATCTATGCCGACGGGATGGTTTATCTTTACGATGAGAAGGGGAAGGTCCACCTTGTTGATCCATCATCTGACGGACTAAAGGAGATCAGTACTTTTAAGATTAACCGGGGGACAAAAGAGCATTTCGCTCACCCGGTTATAGGAAATGGGTTGCTTTTTATCAGACACGGGAAAAGTATAATGGCATATAATATCAGACAGGCATGAAAAAAACTTTGATCATTCAGCTCATCCTGAGTATTCTTACCGGATTCATTATCACATGGGTCGATTCCCGGACTAATTGGGATGATACCGGTGTTTCTGTGATGATGATTCTATCAGCATCCTTGATATTTGGGTACTTTTCATCTCAGAAACCATGGCTGACAGCTTTGGCAATCAGCGTCTGGATACCATTATTTGGAATAGTAACGACTGGAAATTTCGGTTCCCTGCTTGCGTTACTGCCTGGTTTTGCAGGTGCTTACCTTGGTTTTATACTTAAAAGAAAGGGGTAAGGATTTAAGAGTGATTGGCTATGAGTGAATGGGTTATGAGTAATAAGTGTGTCAAAATTTACAAACCTGCAAATTTCATATTGTCGAATTAATCCTTCATCCACTCAAAAACCCTGTAATGTTCGCCATTCATGCCAAGACGTGCATACACCTCCATAGCTTTTTTATTCGATTCGTCGACATAAAGACGGATTCCTTTCATCGAAGAATCTGAGGCAACCAGTGCTTTTACATGTGAATATAGTCCCCCATAAATTCCCTTTTTCCGGTAGGCAGTATCGACATAAACAGATTGAATCCAGAGGACGGTGCCATTACGCCAGTCGCTCCATTCGTATGTAGTTAGTAAGGAACCTACTACTCTGTCACCTGCCACTGCCACATAATAAATTCCAAGTCCAGGATTTTTTAAAACTGCACCTACACCCTTGAGCACAGTTCCACGGTCAAGCCTGTAATTTTCGGTTTCCAATGCCATCGCAATCTGAAAACCGGCAATAGCCTCCAGATCATTATCCTGTCCCTTACGAATCTCGATATGCATCACTCAGTTTTTTTTCAAAATTAACACTTTCTGTGAACACGAATAATATTTGCAAACTAATAACCCCGGCTGGACAATCTTTTGGAAAGCCATCCGGGGTTAATTTTAATTCTTAAAGTCGCAAAGTCGTTCAGCCGTAAAGTTTATCTTAAAGGCTCTCTCCAAAATCCTCACGGAATTTAGCGACCAGTTTCTCAACCCAGTCACCTATTGGTTTCAGTTTACCCACGAAGAAACGAAGAACGGGTGGTTCTTCAATCCACTCAAGTCCACCTATCAATTCTCGATTATCGTAAAGCCATTGTATACGATCCTCGGCATATTTTATCTGCGACAATGTAAATACTCTTCTCGGGAAAGCCAGGCGGAGTAACTCAACATCTGCAAGGACATCGTCGCCATTCGCATCGCGCACGCTGGAAATTGTGCCACGTTCCATACCCCGGATACCCGAAGCAACATAAAGTGCTGCCGCAAGTGCACCTGCAGGATATTGACCCTGAGGAACATGAGAAATAAATGAGCCGGCATCAAGGTGACATCCCAAACCACCGGCAGGCGTGATTACTGGAATTCCCTTTTTATCGAGTGCATCAACAAGATATTTAATAAACATCGGGGAGTGACTAATCACGTCAAAATCGAGAGTCTCATGCAGACCAACTGCCATAGCCTCAATCTCACGCACACTCATCCCGCCATAGGTAAGGAATCCCTCATAAAGTGGAACCCAATCACGCATTTTCATGTAGATATCATGATTGTTCGTGCAAATTCCACCACCACGGGTACAACTAACTTTTCTTCCTGAGAAATATGAGAAGTCAGTATAACTTAACATCTCATGCAAAATATCCCTGATCGGTTTATTAGCATAACCCTCTTCCTTCGTTTTAATGAAATACAGATTTTCATTAATAAGGCTGGTATCCATTAAAACGAGAATATTATGAGATTTTGCAATAGCGGATACTTCACGTAGGTTGGCCATTGAAAATGGCTGACCTCCGATAAGGTTTGTACCTGCCTCGAAGCGGATGTAGGCTACATTTTCTGCACCCCATTTCGCGATTATTTTATTAAGTTTATTAATGTCCATATTTCCCTTGAAGGGGAAATCACTCTTGATTTTCAGTGCTTCGTCTGTATAGATCTCCTCAACAATACCTCCCATCATTTCGATATGGGCCTTTGTTGTGGTAAAGTGGTAGTTCATTGGAATTACCTTCCCTGGTGTTACGAAGGTCTTCGAAATAATATGTTCTGCAGCACGTCCCTGATGAACAGGAAGGTAGTATTTTTGATTAAAAACATAAGAAATTGCATTTTCAAGTTTTGTATAACTCGATGAGCCGGCATATGAGTCATCAGCAACACTCATGGCTGCAACCTGATTATCACTCATTGCGTTTGTTCCTGAGTCGGTTAGCATGTCGAGATATACATCCTTATTTTGAAGCAGGAAAGTATTAAATCCAGCTCCATAAATCGATTCCCTGCGATCTTCGATAGGCAATAAGTTAAGTTTTTGAACCACACGCACCTTGTGCATCTCGAGAGGTGTTACATCACCACTATAAAACTTCACCGTTTTCAATTGTTCAAAATTCTCCATAGTTGTTCTAAATTATTGGTAATTTGTAAAAATATACTGTTTTGAAATCTGTTACCAGTGCCTTTTCAGCCTCCCTGTTGTTAGTTTGGATTTTGATTGTGCGAGTTTACAACTAAATAATCTTTAATCATAACAGATCGAAAAACTTTTGATTTGTAACCTATAATTTAGAATGACTATTAATTCGAAACTCAAATCGGCAAATTTTCAATTGCGCTAAAAATTTGCCGCCAGGGTGAATTTCTGTCTGAAGGATGCCTTCTCAAACAAGCTGCCCCTTTCCGAAATTCCATTTCCACGGTTGTTTCCGCGGGACATACCGCCGCCTGAGCGACCACTTCCAAACCCTGAACGTCCTGATCCGGATCTCCCCCCTCCGGATATTGCCGCACGTGATCTGTCCCCTCCTCTTTCTGAAAATCCTTCACCGGATCCATTGCCGAAAGAAGGACGCTCCATACCATTTACATTCACATTTAATACGATGACCTCAGCAGGAATAGTACTATTTTGTACATAGAGTTCGCTCAATGGAATAGCCATTTCATAGATGATATGCTGAAGGCTGTCTGCTCCAATAGCGATTCGGATGCCCTTAGTTTCATTCAGGTTAAGTTCCCGCAGGTGTGATTTGAAACCATTTGCCTCCAAAGCGGATAATTGGGATTTATAATAGCTGATAATTGGATTCTCTACTACCCTCTTCGACATCGGACCAAAATCCCCGGAGCCCTCTATCCAGTTCATTCTTATTCCGGGAACTGTCAGACTTACCTTAAATTTATTTTTCTTCTCTTTAGATATGAGCTGCACCATCCATCCTGCACTCATCGCCCTTCGCATCTTCATCTCGTCAGGCCACGTAAATACTAAATAAAGGTTCTCTTTATCATTACCAATCGCGTAGTTAATTCCAGTTTTTTCCTCGTAAAAATTTAAGGGCCTGTCCCAATCAGTTAACTTTCCGTCAATAATAATACCTTTTGGTTTTAATACCGACACTGAGACATCACTTTGCGCATTCAATTGAAATACGATCGCCACAAAAAATAAAACCGACATGCTTAACTTTTTCATCCTATTAAATTAAATGGTTCAAGATACTGTTTAGGACATTCAAACTGGTTATTGGTTTAAGACAATATCAGTGTTAAATTCTTAATAATCCTTAAATGTAAAAATTCAAAGTTTCATGGAGTTATTAATTCGTCGGACAGTAAATGTGTACTAATGGACTATAAATAATACATTTAAGCACAAAAAACCGGAACCGTACACCAACCGCTGTTTAACGATTTTGAGGTACGGTCCCGGCCAGGTGAATCCCAAAGAAAGAGATGTAAAATTACGAGCTGTGACTAAAGTTCACGAATCTTAATGTTACGGAACCAAATTGAATATCCATGGTCCTGCAGACCGATATAGCCTTCTTTTGCTATCCCTTCCTGCCATCCTTTAAAGTCTTTAAATTTGCTCTTTGCAACCATAGCATCCCATTCCGGAGTCCATAAGGTATATTCAACAACTTTTTTATGATTCATTGTATGGGTGACATGCCCATCCTTTACCTTAATAACAACTGTATTCCAGGACAATGCAGGATTAACAGTTTTTGGATCGCAGGGAAGAATATCGTAAAGTGATCCGGCAAGATGGCTGTCTACCTTATTGTCTGAAGCATCCTTATTGTCGAGTACCTGAACTTCAGGCGCCGCATAGTAGATAGGTTCTCCCTTAACTTCGCGGACATAATAGAAGATCCCTGAATTTCCTGCTGTTCCTGCTTTAAAGTCAACAGATAGTTCAAAATTTTTGAATTTCTTTCCAGGATAGAGAATGTCACCATTGGAACCCTGTCCCGGTTTCTTGCCCACCCCTGTAAAGACCTGCATGGCATCTCCATCGATCTTCCAGTTTGCTGGCATTGCTGTACCGTTGCATTGTCTCCATCCATCGAAGTTTTTGCCGTTAAAGAGCAGTACCCATCCCTCTTTTTGTTCTTCTTTAGTAAGTTTATTTGCCTGTTGGGCAAATGTGGGAAGTGCCAGTAATAGCCCGGCTACAAATGATAAAGTCAGAAAAATGTTTCTTCTCATGATTTGAATTTTTGACCCCGCGGGGTATAATGGTTAAAAAATGAATTTGGAAATTCTGGCATCAAAAGTAATGATTAATAAAAACATTTGTAATTTTGCTGAATAATCATTTAAAAATATCAAGATGGACTTATTTGCACCATGGCACATTGTAATCCTTATCGGAGCGATCCTCCTCCTTTTCGGTGGTCAGAAGATTCCTGAAATGATGGGTGGAATAGGCAAAGGGATGAAAGAGTTCAAAAAAGCAATGAAAGACGAGGAAGAGCAACCTGTTGAACCTCCTAAACAGATTCCAGGCGCTTCCAATAAGAAGGAGCCAATGAAAGAGTAAGATTATTTTTTTTCATTCATAAGAAGCCCTGGCAGTATTTTGTTCAGGGTTTTTTATTTATGCCTGAGTTTGGTTCTACTAAAATTTCATCTGTTTTCCATTATCGAATTTTGAATATCTTTGCAATGTTTTGAAAAAAGAGATTAACAAAGAATATCAGGGAATTAAGGATTTTAGCACATGAAGAACATCAGGAACTTTTGCATTATTGCCCATAT
>CAINLJ010000058.1 GCA_903850335.1 uncultured Bacteroidia bacterium | reverse complement strand
CTCTGCACCTTTAAGCATTTATTAACAGGTTTTATCCAATAGAATAAGAAATTGTCATATAAATAGTACCTATCAAATCGTTTAAAGAAAATTAATGTCCACAACTTTTTTATCTGATCCGTTCGTAGGGCCTTCGATAATTCAAAAAGGGATAATTTAACAGATCCTGGAGTGCAGCTTATGGATGCTGATATCAGCGATATATCAACATTTCCCCGATTATTTGAAGGAATCATTAAAGTTATTAAAACCGTATCTTCGATGCCTTTTTCCTATTTACCAGGCGAAAACGATATCAGGCAGGTAGACGAAGGAGGGATGATTAACCTGATTCATGATCTGTGTTACAATGGGAGATTATATCGATATGAAAGAAGTACTGAATAAATTCCCTGTTAGACTTACATCTGTAAATGAATTTGCACATTTGATGGAATAACCATAATTGAGAAAATTCAAATCAATATTCCAGATTTAATATCCATCCAAGAAAACCAAACGATGAAAAAACTATTCTTGCCATTATTTTTGCTATCCCTGAAATTGTCCGCTTTAGCCCAATGTAATTCAACAGAAGAAGTGAATAACATGGCTACTTCCTGTAAGAAGGTGTATTCAGAAAATTATATGCCTGCAAAAGAACAGGAAAAGTGGATGACAGATATCTATACAGCCTTAATAGAACCCGCAATAAAAAACACCAAAGGATTACGTGGAAATTGGCATCCTGAAGGAAAATACAAAATTACTCCTGAGGGATATACGAAATCATGTATCGCCATCTATTTGAATCTAATGGGATGCAAAGACCATAAAATATATAATAAAGACGAAGCAGGCCTGATTCTGGTTTTTAATTTGAATGGATTTAATGGAGCCATAAATGTCTGTACAGCTGAAGAAGATACAATAATAAAAAACAAGACAGAAAAATTGTATCTGAATGATAAGCTCAATGGCAATCAAATTTATCATTTACACAAACAAACACTTTCTGATAAATATGCAAACCTTTCATTTTATTCAATGACAAATGATGCAAAGTATTTTGTAATAACCAAGCCCGGGATTCCTTTGTTTATTCCGGTTACGGTGAGACAAGCATTGGAAATCAGTAAGAATAAGCAGATAAGAAGAATTTCAGTAACCAAACAGACATTGCTATTACCGGATTTTAAACCCGAAACCCGTGCAGATTATGAAAAACGAATGGCAAAGGATTTTGCAACGTACCGAAGCACATTTCCGGATCCTGAGAAATTCATCAGCGATATGATAAATCAGCTCGAGGAGCTTAAAAAAGGATCAATAAAAGGACAACAAGCGATGTTGGGGATTCAGTCAAAATTTCTGGATGTTTTATCTGATTATTTAAAAACCGCACCTGGGAAAGACTTGGATAAACCTGCCTTTAATATTAGTTTACTTGGTATGTCTTTCGAAAATAAATCTGAAATCATAGAAATGATTGCACACGATAATCCGGATGCCGGGGCATTGGTTATCCTGAATCCTGCCTATTTTAACAAGACAATTTCTAACGTAGCTCCTCAGTTTATTGGTGTGGAATTGCGTATGCAAGATAGCAAACCTGTTATTTTAAAGGCCTTTAATACTTTTGAAGCAAATCTTGATTTTGATAAATTTCAACAATTGCTGGTTAAATAATTCCAACTTAATGTAAAAACTTTTTGATTTACTGGATAACTTCAAGGATCGAATAAATTGCCAGCTCCGGAATAATTACTTTTGAAATTCCGTTCTGAAAATCAATGTCCAGCGCCCTGCCTTCAGGTTGCAGAATTATCCTGGATGGTTTCTCAGGAGTGCTGATGTGTATTGTCAAATCTTTCAAAACAGGAATTTCATTGAATCCGATAGCTTTTGGATTGGTATGTTCCCCTGCTACATTCATAAGGTTCACCAGCATCTTACCTTTTATCTGGTTTACAGCAACGTGTACGAGATGAGATCCGGTTACCTGAACCATTGGATTTTGAAATAATTCATCGATACGGCTGTTGATAAAGTCGCGCAGAACGTGGGATTTAAAATCGAGGTAAGTTGAACCGGCATTGAAATAAACACCCGTGACCCTCCCCTTCCCATACTGATTTACAGAAGCAGAAACGCTATTCCCCTTGTCTCTGAAGTCACTGGAGTTGTAAAAATTCGAAATTGTTTTCACTCCAGGTAAAAAATCTGCTTTAACCGTTGAGGAACCAATACCGCCAAGGTTACCTGCTGATTCAATGAATGAAGGTATATTTTCGATAGTTTCAAGAGATTTTATTCCAAGCTCATTGTCAAATAATTTTGCTGTTTCTAGTCCAATGACAAGCAAATTACCGCCTTCTTTGACGTAATTGTCCAGTTCTTCCTTAAATGAAGGTTCCAGATAATTACATTCCGGAATAATGATTAGAGGATATTGCTGCATTTTGCCACGCAAGTGATGTTCCATCAGAATTTCAACCGGATGCTGTCCATCCAGAACCATGTTCATTGTACCCTGCACCATTGCAGATGAGCCGGAGAAGGGAGCTTTTGTATTTTTCTGATAAAAGGCCGTTGGATAAAGTATTGCTATCTGAGGTATTGCCTTTGCCTTATGTACATATTGCTGTCGCGCACGGCAAAATGTCCCGATCTCGGAAAGCATTGTCGCCAGCCATGGTCTTAGAGACAAATCACGGTTTTGCTGAAAATAAAATTGGACCCCGCCACCCATGGCCATAATCTGAGCGGCCTCCTGTTCCAGTTGAACAGCTGATTTGACATTAAGAGGCATTTTCGCACCATTCCATGAAAAACCCCAGGCCATGAGATCCCATGGTTTACCCTGAGGCGCAAGGCAACGTGCTTCAAAGGCCGACCTGTACACACCGTTTTGTGGCGTAACGTCACCGGAGAGATAGTCAACATTTGTATTCACCGGTTCTGGCATCATAGAGGAATAGGACCAGTTGCTGGTTATCTGAAAGGCAGGATTGTACTGGTGAATGCCATCGATATATTTTTTAAGCCGATCGCGAAATAATTGTCGGTTATACTCCATCCATTCGGGATAATTTTTATCCCCGGCTTTTTTGGGTATTTCAACTATTCCCGTTTCCTTCGTAAAACGTTTGACAGATTCAGCTCCATATTCAGGTTCCACGGCCCAGCAATCGCCGTCTATCCAGGCTCCGTCGACCCCATAATCACTTAGTTCCTTCATTTGCGGAATGAGAATCTGGTCAAGATAGGGGCTAAAAAAGGAGGTTTTTTCTTTGCTTTTCTCTCCGTTGGCCTTAACGACTGCCCAATCGGGATGTTCATGTACCGCTTTGGCGTCCCAAACTCCGGAATAATGCATGAAAAGAGCCACATTATTTTTTGCTGTTACTTCCCTGAACAGCCTGAGCGGATCTTTTTGAAAGCCTTTTACATGATATCCCGCTTGGGTGGGATAACTTGAGATACCCGGGTGACCTTTACAATCGATCTGGATAAAATCAGGCCGAACTTTAGTGAGAAATGTATCCACCATTTCGGGGGTAAGTGTTTTGCCGGCATCTGTAATATCCTCACTGGCATGCAGATCGAAATGGACACCGAAGAAACAATCGGCACGCCTCAATTTCTGTGAAGGTTTAACGGATTGTGCGATTGCAACCAAGCTTGCCAATCCAAGCATAAGTAGAAGAATCAGCTGAATAGATTTCATTTTATCGTTTTTAAAAAATTAAATCAAATTAAAAATTCCAAAAAATTATCCTTTGATATGACTTCAAACCCGGAATTTAAATAAGTCTCCTTCCAGATCTTTGGAGCTTTAATTTTGCGTTGTTTCCATTTAAATTCAAAGCCGTATAGTTTTCCATCGCGTTCTTCAACCAAATCAATCTCTTGCCGGTTATAGGTTCGCCAGAAATAATTATTCGAATAAATCCGCTTATATTCCTGTTTTTTCAACCGTTCAATAAAGAGAAAGTTCTCCCATAACATGCCAATATCGTCCCTTTGGTCCAGAAGATTAAAATTATTAATTATGGCATTACGTATTCCGTTATCAAAGAAATAATAACGTGCAGTTTTGGTTATTTCAGACCTTAGGTTTCGTGAAAAACCAAATACCTTTTTGATAATAAAACCCTTTTCAAATAAATCCAGGTATCTCTCAACACTCTTTTTTGCAATTCCCAATGTATTACTTAGTTCATTTACTGAAACTTCATTCCCAATTTGAAAGGCAAGCAGTTTCAATAAATCTGAAAGTTTCGACCGATTGCGGATATTTTCCATCTCCAAAATATCTTTTAGAAGGTAAGAATCCCGAATTGATAAAAGATATTCAACTTTATCCGCCTTTAACTTTGAATTCAAAATTTCGGGATAGGAACCAAAGATCATTAATTGTTCGAGCCATTGTGTTACCTCCATACCACCAAATTGGCTATAAAGCTCCAGGACCGAAAGGGGATATAAGGTACGGATTTTGTTTCTTCCAGTTAACGGCTCTCCAATTTTATTAGATAAATCGAATGACGAAGAACCGGTAACAATGATTGATATCCCGGGATGAGCATCCACAAGAAGTTTTAAGCCGTAGCCGATTTGAGGAATTCTCTGAGCTTCATCAATGAAAATAAGGTCATAACTTCCCAATAATCCAGATATTTTTGAAAGTTCCTGCGATTCAAGCAATGAACGCAATTCCTGATTGTCTCCTGTCCCGCTGTAAATCTTACCTTTAAAGGAGGAAATCATCTCACGGACCAATTCTGTTTTTCCAACTCGTCTGGGACCGTATAAAACAAGTACTTTCCCAGGTTTGATAAGCGAATCGCCCAATTCTTCATAAAAACGTTTAAACCACTTATTAATCATTTGAAAAGGAATCTTAAAATCATCCAAAGTTAGTAATAAATATTCATATTTATATTAATTTGGATAGTAATGTATCTAAATTAATATGAATTTGGACACTTAAGTATCCAAATTCATATTAATTTAAATACATTGATTTAAATTCATTTCCATTTCATGATTTTAAAGACAATCCTGGAATAGTCTGCCTTTTCGTATAAAACACCTATTTGATGATTCGTGACTGAAACAATATCGGAATAAGCGGTGTAATTGGCCTTGTCTGATCCTGTACTGACATCAACCGGATAATTCTTCTTCCATGTGGCACCTTCATCATAGCTAATCCGGAGGGTCAGATTATTTCTGTCCCTGGTATCTGCAGCATTACAAAAAGCCAGAATGTTTTTGCCATCTTTCGAACCAACAGTCAGTATAGTTCCCTGACAGACAGGATCAGGAAGATTGTGATCAAAAAATATTGTGTCCCAACCTGACCCGCCATCTTTGCTTAAAGCTACTATCCTGGAGCGAATATCACCTTTCTGATTCCGCATGTTTAAAATAAGCGATCCATTAGAAAGCTCTGTTGCAGAGCTTTCATTACTTCCAGCTAAAGAAATAGTTTCACTCAATTTAAATGTCTTTCCGTGATCATCCGTGTAAAATCCGTGTGAAAAATAGTCTTCATTTGGTCGTTTGGTTTCGCCCTTTGAGTGATTTGCAGCAACAAAAATACGGCCTTTGTATTTCGACGCATTAAATTGCATCGCATGTCCGGGGGTATTGGCATACGACCGCCAGTCTTCTTCAAAATTATAGGCAGGATTTATACCGGGCTGATTGGGTTTGTGGACCTGTCTGGTAATATTTACAGGATTGGACCATGAAAAACCCCCATCTGTTGATGTTTTATAATATACTTCCCGTATTCCCTTCCCTTTTCTAATCTCACCTTCATGATTATTTCCGGTATTATAAAAGAGAAATATCCGGCCTTGAGGATAATCCGGGTCTAAATAATCGACAACCGGAGCAGGATTTCCAGCCTGTAAATCTCCATTGCTGGCAACAACAGTCATATTACCCCAGGTTTTCCCCTTGTCTTTGCTCCGTTTCATCACGATTTCGATATGCCCGAAATCATCAGATCCGTTTTTCCGGCCTTCGGCAAAGGCCAGTAAATCCCCATCCGGTGCCTTTATGACTGCTGGTATACGATAGATTTTATAATTGTCAACTCCTGAAATAAATACTGTAATGTCTCGTTTATTTACGTCAGGCCGAAGACCCACGAGGAAAGGTAACAGAATTAACCATCCAAATTTTTTCATACTTAAAAAGTTAAATATTAATTTTCAACAGCCATTTGCCGTATTGGAACCACTTTATTTTCTTCATTGATCATTTTAACCTCACTCAAACGCACAAAACCACCAAGATCAGCCTTGGATGAAGCTGGAAGATCCATCCCTTTTACTGAAATTCTGATGCCTTCAATTTTTTTAGGCTCTCCAAAATTAACGATGACTTTTCTTTCCGTTGAAACGAAGCTGGATGTTGCGGCATTCCACTGACCTCTGTAAAGATATTCAACTTTGTATTTTTCGGCAACAGGAATTGAATCACGAATGTCAGTAACAATATTTAATCCTTTCATTTTTAAAGCATCATGAAATCTAGCAATCCACCAGACATCAACAGGGTTTGCCTTTGTTCCTCCCCCGTATTTTTCTGATATCCATGAAGATTCCGGGGTATCAGATCCGTCAAGGGCCTTAAATGGAATATTGGATTCCAGAGTTGACTGAGCCTGGACATCCGGGAAATTATCAGGTTCAATAGTAACAGATACTTCATCAGAAACCAGACCGGATTTTCCCATTTTGTCTATGGCAAGAACCTTATAATAATAAGTTTTTCCGGATTCAACATTTTCATCTGTATATACCTGAGCATCATATTCATACAAATGCCTATATACAGTTTTGAAGCCATGTGGGGTCGTATGTTTATATACAAGTGAAACGTCAAGATCTTCAAACGAATCGGCCTCCTCAGGTTTAAACCCGTTCTTCGTACTTTTAAAAATCCGGTAACACTTTATATCCGATTCCGGATTTGAATGGAACCACATTGCGGCAAAGCGATTATGTCCAACATTAGAAACCAGATATCCCCGTAGCCCTAAAACAGGGGAAGGTGCACAGTTCTTTAAGAGTGGATCAGACGTAACTACCTTAATTTCAGATGATAAAGGACCTTCATTATTTTGACTGTTAACAGCGCTGACTTTGTAATAATAAGTTGTATTTGGTTCCAGTTTACTACCCCATCCAAATGACTTTGTTGCCGGGCGATCAGAAAATCCATTAGTTTCAGCTCTGCCAACTAAATTGCGCAGACCAGGAGTAAAGCCTGGCATTGCATCGCGATAAATATTATAGCAGATTACATTGCCGGAATTATTTTTCCATTTCAAATCAACCTGCATATCAGCTACTGCCATTAAACTTAGGTTCTGCACCTGAGCTAAAGGACTATCTCCAGTAAACCTGATTGTTTTTAATCCGAATCCGTTCATTTTAAATTTCAGACTATTACCGACAATCTTTATTGGAATTCCCTTGTCAACCTCAATCAAATTGGTCTCTTCTGCCTTGTCAATTTTCGGTAATAACGGGAAAGTTACCGTTACATCAGATGTATGGCCACAGACTTCGTTCACACGTAAGATATATCCGTGTCCATTTATCTCCGCAGGTTTTATAGTACTTATAACGATATTTTCTTTATCAATCCGAAGAAAACTGACCTGACCGGCAGGTAATTTTCCGGGATTATTTAAATTCTTCAACTTTATTGCATATAAAGGATGTGATATTTCCTCTCCTTTTATGTAAGCTCTTCCATCAATCCAATTCCCACTATGGCTGGATATACTCCAGGTCATTTTTGTTTTACCTCTCTGGTCTACCTGAATATTTGTTCCGAACCAATTATTCATTGGATAAAGAAACATATAACTTTTTTCTGGCTTTTTAAGAATTGATTCATTCACCCAGAGTTGAGAGTGGCGGGGATAACCATATTCTATTAAACCACATTCAGCAGTGGCAAGTGTTATTCCAAAATTATTTCCCGAGATATCAGAAAAACTTTGAATTCCATAGTGACTCGTTGTAGAGCCCTCACTCTGACCGGCAATTGGTTCCACTACAGTCCCGGGCAGATCATGTCTGATTGTAAATTCAGGTACATTAAAGGGGAATGCGAAAAATACTGATTCTTTCCCCCAGGAGGTGTATGATTTATAATCCTCATGCCGACGCATTGACGGACTTTTATCCATGCTTACAACAAAGTCAATCCGCTTAATATCATTGTAAAGGATAATCATTTGTCGCATTTCCCTTACCCCTTTAGCCTTTATATCAGCCACCATAACATCAGAAACAGGACCTTGTGATTGCGAGAGCGATGCAGATTCGATCCGAAAATCCTTTTCCTTTTCCTCTGCATAGTTATACAAATACTCACCCAGTTTATATTCAGCTTTGGGATCAACAAGTTCCTTATTCAGTTCCTTGTCCAAAATACTTGAAATACTTCCTGTTTTAAGATCAAATTGAAGTTTATAAAATCTGTTCTCAAGTTTTGTCTTATCTTCCATTAACCGGGATATTGAAGGCAAGGATTTCTTTGCAATTCTGTAGGTTTTATAACCCATTGAAGGAATGTCATGTGCAATAAAGATAATTGAGTTATCCGGAAGTTTTTGGATGGGGACAGTCGCGTTGGTAACATTATCGATCAGCTGAAAATCATAGGTGATATTTTTAAGGTGAACGACATCCGTTCTGTCAAAAGCCAGGGGATTAAAAACAGCGAGTGTTGAGTCTGTATTAGTCTTGATTAATTCTTCAAATTGCTGATTTACTTTGTCATTGGCTTTTTCAATATATCTTTTTGCATCCGTAACAAATGCACCATGCATGGAGTATTCAGTTTCATAGTAACATTCAAGACTGGCTTCGGGGTTTTTTAAAGTTACAGGCGCCTGTACCAGGCCTTCGGAATAGGCTCCCATTGTATGTTCATCGAAGTTCAGGAGATTATTGTAGCCTGCCCAGATATCCTCCCGGGTAGATCCCTTTGCACCTGCCGCCGATGCAAAAGAGCCAAATGACTCAACTTCAACAAGCTTATTACTTAACAGGCGCGCCTGTGAAGTAGATTTAAAATCTGCATAATGCTCGTCTACCCAGGAATTCGGAGCATCCTTATCAAAGACAAAAGTATTCTCCGGCTTCAATTGTGAGGTTCCATCCTCAAAGAACATTGTCATAGTGGAATTGATAACTTTTGGATACTCCCATTTTTTATTCCAGCTATTGATGATAATTGAATTATCGAAAACGGGTAGACTAAAGTCCCAGCATTCTTTGAACATGACGCAATTCAATGGCCAGTTTTTTTCTTCATATTTTTTTAGAATATCCTGAATAACTGACATTTTACCCTCTGCAAAGTCACCGGCGTGGACACTGCAGTGGTAATGTGTTGTCTGAAACCATGTCATATTATCCTTATCATTATCAGGAGAAAGCCATTTATAAAACGCGTTAAACGACGCTGGTCTCATTTGATCCTCACCATTATTCCGGCCATGGAAAAAATATTTCAATCCGGCTTCCTTTGTATAGAGAGGTAACGACCTGGGGAATCCCTCTACGTCATCCAGTAAAGCCATTTTCCGTGGTTCAATTCCCAACATATCGACAACATATCTGTTTGGGGTATAAAACAGTCTTGCCAGGGACTCTGCATTAAGCATTTCAACGTTAACCGAGTTGTGAATGGCTCCCAGTTCAATCCGTCCCTCCTTTATCCGGGCTACCAGTTCTTCAACCTTTTCGGTCGGTGCATTTCGGATCCAGCGTGCCAATGGTTCTGAAGTCTCGATTGTCCAACGGTATTGACTTTCCTTGTCCCAGTTGTCTGTAAGTTTACAATATTCAAGAGCCAGTTCAATTCCCAATTCCCTTACATCACGACGCATAAGATGAAAGTAATCAGCATATCCCATATCGTGGTGAGAATATGCCACATGATAAATTGTCCACTTCTTTTGAGGCTTCCATTCAACCATTTTTTTATCCAGTTCGCGTCCATCACCTGTTAATAACTTAAATTCCAGAGTAGTAGGAACTTTAAGATCAGGGATAAAAATTTCATTTTTACTTTCACCAACGTGAATCGATTTTAGGTAATGAGTATGAATGATATGATTATTATCACTTACTCTTATTTCGAAATCTCCCTCCTTCGAATCATTTAAAATGCTGATTACAACAAGTTGTTTTAATGGTTCATTCCTTACCTGTTTTTGAAAGAACACGGTTGGTTCAATATTCTTAAAGGCAATCCCGCTCCTGACGGTATCCGGAAAAAACAGGACCAAAATAAAGATGAAGAGAAGAGTCGTAATCTTTCTCATAGTTTCTTATTTTACATTTGTTATTCCCTGTAAATCAGAAATTAATAATTTACATTTTCCCTCAGGACCACATTTAACCAGTTTCCCGTTGACGGTTAATCCCTGTTTCTGCCAATCAGGATTGATTTCAATCTTTAATCTGGCAGACCTGAATCTCAGATCTACTGATGCATATTTTGTGTTGGGGTAAAAGTTAGGACTGATGATCAAAAATTCACCTGATACTTTCACTCCAAGCCAATGCCTTATAACAAATGAGGTGACCTCTGCAGAGGTCCAGGGAACAATGCCAGACCAGGGAATCTGACTGAAGTTCAATGGGATCTCTTCAAACCAGGCGCCGGAATTGCCTCCCTGTATATCGTGAAGCCATTGCAGAGAGCGGCGACTGCGATCCTGAAGGCCGGCATCATGCTGGGCTCTGGCGATAAATGCTGTTCCAAAGGTCCATGGTCCTGGCTGATCGAGCTGTGAACTGGAGTGGTACCTTTCGTAGCCCCCAACATTCCAGCGGGCATTCCATATTACTTCGAGTTTATCGAGTGATTTTGTGGCAAGGGAAGAGTGTGGCCCGATGATTCCAAGCAAAATTGGTAATGCATAAGTTGCATCGGGATTCAACCTGTGATAATATTCGGTCGTAAACGGAGCATCATTTTTGTAAGATGTTTCGCGTCCGGCAGTAAGGTCTGCTATTTCGCCATTTATATTTCGCCTCTTGATAAGGACACCTTTGTCAACCAACGACATAGATGGGTGATGAAGCATTGAATTCAGGAAATTATCAGCCGTTTTCATCCAGTATTCTGCCTTATCAGGGACTCCAAGTAATACTGAAAGATCCGCAGCATCCCTCAATCCCTGAATCATATAAGTCTGATAAGCTAATTCATAGGCATCACTGAACGTTCGTTCCCAGAATTCCCGGCGATTGTGAACCATTCCCGTCGAATCTCGGAATGCAGGATTTAAAGGGCGTTCTATCAGTTTCAGAATCTTCTTTTGATACATTGTAAACAGGGATTTGTCACCAGTCCAGTCAAAGTAAAGCTTCAGACAATTCATCAAGACACCCATCTGATCAAACTCTTCCCGATCCGGCTCATCAAATCCGCCTGCGATTACCGTAGTTCCTTCATCAGAAACAAGGTCTGAAAGAATATAGGTTAATATCCCTTTGGCATTTTCAAACGCTCCGCTATAGATCAGACCCATCGCCACATTCGAACCGTCCCGGACCCACTGATTGCCGTACTCAAAGACACCGGCATCCATACGTCCGTTTTCAGACACCATCCCCGGTAAGGAAAATGAGGCATTTTTGTAAAGTGAATTAATAAGTGAATCAGATGTTGAGACTGTTGATCTGACCTTAGACTGAACACTTTGATTTGTCCTTGTTTCACTACCTGTTAAGAAAATCTCCCGATCCAGATTGACCGTTTCACCCATTTTTATCGGGATTCTCTCCGATTCCGGGTATCCTTCGGGACCACTAATCATAAGGGTATCATTACCGGCCAGGTCCGCATTTTTCAAAGATATCCGATGTGAAAAAGTTCCTTTTTTATCTGACACCGAAAAGGTTTCTGTAACAGAAATACCACCCGCCCACCACTTTAATTCCACTGCAGGATTACCTTTCAAAGTAATCCACCTGGCTTCTGAATTCTGACCAATAGACGAAAACTGCACATTACCAAGTATTATCCTTAGTGCTGTTTGGGAAAAGTTTGTACCGGGAATATAGTTAAGGGCATTTACTTTTCTGGCCGTCTGTCCGGGATTTTCCGCATCAAAAAGCATATAGGTAAAAGCTGGTCCTGTACTGATTTTATCTGCCTGAATAATCATTTTCAAATTTCCACTTCTTAAAAAAAAGTATTCCCGACCTGGGAGGTATGCGTTCATATAGTCCTGATTATCCAGGTCAGTATTTAAAACCTGAAACTCTGAAAGTGTAACTCCCTCAATTGGGACAGGCTTTCCGGGGACAGAGATTACGTTGAATGGATTTTCACCAGTGTTGAATTTAGTAATTCTTATACGGATCATCTTGCTTTCAACAGGTGGAAACTGTTTGGTAAATTTCTGCCCGATCTGAGAACCGTTAAACAGAGTCTTCCAGGCACCTTCCTGAAGATATTGTATTTGGAATGACTGTATATGAGCTTTGTACGGCTCAGAAAGTACAACTGTATTAAATCGTTTAAATGCACCCAGATCAATTGTAAGGGTCGGCAGCGAATCTTGGGTACTCGCCAGCCATCTTGTGTTAAAATCCTCGTCAACTGCACATTCCGGCAGATATTCAACACGATTGTCAGCCAGGCTGGATGCCTGTACCGTACAGTATCCGCTGAGTGTTTGGAGCGGAGGCATTTTATCGGGAATATCGATCACTTTATTCAGGTCCTGCAACCTGTCAACGAGGTTTTGTGGAATCCTTCCGGAAAGATCTGGCGGAACATCAAGAAGCAGGTTTGCTCCTCTCTTTGTTGTTTCATGATACCAGTAGTAGAGTGTCCTTACTGATTTTGTTACATCTCCGGTCATCCAAAACCAGTTTTGGTTAATTGTCTGGCAAACCTCCATGGGAATATAGTACTTTTTTCCGTCGATTTCGCGGACAGGATTATGACCGGTTGCGGGTGGAAGTGTACGCTCCCCATTTGTGATATCTGCCGGAAAATTTGCCATGACAGTGCCGTCAGTGAAACCATTATTACATGTGACAAGGCATTCAGGCTGATGCGATTTAACTATTTTATATAACTCAGACCTTTGATCTGGAAACAGTATGGAGGGAATATCTATCCAGATCTCGACAAGCCCTTTATACCTTGAGACAAGTTCGGTTATCTGATCTTTTACAAGTTGAAAATACTCATCTTTTGATGACCCTGGTTGGTTGTGATCGTCCCATAAACAATAATACAGAGCAGGTTTTATACCATATTTACCGCAGCTGATCATAAATTGGCCTACAATATCCTTTCTGTAACCCGACGCGGCGATATCATAATCATATTCTTTTCCTTTCCATGACACCTTGCTATCCCACAGGCAGAACCCCCCGGTATGCTTTGCCGTGAGTACTGCATATTTCATCCCGGCATCTTTGGCGGTCCGGATCCATTGATCAACATCAAGCTTCTCCGGAGCAAAAGCCATTGCCGGCATCTTTCCGTTGTCATACTCAGCATGTGCAAAAGTATTCATGTTGAAATGGATGAACATGCCATATTTCAGTTTCTCCCAGTTCAGAATATTTTCCTGTGTTGTAAGAGACCTTTCCTGCCCCAAAAGCAGTAAAGGGAGGAAAAACAAAACGATGAATGGTTTGATATATTTGTAAATCATACTATTCTGTATTATTCGAAATTTAACAGTCAAAAGTTTAGAGTTTCACCTCTTATTGTTACCTCGCATGATTCCATTAATGCCTGGCAGACAGTATTGGAGATTATAAGTATTACTTGTTAGCCAGGACAACTGATTCCCCAAAAAGCTTCGAGACGATCAATCTTCCATCCTGATAAACTGAAAAAAATTGTTTTCCAATTTCAATTGTATATGATTTTCCCCTGAATTTAAAATCACGAAGTGTAGATTCACCCATCTCCTTGTGTGTATTTGGCTTGATTGTTAAAGTGTCTTTATTAATGCTTATGCCAAATGTTCCGAAGATAATTGCTTCGATCCCTGCCCCTGCAGAGATTTCAAGGGGCATGGATGACCGGTCCTGAATCGGGACATCGGTTCGTGGATTCTGAGGCAGATAGGGGAAATAGTCTATATAACCCATATTGCGTTTCAGGATATCCCATCCTAATTCAGAAAATCCCTGTTTGTACAAATTTCTTGATATTCTTCCCGGCATACCCGCATATTGTCCGCCTCCTCCCCAGTCTGAATCAATTAAATCCCAGTGAACACTGTCGTTTCTTGCTATAGAGTAGATTCCAAACTTACCCAGAAAGACTCCTTCCGTAAGATGGCTCACTAATTTATTCACTTGATTACCAGCTAAATAATCAGTACCAAGAGCATCAAAAAGATGATCGGTCCAAATCGATTCCTTAGTTCCATCCGGATATAAGTTGTCAAACCAACCTGACTTTTCGTTCCAGAGGTGCCGGTTCATCAACTCCTTCAGCTTAACTGCATCCTTAAGATAAAGCTCGCTATTCTTATCATTCAGAGCTATTGCCCATTCCGACATCCGGTAAAATAGATGGGCGGACAGGACATTTACAATAGGAACAACATGGTTATAACCGTCAGTTCGGATTTCAATGATTTTCTGTGTATCATAACCTACATCCATCAGACCTTGACTATTTGTATAGTGGGTTTTTAATTCATTAACCCATTGTTGCATCCCCTGCCAAACTGTTATATCTCCTGCCTTCTCTGTAAACAGATTAAAATCCCCTGTGTGCCTTAAATATGCCTCTATCATAATCTGCAAAGCGAAAGGCTCCTGGATATACAGATTTTCCCACTCGGCACCTTTCCAGCTTACATAAGTTTTCTTCATCTTTACCTCCCGGAAATCAGTTAGAATCGCCTCCTTAAGACTTTGAGGATCAAGCATCGCCAACACATCTGAAGCATAAGAGGTATCCCAGCTGATAGTAAACGGCCAGTATCCCACAGCCCAAAATGGATTTGTGATATATTTCGGATTTTCGTATCTACTCATTAATACGGACAGCAGACATCGATAATAATACTCCTTTACCTTCTTGTTGGAACTCTCAAGCTTAGGGATGTTTTCGTAGGCCCACCTAAGTTTTTGCCTCGTTACCTGATCTGCTGCCTCCATTCTAACCGAAATATCCTTCTGAATAACCTCAGGTGGTTTTTGATTTGCCGGATAAAATTTAACTGCAAAACAGGCCGTTACATATTCACCCGGAGGCAAAGTCAGCTCGAAACCTTTATCACTAATTTTTTCAATATCAGAGGATACTGTTGCCTTCATTTGATCACTACCAAATGTAAACGGATCAACCTGTTTTGGACTATCTGAACCTTTCATTCCGTCACAAATCATTTGAGCTGCTATCTGCTGCGGGATCACCGTTAACGATAACGGTGACTCTTTCCGGTTTCTTATGATTAGTTTCAGATAGACTTCATCCGAATTATAAGAAACGTTTGTATAACTATGAATTGAAAAGCTTAGCCATTTGCCACCACTTTCCTTATGAAATGTTCCGGATCTTTTATAACTATTCGGCTGCCAGGTTTCATCCTG
>CAINLJ010000057.1 GCA_903850335.1 uncultured Bacteroidia bacterium | reverse complement strand
TTCTTTCTACAGAATAAAAACAGGCCTTTTGCAATGGCCGGAATCCATGACACCTGGAAAAATCCGGAATCAGGAGAGCTGGTTACAGGATTCGCCATAATCACAACCGTTGCCAATGAGCTGATGCGCTCAGTTGGAGTTAAGCGTATGCCGGTTATACTTTTACGGTCCGGCGAACGCCAATGGATTAAATCCTCTGCCCATTTGTCCGACTTCCTTAGACTCCTTCTTCCCTACCCTTCCGAGGATCTAAATGGTTATCCTTTATCTGAATTAGTGAATATCCATGACTTTAATGATCCAACCATGCTTAATCCTGCTGGTGACCGGTTAAAACCTGAGCCACGCCCTTTGTTTACAACCAAGGGATACCATCATTCTCATAAAGAAAAAGGGAATTCTGGCGTGACCTGGTTTGAGACTGACAAGTAATTACACGCTATCTGGTCTGACTGGTATTCTCTCCTCCAATTTTCTCCAAAGATATTGATCGCTGTCCGGAAGAGTAAAGGGCCGACCGGCGTTGAAGGTTTGTTCTTTTGGAGCAACGCCTTCCGGCACTTCGTGTTCGGTCAAATTTCCAACATCATTTCGGCTCCGCTCAATGATCAGTTGGAAATTTGACATTCACCCTTGACTGAATCCGCCCAGCTCAATGTGAACCGGTTCAAATTCACCGGCGAGCCAGATAAAGTCTGTTTAATAACGGATGCCAAAACAAGTCTGTAGGGCAACAGCAAAAACAATGAATAAAACTGATCTGTATGAATTGGTTACACAGAAAATTATTGATCTTCTCGATTCAGGAGTGGTACCGTGGCAAATCCCCTGGAGATCTCAAAATGGGATGCCCCGAAACATGATCTCAAACCGGCCTTACACCGGAATTAATTTCTGGATGCTTCTCTGCCTGAAATTTGATTCTCCTTTCTACATGACTTTTGAACAGGCCAGGGCTCTTGGTGGCACCGTCAGAAAAGGAGAGAAATCAACGCTGGTTGTTTTCTGGAAACTATTTGAATCTCTGGAGAAAGATGGTAGCACTAAGAAAACTCCATTTCTCCGGTACTACAACGTCTTTAACTTTTCACAAACCGAAGGAATAGATCCTAAGAAGAATCCGGAAACTGAAGCTTATGATCACGATTTTAATTCCATCGATGCTGCAGAAAAGCTGATCTATGAGTGGAAAGATTGTCCAAAAATTGACTGGAATGAAGATCATGCTTACTACAATCCGATAACTGATACGGTTGGAATGCCTCCTCAAAGAACTTTTTTTCATGATGAACAGTGCTATTCCGTTCTATATCATGAACTTACCCATTGTACGGGTCACCCTTCCAGGCTTGGACGGCATGAGAAGATGAAGGATCATCAATTCGGTTCCCAGGATTATTTTTATTCTCAAGAAGAGCTCGTTGCCGAAATGGGTGCCGCTTATCTTTGTGGAATAACGGGAATTCAACAGGAAACCATTCAAAATAACGTTGCTTATATCAAAAGCTGGATCAGAACATTCAAAGATGATCCCAAGATTCTGGTAATGGCAGCAGCTCAGGCACAAAATGCTGTTAATTATATGATTAATCAAAAATTGGAACCAGCTCCTGTTGCTGAAATGGTTTTATAAAAGAAGGCCCTTCGGGGTCTTTTTTGTTCATTTCTCTTATTTTAAGATGTGAGTGATAACAGTCAGTACATCTAAAAATAGCATATATGGGATTAATTTATCTATCAAAACCATCCATAATAAACATTTTTACCAGATTGGATAACTCTATAAAAATGTAAATTTGTAGAATTAATAGCCTATAGTAAAACAATAGATGATGGATGGACAGAGCCTTACACCTGACAAAATTAAACTGCAACAATTACAAGAATTACTACCGGAGGCATTTAGCGAAGGAAGAATTGATTGGGAAAAGTTAAAAGCCACGCTAGGTGAAGATATTACCTTTAGCAACGAGCGTTATGTTTTAAATTGGGCTGGCAAAAGCGAAGCGTTTAAAGTATTGCAAATTCCGAGCACAGGAACACTGATTCCAGCAGAGGAGGAATCAATTAACTATAATCAAACTGAAAACATATTTATTGAAGGCGAAAACCTTGAAGTGCTGAAAGTGCTGCAAAAAAGTTACTTCGGTAAAGTGAAATTAATTTACATTGACCCACCTTACAATACAGGAAATGATTCCTTTATCTATCCCGATAAATTTTCAGAAACTAAAGACGAATACTTAAAACGCGTTGGCGACAAAGACGAAGAAGGTTATATGACGCGTGACGGTATTTTCCGTAAAAACAGCAAGGAAAATGGACAATACCACAGTAATTGGCTAAATATGATGTATCCTCGCATGTTTTTGGCTAAAAATTTACTTCGTGAAGATGGCGTTATTTTCGTTTCCATTGACGATAATGAGATACACAATCTAAAATTGTTAATGAATGAGGTATTTGGAGAGGAAAATTTTGTGGCTAATATTTCTTGGCATAAAAATTATGCCTCTGCTAATGATGTAAAGACATTTTCAAATGTATTAGATTACATTTTAGTTTATCAAAAGTCAGAGCATTATCAGAGAAAATTATTACCGAGAACTGACAAACAGGATTCTTTATATAAATATGACAGTAATGATGGAATGGGACTATGGCGATCAGATAACCTGACCGTAAAAACATATTCAGCCAATTATGATTACCCTATTACTAATCCAAAAACTGGTGTTGATTTTCTTCCTTCAAATGGTAGGTGCTGGATGACAAATAAAGAAACAATATTAAAATGGATTGATGAAAAACGAATATTTTTTGGTCAAAATGATAATGGAGCACCCCAATTAAAGAGATATTTAAATGAAGTGCAACAAGGCGTGGTTCCAATTACGTATTGGAGTTATGACGACTGTGGTCATAATGATGAAGCGAGGAAGGAAATTAAAAACCTCTTTGAAAAACCTCCTTTTGATACACCAAAGCCTACAAGATTGTTGAAAAGAGTAATTACAATTTCTTGTGATGAAAATGACTTAATCCTCGATTTTTTTTCCGGTTCTGGTACCACCGCCCATGCCGTTATGGATTTAAACAAAGAAGATGGAGGCCGCCGAAAGTATATTTGTGTTCAATTACCTGAACTTTGCGCTGAAAAGAGTGAAGCCTCCAAAGCTGGTTATATTACCATCGCAGATATAGCCAAAGAACGAATCCGCAGAGCTGCTAAGATGATAGGTCAAGATATAGAATCTAAAATCTTAAATTATGAACAACAGATCCAAAAATTAGAAGGTGAATTGCCAACAGAAGAGAAGTTGGAACAAATAAAAAATCTGGAATTAGAAATTGAAAAACTTAAAGTTCAGGATACGGGTTTTAAAGTCCTAAAACTCTCTGACAGCAACTTTAAACAATGGCAACAAATTATTGGTAAAGATGCCAATGCACTTGAAGAACAAATGAAATTGTTTGTTGATCCGGTTTCTGAATCTGCAACCATTGAAAATATGGTTTACGAATTGCTTCTTAAAAGTGGCAAAGACCTGAACAGTAAGATTGAGCACAAGCCTGCATCCCAGAGTGATACCTTGGGGTATTATTGCATTAACGATAATGAGTTGATTTTTATGCTAGAAAACGCCACTCAAGAAATTGTCGATTCAGTTTTAAAAGAACAACCACAAAAGGTTATTGCTTTAGACCGACTTTTCACCGGAAACGACCAATTGAAAACCAATACTGCATTGCAAATGAAAGATGCCGGTATTGAATTTAAAACCATATAACTTATGAGCATGCATTTAGACGTAATGTTGTTTCACGACCTTGCTCATATTATCGAACAAGGTAAAAATCAATTGGTTAAACAAGTCAATAGCACCATTACTTTGGTATATTGGCAAGTTGGCAAAAAAATAAATGAGCATATTCTTAATAATCAGCGAGCTGAATATGCAAAAGAGATTGTGTCGACACTGTCGACACAATTGAAACAAGTTTATGGAAAAAGCTTTGAGGAAAGAAATTTACGCAGAATGATGCAGTTTTCTGAACTTTTTACCGATTTCGAAATTGTCTTGCCACTGGCACAACAATTGAGTTGGTCGCATTTTGTGGAATTATTGCCAATTA
Source organism: uncultured Bacteroidia bacterium (assembly GCA_903850335.1). Classification (GTDB taxonomy): domain Bacteria; phylum Bacteroidota; class Bacteroidia; order Bacteroidales; family Prolixibacteraceae; genus JAAFHB01. Next base: position 4,379 of record CAINLJ010000057.1, on the reverse strand, counting down.
AAAGCAGTGAGGCAAGAATGTATTATGCACAGAAAATAGCCGAAGAGTACTGGAGCATTAGAGAAACTCGCAAACAAATAGAGCAAAAAGCTTACGAACGTGGTGAGATAGCCAATGTTCAAGTTTCATTAAATATGCCTGAATTACAACATACATTTAAAGATCCCTATTTTTTAGACTTTTTGGGGCTTAAAGAGGGATATCTTGAAAACGATTTGGAATCGGCAATCCTAAAGGAACTGGAACAGTTTATTCTTGAACTGGGCAAGGGATTTACCTTTGTTGAACGCCAAAAGCGTATGATAATCGACAACGAAGATTTTTATTTGGATTTGCTTTTTTTTCATAGAAAATTAAAACGCCTGGTAGCCATTGAATTAAAAATCGGAAAATTTAAGGCTGCTTATAAAGGGCAGATGGAACTTTATCTTAAATGGCTCGACAAATACGATAGGCATGAAGATGAAAACAGCCCTATTGGATTGATACTTTGCACCGGTAAAAGCACCGAACAAATTGAGTTGCTCGAAATGCATAAAGACAGCATTGTAGTTGCGGAATATTGGACGGATCTTCCCCCCAAAATCGAATTGGAACAAAAATTGCATCTTTTGTTAGTTGAAGCAAAAGAAAGAATCGATCAACGAAAGGCATTGAAACAATGAAGCTAACGTTCGAATCCAATCTCCAATACCAGCATGATGCGATAAAGTCAATCACTGGCTTGTTTGAAGGTCAGCCAATGGAGGATTCAATTACCGAATATCAGTTAAATGAAAAGGCAACTTTAAGATTGATTAACGGCGTTGGTAATAACCTGATATTGTCTGAGCAACAAATTCTTTCGAATCTTCAGATAATTCAAATTGAAAATGAAATATCCAAAGCCAATCAGCTGGATGGGATGCACTTTTCTGTCGAAATGGAAACGGGCACCGGTAAAACATACGTATACTTAAGAACTATTTACGAATTGTTTAAGCAGTATGGTTTCAAGAAATATGTAATTGTTGTACCATCGGTAGCCATTCGTGAAGGGGTTTTGAAAAACCTTGAAATTACCCACGAGCATTTCCAAAACCTGTACGACAATGTTCCTGTTCATTTTCAGGTATATGACAGCGCAAAAGTTTCATCCTTAAGAGGTTTTGCAACAGGCAATAACATTGAGATTTTAGTTATCAATATTGATGCTTTTGCCAAAGATGAAAATATTATCAATAAACCGAACGATAAGTTAAATGGACAGCGACCCGTAGAGTTTATTCAATCGACCAATCCCTTTGTGATAGTTGACGAACCGCAAAATATGGAAACGGAGAAACGTGCAACTGCAATCGAAAATTTAAAACCACTTTGTACGCTACGCTACTCCGCAACTCACAAAAATCAATACAATTTAACATACAGCCTTAATCCGGTTAAAGCGTACGACCTTGGTTTGGTTAAACAAATTGAGGTTGACTCCATTGTTGAAGAAAATGCATTTAATGATGCTTTTGTGTCTGTTGAATCAATTACTGCCACTAAAACAAAGGTGACAGCAAAGATTTCAATTAATTCAAACGACACAGGAGGTGTAAAGAAGAAATCAGTCGCCGTCAAAGTTGGCGATGACCTTTATAAACTGTCAAACGAACGGGAAATATATTCAGAAGGGTATATCATTGAAGAAATTGATGCAGCAAATAACTGCATTTCACTTTCTAATGGCAATATATTGTACAAGGGTGACACTCAGGGTGGTTTGACAGATGAAGTAATGAAATTCCAAATTCGTAAAACCGTTGAAGAACACCTGAAAAAAGAAATTCGACTGAATCCTAAAGGAATTAAAGTGTTATCACTTTTCTTCATTGACAGGGTTGCAAACTATCGGCAATACGATGAAACAGGAAATCCGGGACATGGTAAGTTTGCGAAATGGTTTGAAGAAATTTACGCAGAGTTTGTTTCTAAATCTCATTTTAAATCATTGGATAAATTCCCGATTGAGCAAATTCATAACGGCTATTTTTCGCAAGATAAAAAGGGTAAAATGAAAGATACATCCGGCGAAACACAAGCCGATGATGATACGTATAATCTGATTATGAAAGACAAGGAAAAACTACTGGATATTGAGAATCCATTGCGTTTTATCTTTTCGCACTCTGCATTGCGCGAAGGGTGGGATAATCCCAATGTTTTTCAAATCTGTACACTAAATGAAACAAAATCAGAGATTAAAAAGCGTCAGGAAATAGGCAGAGGATTACGTTTGGCTGTCGATCAAAGTGGCAGAAGGATTTACGACCAAAACATAAATCGTCTCACAGTTGTGGCCAATGAATCATATAACGATTTTGCCAAAGCATTACAAAAAGAAATTGAAGACGATTGTGGAGTTGAATTTAAAGGTCGTATTAAAAATAAGCGCGAGCGGACGGCGATTAATTACAGGAAAGGTTTTGAGGCGGATCCAAAATTCCTCGAGATTTGGGAGAAGATTAAAAAGAAAACAACCTACCGGGTGGATTATTTAACAAACGATCTGATCGATTCAGCATCGAAAGCTATACTGGAAATACCCGAAATTAAATCCCCTTCAATTCGTTCGACAAAAGTATCTTTAAATATGTCAGAGGAAGGTGTTGGAACGTCTTACTTAGGTGATAAAATTGAATCTTATGACACTTACTCCTGGAAAATCCCTGATGTACTTGGATACATTCAAAGCAAAACAGAATTAACAAGGTCTACCATTCAGGCTATTTTAAGCAGATCGGGAAGAATAAACGATATTTTAATTAACCCTCAGTTATTCTTAGACTTAGCCTCGCAAACGATTAAGCGAACGTTGTTCGAACTTATGATCGATGGCATAAAATATCAAAAAATTGGAACTTCAGAATACGAAATGGCATTGTTCGAAGCACAGGAATTAGAAGTATACCTCAATGATTTTTCATTCAAGGTATCTGACCCGGCAAAGACCATTTATGAAGAGTTTATGCCATTGGATTCCGGAGTTGAAAGTCAATTTGCCAAAGATTGTGAATCTAGTGACCAGGTTAAATTTTACTTTAAACTACCAAATTGGTTCAAAATTCCTACACCAATAGGTAATTACAATCCTGATTGGGCTATAGTTTTTGAGGATGATAAGAAAATTTATTTCGTTGCTGAAACCAAAGATACAGGTACCCCTCGGGTTGATTTATCCAAATTAAGCGGAGACGAACAACTTAAAATCAAGTGTGGCAAGGCACATTTTGATGAATTTGACGACCTTGAATATAGGGTTGTAAATAAGGTTGGGCAATTAATTGAATAACATCATATAGCATGAGTAAAGAGACATCAATCAAGCTTTTTGAGCAAAAGCAGGTTCGTTCAGTCTGGGATAACGAACAGGAGAAATGGTATTTCTCTATTGTCGATGTGGTTGGGGTATTAACGGATAGTCCCAATCCGAATAACTATTGGAAAGTATTAAAGCATAGATTAATAAAAGAAGGTAGCCAGTTGGTTACAAATTGTAACCAACTGAAAATGCAATCATCTGATGGTAAATTTTATAAAACAGATGTTGCTGATACTGAACAACTTTTTCGATTAATCCAATCAATTCCTTCACCAAAAGCCGAACCCCTTAAGGTATGGATAGCCAATGTTGCCCGCGAGCGCATTGATGAAATGGAAGATCCGGAAATAGGCATTGACAGGCTCATGGAAACCTATTTGCGTAAGGGATACTCCAAAGAATGGATCAACCAGCGGCTAAAAAGTATCGAAATCCGTAAAGAACTTACCGACGAATGGGAAAATCGGGGAGTTCAAAAAGGAAATGAATTTGCAATTCTTACTGATGATATCACCAGTGCCTGGAGTGGGCTTACAACCAAACAGTATAAGCAATTCAAAGATCTGAAAAAAGAAAACCTTCGTGACCATATGACCAATCTTGAATTGGTGCTTAATATGTTGGCAGAAGCCACCACTACCGAAATATCAAAGGAGAAGAAACCAAAAACATTTCCCCAAAACAGAAAGATAGCCAAACAAGGCGGAACAATTGCCGGTAATACCCGAAAGGAAATTGAGGCAAAAACCGGTAGAAAAATCGTATCAAAAATAAATGCAAAACAATTAGGAAAAAACCCCGACAACAAAGAACTAACCTGACGACGATTAAATCTTTAAATATTCTGAGATCTATAATTAAATTTTCTTAATCCCGGCCTCTTCCCTGCCGGGTATAATACTCCCCAAAAATAGGACAGATAGTTAAGATATAAATTTACATCTTTAAAATAAAATTTATGTCAACAAGTCGGAGAAAATTCAGTAAAGAATTCAAGTCCAAAGTTGTTCTGGAAGCGCTCAAAGAGCGGGTT
>CAINLJ010000056.1 GCA_903850335.1 uncultured Bacteroidia bacterium | reverse complement strand
CATTGGAGAAAATCAACAGATCGTTGCCACCGAATGGATGGGGCGGTCTCCAAAAGATATTCAGGATCAGGTGACCTACCCTTTGACGACTGCTTTATTGGGCATTCCTGGTGTTCAAACTGTTCGAAGTACGTCGATGTTCGGAATGTCATTTATTTATATTATTTTCAAGGACAACATTGAGTTTTACTGGAGCCGGTCCCGTATTCTTGAAAAGTTAAACTCGCTGCCTTCAGGCACCCTGCCTCAGGGTGTCCAGCCTTCTCTTGGGCCTGATGCTACCGGGCTTGGACAAATCTATTGGTATACCCTCGAGGGACGCGATCCCAAAACCGGCAAACCGAATAGAGGGTGGAATCCGCAGGAACTTAGGTCGGTGCAGGATTTCTATGTAAAATATGGATTGTCAGCTGCAGAGGGAGTTTCAGAAGTTGCCTCGGTTGGAGGTTTTATTAAGGAGTACCAGGTCGATTTAATCCCTGAAGCACTCAAGGCATTCAGTGTAACCGTTATGGATGTGATGAATGCGGTTCGCAAAAGTAACCTTGATGTCGGAGCTGAAACCATGGAGTTGAATAATGTGGAGTACATCATTCGTGGTCTTGGCTATGTGAAAAACCTTGAAGATCTTGAATTATCTGTTATTGCTGTCCGTGATAATGTTCCGGTTCGAATTAAGGATGTGGCACATCTGACCTTTGGTCCTGCCACACGTCGCGGAGGTCTTGACAAGGGAGGTGCCGAAACCGTCGGAGCTGTTGTTGTAGCACGTTATGGTTCCAATCCGATGGAAGTAATTGCAAATGTGAAAGATAAGATCAAGGAAATTGAGGGTGGCCTACCTCAGAAGACTTTGCCTGACGGTTCGGTTTCAAAGATTTCAATAGTGCCGTTTTACGACAGGACCGGACTTATTCGAGAGACAATCGGAACGCTGGAATCGGCGTTGTCACACGAAATTCTTATCAGCATACTCGTGATCATCGTGTTGGTCATGAATCTTCGGGCCTCATTGATTGTCGCAGGATTGTTGCCCGTAGGTGTTTTAATGACCTTCATTCTGATGCGCCTTTTCGGTGTTGAGGCAAATATAGTCGCTTTGTCGGGTATCGCAATTGCAATAGGCGTAATGGTGGATATTGGTATTGTCGATGTTGAAAATATCCTCAGACATCTCGAAATGCCTGAAAACAAGGGAATTCGTGGCAAGAGGCTGCTTGATGTGATCTATCTGGCCACAACTGAAGTCAGAGGTGCTGTTGTTACTTCGATCGCAACGACAATAGTTAGCTTCCTGCCTGTATTTGCCATGCAGGCATCGGAGGGAAAATTGTTTCATCCATTGGCATTTACTAAGACATTTGCCCTTGTATCAGCATTTCTGCTTGGGATTATTGTGCTTCCAACTTTAACATATATCTTCTTTTCTATTCGCATTGATACGAACAGACTCCGTAAAATATGGAATAGTTTGTTGGTAGCAGCCGGGATATTTATTGTTTTTGCATGGCATATTTGGCCGGCATTGGCATTGCTCGCAGCTGGAATGAATAATTTACTCAGCCATCGCTGGACAGAACTACGGAGAGAGGTGCCGGATTATATCAACATTGCGATAGCAGTGCTTGTAGCTTCATGGTATCTTACAGTGGAGTGGCTGCCACTGGGTGCTCATAACTCAGTCTTTATTAATTTTCTGTTTGTCAGTGGCCTGATTGCTTTGATCCTTGCAATATTGATGTCAATGGTCCGTTATTATGAAGATATAATGCGGTTTGCACTCAATCACAAAAGGGAATTTCTTATTATTCCAGGGTTTACGCTGATCTTCGGATTACTTGTCTGGCTTGGTTTCGATAAGACATTTGGGATTTTTGCCCGTGGTGCAGAAAAAATGGGCTGGAAGAGCATCCGGCAAACGGTGTTCTGGACCAATCCGGTAAAGACTTTCCCAGGTACAGGCAAGGAGTTTATGCCTTCGTTAAATGAGGGTTCGTTCCTTCTTATGCCGGCAAGTATGCCACATACTGGAATTGAGAAGAATCTTGAATACATAAGAATCCTCGATACCAGGCTGGGTGCCATTCCCGAGGTGGAAGTAGCAGTGGGTAAATGGGGACGTGTAAGCTCAGCCCTTGATCCGGCGCCAGTGCAGATGTTCGAGAATACAATCAACTACAGGTCAGAATATATACTCGATCAGGACGGCCACAGGCTACAGTTTAAAGTGGATAAATCGGGAAATTATCTTCTGAAAAATGGTGGTAAATACAATCCAAAATCAGAAGGGTTTCGGGTCATTCCGTCTGACAGCCTTGTACAGGATCAAAATGGCGAGTATTTCAGGCAATGGAGACCTCAGATTAAAAGGACAGATGACATTTGGAATGAGATAGTTAAAGTTACTAATATTCCAGGTTTGACATCAGCGCCAAAGTTGCAGCCCATAGAAACGCGATTGGTAATGCTCTCGACAGGCATGCGGGCACCAATGGGTTTAAAAGTTTACGGACCTGATCTGAATTCAATTGAGAAAGCAGGCATTCAGATTGAAAATGCGCTTAAGGATATTCCATCAGTAAAGGCTTCGTCTGTATTTTATGACAGAGCGGTTGGAGCTCCGTATCTTGAAATAAAACTCAATCGCGAGGCAATGGCACGTTATGGTATGATGGTAGGTGATGTGCAGGAAGTTCTTCAGGTTGCAGTTGGCGGTATGACATTATCTTCATCTGTAGAGGGTCGTGAACGTTTTCCCATCCGGGTCAGATACGCCCGTGAATTGCGTGACAATCCGGATGATCTGAAGCGTATTTTAATACCGGCATCCAATGGTACACAGGTTCCATTAGATGAAATTGCAGATATCGGTTATACCCGCGGGGCACAAATGATCCGAAGTGAAAATACTTTCCTGAACGGATATGTTATTTTCGATAAGAACAACGGTAAGGCAGAGGTAGATGTAGTCGAGGAGGCGTCACGGGTGCTTAGTCAAAAAATTCAGACTCGTAACCTTGTCCTGCCACCGGGAGTGTCCTATAAATTTGCTGGTAACTATGAACATCAGATCAGGGCAACAAAGCGTCTGGCCATTGTAATACCGATAAGTCTCCTGCTTATTTTGCTGTTATTGTATTTTCAGTTCCGCACTGTAACGGCTTCTTTCATCCATTTTTCGGGTGTTTTTGTTGCATTTGCCGGTGGGTTTATAATGCTTTGGCTTTACGGACAGGACTGGTTTTTGAATTTTTCTGTTGCTGGAGTGAACCTAAGGGATATGTTTCAGATGCATCCTGTCAATCTAAGTGTCGCGGTCTGGGTGGGGTTCATTGCCTTGTTTGGTATCGCAACCAATGATGGGGTAATAATGGGCACGTATATTCATCAGGTTTTTGAACAACGCAAACCATCCACAGTCCAGGAAGTGCGTGAAGCAGTTGTATCGGCAGGACTCAAACGGGTGCGTCCTGCGATGATGACAACTGCTGTTGCTGTAATTGCCCTCTTACCCGTTTTATCCTCCAATGGCAAAGGTTCTGATATAATGATTCCTATGGCGATACCTATGTTCGGGGGGATGATCATTCAGGTTATGACAGTTTTTGTTGTTCCATTATTTCAAGCAATATGGAGAGAACACGACCTGTAGAGACGCAATTTATTGCGTATAACAATTTATTGCGTCTAAAAATACATTGCGTCTAACAATATATTTATTTTTGTAATATATTGATAATAAATAAGATATAATAAACATTGTAAATATACTGCATACATCCTCCTGCCTTTTGAAGGGTTTGGGCGAAGGTCAGAGAACGATCTTCCCGATAGGGTGGCACAGTGAAACATTAAGACAATTATAGAGTGAAAATAATGAGAAAAATTATATTGGTTATATTTATTCTGATTGCCGGATTATCCTCATATTCCCAGGATTCTCTATTTCATTACTTGGATATTGCAATTAAAAATAATCCTGGTATCCTAAGGAATTTTGCCGAGTATAAGGCCTCCCTGGAGAAGGTACCTCAGGTTGGAAGTATACCTGATCCTGAGTTAAGTACTGGAATTTTTCTGAGTCCAATGGAGCTGATCAGTGGCAAACAGGTCGCAGATTTCCGGTTGATGCAGATGTTCCCGTGGTTTGGAGTCCTAAGGAGTGCCAGGGATGAGATGAGTCTTATGGCAAAGGCAAAATATGAATTATTTCGTGATGCTAAATTTCAGGTTGGTTTTGATGTTCAGCGTACCTGGTATGAACTCAATAAAATAAAACAGAATATCAAAATATCGGAACAAAACATTGCCTTGCTGCATGTGATCGAGCGATTGGCTATTACACGTTTTAAGGCTGCTCCGACAGGTAATAATTCATCGTCAACTTTACCCGGCCCATCGGCTTCCATAAAGGATGTTCAATCAGGATCTTCCGGCATGAATAGTATGAAAGGATCAACGGGGAGTAACACAGGATATGCACCACCGGCAGCACCTATGCAGGTAAGTTCAATGGGCAGTTCGACCGGAGGCTCAGGTTTATCTGATGTTTACAGGATACAAATTGAAATCGGAGATCTTCAGAACAATGTTCAACTACTTAATTCGCAGTTTAATACACTTATTGCTCAGTTTAATAGTTACATGAGCCGACCGCCTGAGAATAATGTTGTGTTACCTGATTCGTTAGTTGCTGATCCTTTCAAACCAGTCTTAAATTCAATGAATGATAGCTTATCTGCTAATCCAATGCTTGAAATGATTAAATATGAGCAGAAATCACTTGACGCACGTAAACAAATGGTTTCCCGTATGGGCTATCCAATGGTTGGCATTGGCCTTAACTATTCATCAATTTCAAAAAATGACATGTCGACATCCACAATGAACGGGAAGGACATGATTATGCCAATGGTGACCCTTACCTTACCAATTTACAGGAAAAAATACAAGGCTATGCAAAATGAAGCTGCATTATTAAAATCCGCTTCTATTCAAAATTACAAGGCCACAGCCAATTCTCTGCAAAATGAATATTACCAGGCAATGCAATCCTATCTCAGCGCTGAGAGACGTATAAAACTTTATAATGAGCAATTTATGTTGGCATCAAAATCCTTGAATATCATGTTAAAATCATTTGCATCTGCTCAGACCGATATCACAGGCGTCTTGCGAATCAGTCAGCAGGCACATGATTACAAATACAAACAAACTGAGGCGGTTGCAGATCAGAACATTTCAATTGCCTGGCTCAAACGATTATTGGCAATTTCACAAATTCAATAACAAAATCTGAAAATGATGAATAATATATTCTCAAATAACTATTTGAAATTCAGTATTATACTGATGTTTGGTATTTTCCTGGGGTGGTTGTTTTTTCATTCCGGCCAGCCAACAGAAAAACGCCATAATCAGGTGACAGAGGCCATAGCTCCAACAATATGGACTTGTGCAATGCATCCGCAGATAAGAATGATAGAAGCCGGGAAATGCCCGATTTGTGCAATGGAGCTTATCCGGCTCAATCAGGCTGGTCCCTTTACCGATAGCGGGGGAATTTACATGACAAAGGAAGCTGTTCAGCTTGCAAATGTTCAAACCACGGTTGTTTCTCTGCAAAAACCAGTAAAAGAGTTGCGTTTATATGGAAAAGTTCAGGCTGATGAACGGCTTATGCAAAGTCAGGTTTCTTATTTTCCTGGTAGGATCGAGAAGTTACTTATAAATTTTACCGGTGAACTTGTCCGGAAAGGTCAGAAACTGGCGTTGATCTATTCCCCCGAATTAATAACTGCACAACAAGAGCTGATCGAAACCCTTGTCACAAAACAATCACAACCGGCATTGTATGAGGCGGCAAAGGAAAAGCTTCGTCAGTGGAAACTCTCCGAAAGCCAGATATCAGCCTTGGAGAATTCAGGTAAGGTTAGATCAGAGTTTGAAGTCCTGGCAAATACGACCGGTATTGTAACAGCTCGACGTGTTAACAGCGGCGACTTTGTATCATCCGGAGCGGCTCTTTTCGAGGTAGCAGACTTATCGCATATCTGGATCATGTTTGATGCATACGAAAGTGATCTACCCTTTTTGTCAAACGGGCAAAACGTTTCATTTACTATTCAGGCCTTGCCTGGTGAAGATTTTTCCGGGAAAATCACCTTTATTGACCCTGTTCTAAATCCTGTTACTCGAGTTTTACGGGTCAGGGTTGAAGTAAGTAATCCAGCCGGGAAGTTAAAGCCTGAGATGTTTGCAACGGGAATTGTGAGGGCAAACCTGAGTAAATATTCTGATAAATTGACAATACCGCGCAGTGCTGTCCTTTGGACTGGCAAACGTTCGGTTGTTTATGTAAAACAATCCGGGGTTGAAGCAGTTTTTAAAATCAGAGAGATAGAAATTGGTCCGGAGTATGGTGGTGGCTACCTTGTTTTAAATGGATTGAAGAGTGGCGAAGAAATTGTAACCCAGGGTGCATTCAGTGTTGATGCTTCAGCCCAGCTCGAGGGTAAACCCAGCATGATGAGTTCATCAAATGAAGAATCAAAATCTCAGAGCCTAATCCATGCGTCACTTGGTGTGATGGGAAATTGTGACCAATGCAAGGAACGAATTGAATCAGCTGCAAAATCTGTAACAGGTGTTACCTCTGCGATTTGGAGTTCTGAGACGAAAAAACTCGATGTGCAGTTTGACATTCAGAAGACAAATTCTGACGATATTCAAAAAGCAGTGGCAAAGGTAGGACACGATACCGAAAAATTCAAGGCTCAGGATGATGTGTACAAGCACCTGCCGGGATGTTGTTTGTATCGGAAATCAAATTAATAGTACTTTTACTCCCGCTTGGAGACCTGAGAGCAGAATATGGTTTCCCGAAATTGTGGTTTAGAAATCTTCCTGAATTTAAGGTCACTTCTAAAAAAACGGAATGAATTTATTTATCAGAAATATGGTTTGCATTCGTTGTATCATGGTGGTACAACAGGTCTTTGAAGAGATAAAAATCAATTATTCTACTTATTTTGAAGAACAACTTAACCGGGATTATACCTATATGAGCAATCTTTTTTCTGAGGTTACGGGTACAACACTTGAGAAATACATCATCAATCAAAAAATTGAAAGAGTAAAAGAGCTTTTGGTTTATGATGAACTGACCCTTAATGAGATAGCCAGTGAATTAGGATATAGCAGTCTGGCTTATCTCTCTGTTCAATTTAAAAAAGTCACAGGTCTTACACCAGCTCATTTCAAAAAAATTAAGGATAACAAACGCAAGCCTCTGGACCAGGTCTGATCTGTAAATAATATAATCTATTTTCAGAATAATATAACAATCTTGTTAAATCATAGGTTTACCTTTGTCTTAAAATTTAAGCTAATGGCAATAACAGTCAGACAAAATTTCCCGGTATCCGGTTTAAGCTGTGCCTCTTGCGCTGCCAACGTTGAAAAGACTTTAAGTAAGCAACCTGGTATAAAAAGTGCATCGGTCAACTATGCCTCATCGACTGTCTGGATTGAATACAACCCTGATGCTACAAGTCCAAAGGGATTCAGACAGGTTATTCAATCAACCGGATATGATATTATCACAGACGAGGTTGAGGCGAACCTTCGGCAGGAGACTATTATCAGGGAGTCTGAGATTTTGAAATGGAAGACAATAGGTGCATCAGTTTTTACAATTCCTATTGTAATTCTGGCTATGCTTCTGATGGACTTTCCGTATGCAGACTGGATCATGCTCATTTTAGCAACACCGGTTGTTTTCTGGTTTGGGAGGTCCTTTTTTGTGAATGCATTCAAACAATTAAAGCATGGGACTTCAAACATGGACACGCTTGTTGCATTGAGCACAGGGATAGCCTATTCTTTCAGCCTGTTTAATACAGTTTTTCCTCATGTTCTGATGACAGGCAATACTCATCCACCAGTCTATTTTGAAGCTGCTGCAGTAATAATTGTCTTTATTTTGGTTGGGAAATTGCTCGAGGAGAAGGCTAAGGCAAACACTTCATCTTCGTTAAAAAAACTCATAGGATTACAGCCTGATTCAGTGATTCTTGTAGAGGAGAATGGAGAGGAGCTGGTTCTGCCTGTCTCTCAGATTCAGATAAACAACTTGTTAAGGGTAAAACCGGGAGATCGCATACCAGTTGATGGTCTTGTAGTTTCGGGCTCTTCGTTTGTGGATGAGAGTACAATCACAGGAGAACCGGTGCCTGTTGGAAAATCGCCCGGGCAAAATGTATTCGCGGGTACAATCAATCAAAAGGGAAGTTTTGTGATCAAGGCAAAGAAAGTTGGCAGTGAAACGCTTTTGTCGGGAATCATTAGGCTGGTTCAGGAAGCACAGGGGAGTAAACCACCTGTACAAAAACTTGTCGACAAGGTAGCTTCTGTTTTTGTTCCGGTTGTCATACTGTTGTCGCTGATAACCTTTACTATCTGGATGATTTTTGGTGGTTCACAGTCTTTACCGCAGGCACTTCTTGCGATGATTTCTGTATTGATCATTGCCTGTCCTTGTGCTCTCGGTCTCGCAACTCCCACAGCTATTATGGTTGGAATAGGAAAGGGTGCAGAGCATGGAATATTAATAAAAGATGCTGAGGGGCTCGAGCTTTCACACCGTGTTGATACACTTGTCCTGGATAAAACAGGAACTATAACACAAGGAAAACCAACTGTAACAGACTGGATAGGTATAGCAGGTGAAGAGTCAAATTTAAAACAAAGTATTCTTGGTATTGAATCTCTTTCAGAACATCCATTGGCAGAAGCCATTACGAATCATTTGATGAATGAGGGGTTCCAAAAAGTTCAGATCGGCGATTTTCAAAGCTTTACGGGCAGAGGGGTTTCTGCATCATCCAATGGACATAAATATCTTATTGGAAATGAGTTATTTATGATTGAGAATGGCATATTTGCAGATAAAGATATTAAAAAGAGGACTCTGGACCTTCAGGAATTGGCAAAATCCGTAATTTTCATTTCACAGGATAGCGTTTTAGCAGCTATTGTTGGAATTGCCGATGAAATAAAACCAACCTCTTCAAGTGCTATTAAACAGCTCAAAAACAACGGAATCGAAATTCATATTCTTACCGGTGACAACGAACATACCGCAGCTTCAATAGCAAGGCAAACAGGTATAGAAAACTTTAAGGCGGGCTTGCTTCCTGCAGATAAAGCCGACTATATTCGTAATCTGCAACAGCAGGGAAAAATTGTTGCAATGGCTGGCGACGGCATCAATGATTCGCTTGCAATGGCCCAGGCTGACGTCAGCATAGCTATGGGAAGCGGAACGGATATTGCAATCGATATTGCCAAGATGACAATTGTCTCGTCAAACCTTGAGGCGATAGTCACTGCTTTTGAACTCTCAAAACAAACCATCAGGACTATAAAACAGAATCTTTTCTGGGCATTTATCTACAATCTGATTGGCATTCCAATAGCCGCAGGTGTTCTGTTCCCTTTCACAGGATTTATGCTTAATCCGATGATCGCCGGAGGTGCGATGGCAATGAGTTCAGTTTCAGTTGTCAGTAACAGCCTGAGACTAAAATTTAAAAAAATGACTGTTAACCATTAATAGATTTGAAAAT
>CAINLJ010000055.1 GCA_903850335.1 uncultured Bacteroidia bacterium | reverse complement strand
TCCAGGCTGTGATTGATGAATCGGTGTTGTCTGAATTCCAGAAGATAGAAGTCATTTCGTTTTTCCTGCCGGCTGTTTGATTTAAAAATGAAGTTTTCATGATATAACATTTTAAGGTTAAAAATTATATGCATGGTCTTTGGGGGTGCCACAGAGAGGCAGTCAGGAAACATGGAATACCGGAATAAGCACAGGGAGTGAGGATATGCCGTGAAAGTTCTTTACTGAAGGGACTGGTACATGAAGGGGTGCCCCACCTTCGCAGGGAATTTTCCTTAAATGCTGGTATGAAATACGATTACTGTTTATAAGCCGGAAGTGAAAATTGAATTCTCTTAATGGAAGAAATATTCAGCAAAAGCTGGAAAAGGTAAAAATGACAAGATGATTTACCTATATGACAATCAATTAATTGCAAAGAAAAGATGGACAAAAAAACAAAATATGAGTTTTAACGACTTACTTTCTAAGAATTCGGATTGGAGTCAAAACCATTCCCCGACTGGAGGGGTGGGAAAAAAGGTTGTTATATAATTGAATCTAAACTGCTTGATTCTTCTTGAAATTTTCAGCTTGTTCGAAAATCTCCAGATACACTTCGTCACGCTCAACCGGAGGATAGCCGAATTCATCCAAAAGTAAGATCAATCCTACTTTTAAGGCTGATTTTATATCGTCACGCTTGTTCCAATCCGGGAATTTCGCTTGTCCTTCAACCAGGTCTTTTACTGCTTTTGCCAGTTCTATCAATTTATCTTCCGGATAACTGAAATCGTATTTTACACAAAGCTCTTTCAGAATATCGTAAAATGCTTTTTCCTCAAAGTCAATCCCCAACAGGTCACCTGCAGAAAATTCCCGATGTACTTCCCAAATTAAATTGGTCAGCTGCTCTGCCATTTCTTCATAAACCTCGCTGCGCAAAACATCGCTTTCATCGCGTTGATTGTATCGTTCAACCAAAACCTGCATTTTCCGGGTAAAGTCGACACCTTTTACTTTATTGACTTTCTTTATTTCGGCAATGACTTTGGCTAAAAGCTGCTGCAGTAATTTGATTTTTGTATTGGGCAGTTTTATTTTAGCAATTTTGGACAAATAATCTTCATCAAAAAGATCTTGCTCGGTTTCATTTTCATCGCCCAATTTGAAAATTTCCTGAACGCCATCACTTTCCAGTGCATCTTTTATCATTTCCCGAACACGGGCATTCATTTGGTCTATGTCTGGTGCATTGCCATTGGTGAGTTTGAATACGATGGAACGAACCGCTAAATAAAAATGGGTATAATCTCTTTCCAGATGGGTTAATTGTTCGCTACCTGCACAAATGTCATAAGCTGCTTTTAAACGTTTGACCAAACCCATGAAACGGGTTTCAATCTCCTTTGTTTTCTGAGCAAATTCGGCAGCCATGTTAAGGGTGTTCAACTGCTGAATGTTTGTGCCATGGAAATACTTTGAGTCATCGAATTTGTGAAACAATTTAGCCAAAAGATCCAAATGATTCCGGACGATGATGACAGATTCAGCAATGTCTTCAAAATTATCTTTGTCGCCCTTGTTGTATTTGGCCAGTGCCAGATTCATTTGTTTTTTGATGCCAATATAATCGACTACCAAACCTTTATTTTTGCCTTCAAATTTCCGGTTTACTCTCGAAATGGTCTGAATTAGATCGTGTTGCTGAATAGGTTTGTCAATGTACATGGTATCCAAAAACGGAACATCAAAACCAGTTAGCCACATATCAACCACAATGGCAATTTTGAAGTTTGACTTTTCGTTTTTGAACTGGCGGTCTAATTCTTTACGGTAATCTTTAGTACCCAATAGTTTGTAGAACGTTTCATCATCATCTTGCCCACGGGTCATGATCATTTTAATGCGTTCCATCGGTTTGATTTCCTTTTTATCTTTTTCGGATAAGAGGACTCCTTCTTCAGCAACAAGAACCTCATTCCATTGGGGTCGCAAAGCAATTACATTCCTATACAATTCGTAAGCAATTTCTCGTGTACTGCAAACAACCATGGCCTTGCCTTTAATGGTAGCACCTTCTGAAACCCGTTCTTCATAATGCTTAACGAAGTCTTCGGCAAGGGCATGCAAACGATCCGGGTCACCAATAATGGCATTCATATTGGCGGTTGTTTCTTTGCTTTTCTCTATCTGATATTCATTGGCACCCGCTTCTGCTACTTCCTGGTAATACTTTTCAATTTTTTCGAGCTCACTATTTTTCAGTGCAATTTTAGCCGCTCTGCCTTCATACACAATCCGAACAGTGATTTCATCTTTTACCGATTCGGTCATGGTATAGGCATCGACCACTTTCCCGAAAACATCTAATGTGGCATCAATTGGAGTACCTGTAAAGCCAACAAATGTGGCATTTGGTAACGATTTGTGTAAATAATAAGCAAAGCCGAAAGTTTTAGTCACAGTATTATTCTCAAAATCAACTTTTACTTTTTGATCCAGATTTATCTGGCTACGATGCGCTTCGTCCGAAATACAAATCACATTATTCCGGTCGGTAAGCAATTCGGTATCCTCAGTAAACTTGTGAATGGTAGTCAGAAATACGCCGCCACTCTGACGACCTTGTAACAACTCTCTTAAATTGGCCCGGCTTTCGACACTGGTTACAGTATTGTCGCCAATAAATCTTTTTGCCTGAACAAAAGTTTCCGAAAGTTGGTTATCCAGATCGGTGCGGTCAGTTATTAAAATAATGGTTGGACTTTCAAAGTATTCGCTTTTCATCAACAACCTGGTGAGATAAAGCATGGTGAAGCTTTTCCCGCATCCAGTAGCTCCAAAGTAAGTTCCACCTTTGCCATCACCTTCCGGCCGCTGGGCTAATTTGATATTTTCATAAAGGCGTTTAGCCGCGTAATATTGAGGATAGCGACAAACAATTTTTTCATTTTTCTTTGAACTATCAGGAATGTAGATAAAGTTGCGGATAATGTCGCGCAATCGATTTTGGTTGAACATTCCCTGTATAAGAGTGTACATGCTGTCGATACCATCCACATCTTTTGCCAGACCAGCAACTCTGCGCCAGGCGTAGAAAAACTCATAGGGGGCAAAAAACGAACCTGCCTTGTTGTTTACGCCGTCACTGATTACGCAAAAGGCATTGTATTTAAACAGTTCCGGAATGTCCCGGCGATAGCGAATGGTCAATTGCTTAAAAGCATCATGAATAGTGGCCTCTTCCCGAATGGCACTTTTAAACTCGAACACGACCACTGGCAAGCCGTTGATGTAAATAATTCCGTCAGGGATGCGCTTTTCGTTGCCAACAATTTCGAGCTGATTGACAAATTTGTAAATATTGTAATCCGGTGGATATTTTGCTTCAGGATCAGCTACAATAGTATCTAAATCGGGACTGGTAAGCTGTGCATCCAACCCATTGTAGTCGATTAACTCAATATGGATATCTTTTTGGTTGCGGTCTTCGCGTTTCAGAATGAAGCCATCGGATAACCACCGAAGAATTTTTTTGTTGCTTTCGTAAAGGTCGGAAGCTGGCAAGGTTTTAAGCTGAAGAACAATAGATTTTGCTTCGGTTACAGTCAATTGCTTGCTTTCGTATTTGGTTAGCAAATAGTGCAACAAATCGGCTTCAATCAAAACTTCATCGACTGCCCGTGTAATTGAATCGCCATGGGAATGAGGAAAGTTTTCGTTCCCCAGCAATTCGACAAAAGCACGTTCTAATTTTTCTTCAGTGAACTTCATTTTTCAGGGTTCTAGTTTAATAGTCCAATTAATGCTTGTCAACCTGGCTTTTATCTTCTTCATTGTACTTAAAACCGCTTCGTCACTGGGTAAAACGCCATAAACCAAATTTTTAAAATCGCCATTGTATGCCACCCTTAAATCATTCCAAACCTGATCTAAATCTCTAAATATTAACGCTTCATTCGGAGGATGAATCAACCATTGATTGTTATTCCTGAAACTCGCGATATCATCATTGGCCACTTTGATCAACATTTCGTCAAAAGAAGGTGATTCGAAAAAATCGGAGAATTCCGGTTGCTGCAACAGCTGGTGTAAATCGTAGGTATGTCTGATTTTCTGCTTTAAATCTTCAATTGGGTTTGCACCATACGAAAACCGGACCAGGCTCATTATCTTTTCACAAAGTGTCCGTATTGGCTCCAGCACACGAACATCAAAAGGCTGAAGTCCATATTTCAGGGCAATTGTATCCTGTCCGTTATTTTGCATCATTTCGCCCACCAGCGAATTTAGCTTTTTGGTTGTGCAGGGTTCGTAATAACCTAACCAGGTAGCTTCAACCACAATTACATCCCGAACTTGTCCGTAATTTCCCTGAAATTCTTTGTTGTAAGCATGTGCCGTTTTACGGTTCATTCCCCTTTTTTGGGTTAGTCCTTCTACATTTATCTCCGGGAGTACAGCATCTACTACCTTACCAATGGTTCTGATTTTTGTTTTAAGCTGGTTGTCCCACTCTCCTTCACGTCTCAAAACCACCAGGTCGATATCTTCCGAAAACCGGTCGATCATTTTGTAGCATTTCGATAAAGCCGTTCCACCTTTGAATACGGTGTCGCTTCCTATCGCATGACTAAAAATAGTGTACAAGGCATAAGTAACCCAATAGTCTTTTTCAATAAAAATGGGTAAAATCTGCATCCGGTCAGAAGTGAACTGCACCGCTTGCCTGAAAAGGGTTTTATTTTCGTGTAACCTCATACGATGTTCCATTTTTCGGTGGTGCTGAGTACTTTGCCTACACCCGCCAGTTTATATTTGCTGATTGGGTTCAGCGTTTTGTAAAGCTGTTCTGTCAATGAATCTTGTTGCAATTCATCGAACATGGCTCCTAATATGGCTTTGGTTGCCGGAGGATACTTTAATGCCAGCCGGATCAGTGTGCTTTTATCTTTGTCTGATAAACTTTTAAGAATGGCTAACAGGCGTCTGCACGATGATTCTATCGTGGTATCGGGTATTTTTTTGATGTAGCGAATAGCATCCAGTATTTGCAGCAGGGGAATATTTTCTTTGGTGATGGTATTTTTTTGCCTGATAAACGAAATGGTGTAACGTTCGCGTTTGAAGTTAGGCCGGATTTCGTTTTTGCCAATCTGTATGGTATTACTTACCTGAGTTGTTAGGCCCAATTGATTGTAAATGCTGTATCCGGTAAGGTAACCGGTAATCTTTCCATCATCTTCCAGTAAATCTTTTACCACCTGTGCCTGCTTGGGTTGCAGGTTGCCAAAAGGAGTATTCTCTGGTTTGTAGTATTTGCCTTTTGATAGCTTAGCAATCTTACCAGATATGACGATTCGGTTGAGCGCTTTTATAACTGCTTCCTTTTTATTCACCTCTGTAACAAAGTCGGCATAGGTGAACACATAGCCTTTTGGAAGTCTATCTATAGTAGTGGCTATGTAATCAGATACTTTCATTGATTAATTGTTGCTACAAATATAATTGTTTTGTCCAGTTTATTATTTAAATAACTGGACAATTTTAAGTTCTTTGCTGTCAAGTTTTTTGATCAGAAAACTTGACATTTTGAATGCCATTTGGTGAGGGTTTAGTATGGTTAACTTCACAGACCTCGTGTCCTGCGAAGTTAACCATACTGGAACATGCTTTATCTTTAGACAATTCCCCATACTTTCCGGAGAAACTCAACAAAAGCCTTTTTAATTTTTCTTCTGTGAATTTCATGATATATTTTCTCATTCTGACAATGTTTACAAGTCGCTGAAGAGTATTAATCATCTAACTTTAATTAGCGCATATACCAACAATCTCACTGAGCAAAGTTCTCACATCTTCGAAAATTTCAACCTCTGTCATAGCATTCGCAATATCATATTTAGAGATACTAAATTGCTGACAAATATTTTCAATAATTGGTTTACTATCATCAAAGAGAGGACGAATTGGTGCTGACATATCAGATTGCAAATAATCTACATTGAATACAATTCCATGATTAATCTGACAATAACTATGAACTTCTTCTATGGTTACCCCCGCAACTCTAGCAATTGCATTTGGGCAAATTAAATAACTCTCAATTTCCCATCTACGCCACATTCTAAATCTTAATTCATTGTTTCCTTGAATAAAATCTGCGAATCCAATAATAGTTAAGGTTCTATTTGTGTTTTCATACGGATAACTATCCCGGTCAGACAAGCTAATGGCCTTAACTTCTGGTATACTATCAATCAGGTGAATAAAGAGATTCTTACGTTCTATATGTTTGCTTGCATGAGGCCATTCAGTTAAGTTTTCAGGCCAAACAATATTAAGCTTTGCTGCCCATATCTTTAGAAAATTAACATCACTTGCATTCTCCGTAAAAAGGATTCGTTTACCCTTTTGAATTTTATTAATTATTGGTGAATACTCTGTACCTAAACCCGACAATACCAAGGTTTTTTGATCTTCAAATCTTAAATAGCTTGTATTTCTGCCATTAACATGCATTATAGAAACTGGTTCTGCATTTTTTACAACCTCGGAAGAATGTGTTGCAATTAAAACTTGTTTGTCAAAAGCATTAGCAATTTCACGCAAATCTTCAACTAAACCGGATTGAAGAGAACAATGCAAATGAGCATCAGGCTCATCCAAAAGGAGCAAGTTGATTTCAGGATTAAGTGCAAAAGTGTAAACACTCAACCATTGAAGAAAGCCAGAACCTTCGACCATTATATCTCTTTGATTATAATTTGGAAACCTTTTAAATCGATTACGAATAAATTCTCCCTTTTCAAAATCAACTTTGACATAATTGTGAAAGTTGGGATTAAAGCGCTGAGGGCTAATTTGACCCATAAATGTTGAAAATATAACCTGGTTGAGTTTTTCGTAAGGATCAGTATTTCTTATTTCTGCTAATATCGGTCTAGGAATTCTTCCTCTAATATCTTTATGTAAATCTCTTTTTCGTTGATTTTCATTGAACAAATCAATAATTGTATTTCTCAGAACAGCACCGGCCAAACCTCTTCCAATTAATCTTCTACGATCTGCTACCGATACCCATGATTCTTTATCCGAAATGCCGGCAAATGGAGGAAGATAAGCTATCGTCGGAATTCGATCTTGAGGAATAAGATTGGTCGCGGTTGTTTTAATGAATAACCTTTCCTGAGCTAAAGCTAGCCCAATTTCTAAAAAACAATTGGGCTTACCTTCAATATCCCAGGTACAACGAATCGAAAGATTATATCCACTACCAGGATTTAAATTCGTCCACAAATATTTTAAAGATGGAATGTTTAATGGTGTAAAATCATCAATATTCACACCAAAACCAGCACCTCTAAATCCAGTACGAATAGCCTCATCACCTTTTTCAAAAATTAATACCGTTTTACAATACTCCCAAACTGCCAAAGCATGCAGAATTGTTGATTTACCTGAATTATTACCTCCAACAATTAATGAGAGCCCTTTTTCATTCAGTGTAATAGTTTTATCATTCCACTTTTTAAAATTTCTAAGGGTAATAGATTTAATCATTGATATTTCTATTAAAAACGATTAATATTTAGTTTTCTATTGTCGCAAGTTTGGAAAGAAGTAAATCATTCAGTTCCGATAGCTTTTGGTTTTCTTGCCTTTTCTGAAGAACGTTGGTTGTTAATACTCCAACAAGTTTGTTGAATTTATTTAATAGCTTATTACTTGGAATAACAGCGGGATAATTCATTATCCATTTTTTATCTCCTCTAGGCATTTTCGTCCCTTTACTGCCAGCCATTACGTATTCAAAAAAGCTGTCTTTCTCTAGAATTTGATACAAATACAATGAAGGAATATTCGTTTTTGGAACAAAGCATAAAACATCATTAGAACATCCACCATAAAAATCTGACAACCATATTTTCTTGAAATATGGTCTTATGTTAGAAATTAAAATATTACCAATATTGAATTTTATGGCACTCCCACTTGGAGGTAAATTACTTACTAAAACAATACCAGATTTATTTTGAAGCATGTTTTCAGTTGAAATATAATTTTCCAAAGAAAGTTCATCAATAGAAATTCTTTCGTTTGAATATTCACACAAATCGCTAACAATACCAACATTCCAGTCATCTGGCAAATTCTCAAAATCAATTCCATCGACAAACCACTGTTTATATATGGCTTGGGCGGTTTCTTTGAGTTTTTGTATCAGTTGCTGGTTGAGCTTAATCCGGTTTACAATAATGTTATATTCTTTGACTATTTCGCGTTGTTTGGTGAGGGATGGGATAGGTAATTGCATATCAGTAAAATCTTCCCATTCCAAACTGCCACGAACACCTCCAACTGCATTAAAACATGCTTCCCGATCAAATTCAGAACGGGTAAACCACATCATTAAATATTCTGGCAAAAGCAGACTTTCGTCTTTTACTTCGAAGATAGGATAAGCTTGTGAGATAATAGCTTCGTCAACTTTCTGCAATAATGCGACCGGCATTTTCTTATCGCGCCTTACTTGCATCGTACTGCAAGCAAACTGGTTTTTTCGGATAATCTTATAGTTTTCCATATCCGTTCCAATAATATTGGCAACCGAAGGAATAAATTGTTTTGAAATACTTAAACCTAAAAGTAGCTTCACTTTTAGTCCGGCATTTCTTTTATCAACAAGCTCAATAAACTCGCCAATCTTTTTATAGTTTGCTTTGGTCATTTTTGCAATTAATAACGTAAATTTAGGTAATCAGTAAGTTTTGAATAGTCAGGCAAATTCTCAATCACTTGCCGGATTTGCTTGCTGTCGATAACTTCGAATTTAGATTGATCGGAGAGGCAGTTGCGCCACGTTGTTTGTAAATCGTCGTTTGTGAATGTATAATTGTTACCCAGCAAATCTTTATTTTCGGAAGGTACAACCAGAATATGAAGGAAATCGTTTGCAATTCCGGAATTAACCATTTGTTCCACCATAAGTGTTTGTCGCATTAACTCATAGAATGGTTCAAAAAAATAACAAGAATGTACCAAATCATCGAAGCTTTTTAGTTGAGGTGAGTTTCTGATTAACTGATTGTACCTCTCTTGGCGTGTTTTTCCTTTCCTTGGCTCTAATGCTTTGTTAAGGCCTTCCAAATAACTTTCAGTGTATTTCCATTCAATAGGTAAAAGAACTTTTTCATCTTTACGTTTGGCAATTATAAATGCATCTATTGAAGTACAATATGCTCCTCGCTTTGCACCGTAGTCATTTTCATTCAACAATTTGGCATTTTCATATATAAACTCGAATGCAATATATCCCGAATCTTTGTCGCCAATGGGAGGAAGTATATCATCAATTTCCGCATCAAATAGTTGTGCCAATTTGAGTACTGCGGACTTATCGCTCCGAAGAGCAAACAGAAAATTGAGGCATTGGATTTGAGAAGAAAGCATGTGTCCGGTAGGAACTTTATCATCATACCCCCACCAGGCAATTTCATTTTCTTGGAAGTAAGGAATTACCTGTGATTGAGTTTTTGGATACAGGTTATTTAGCCCATCCAACAAAACAAAAGACAATGATTCATATTCATCGAATCTTCCACCTCCTTTATCCTGATTGTATATTTCAGGATGCTTATAACGAAGTTTTTGAACCTGCGATTTTCGTTCTAATTCTTTATATGTCATCGTTTAAGATATAGTTATCTGCCTGGGCATCCAAGTACAGCGTTGTGTATTTTTTACCATATTGCTGCTTGTATAAAATTAATTCTGCCGTCGAATGAGCAGCAAAGACATAGCCATAATCAGTTTCAGCCTGATCGACTTGGAGTACCAGATCACTGGCATTAAATTGCCAAAGTCCCAGCTGATTTTTTGACGAAATGATTCCTTTTACATCCTCCCGTAATGCAGATTGGAATTGCTGGTGTATAATATGTTCCTGATACCTCAGAAAATGGTCATCAATACCAGCATTACCTGACAACGAACCCAAACCTTGTTTCAGTTCGAGTAGCATGATCTTATTGAGTTTTAAATCAAGTGCTACCAAATCAAAGCGAGTTTTTCCACTCGTTCTATTCTTTACCTTTTCCTGAGCAAACTGGTATTCCATGTCAATTACCAAAAATTGATTCCGAAGAGAATTGTTATCCCTGGAAATTTTTTGCTGGATCGTAAACTCTATATTTTTCTTAACATCAATGTGTTTTTCTACCAATTTCTTGGCTTGATCAAAATACGATTCAGGAAAATTAATATCTAAAATAGGTTGAATATCCTCCTTCCAATAGCCGACTGCTAGCAATTCCGGTTTCCGATTTGGGAACAAAGTCAGAAGTAACGATTTATTATAATAGACTTTAGGCTGATTCTTTATCCGCATCTCAATCGACAAATCAGGATCGTTCTTTACTAAATTCAGAATTGGTAAATATTCCCCTGTGAGTAATTTGTCAAGTAGCCTTGCGTTTGATAACATGCGTCCCATATCTTGCAGAATTAAAGCTTGATATCGTAACCCAATTCAGAGAACACATTCAGCAAATCCTTTTTCGACTTTTCTTCAGCATTCAGCAAATCGGCAAACTCCGATTGGAGCGCCTTCATTTTATCATCGAAGTCAATGTTTTCGTCTCGGTTTACAAACTCAATGTATTTGCTGGGTACCAGCGAGAAATCTTTTTTGACTACTTCATCAAATGATGCTGAGTAGCAATATTCCGGAATATCTTTGTATTTGGTGTTATCTTGTTGCCAGGTGTGGTAGGTATTTGCAATGTCTTTAATTTGCGGCCCACTGAATTGAATAAACTTCTTTTCGAAAGGTTCGCCAATCTGTCGTAAGTCCATAAAGAGTATTTCCGTTTCCCGGTTGCGGTAATGACGTTCTTCATCGCCAATGCTTCGTCTCTGTACTTTCTTGTTTTTATTAAGAATCCAGACTGTTACACTAATATTGGTCGTGTAAAACATATCTTGTGGCAATACCAAAATGGCTTCTACCAAATTGTTTTCAATAAGTTTACGGCGAATTTTATATTCATCACCGCCACCACTTAAAGCACCATTTGCCAGGATAAATCCTGCCACTCCGTTTTCAGAAAGTTTCGAAACCATATTGAGTATCCAGCCGTAATTGGCGTTGCTTTTGGGCGGCACGTCGTAACCACGCCAGCGCGGGTCGTCTTTCAATTCGTTTTCGGTACGCCAGTCTTTCTGGTTAAACGGTGGGTTGGCCATAATGTAATCGGCCTTCAGGTCTTTGTGCTGGTCGTCGCCAAAAGTATCGGCAGCTTTTTCTCCCAAATTACCCGAAATACCGCGAATGGCCAGGTTCATTTTGGCCAGCCTGTATGTGGTATTGGTGTATTCCTGTCCGTAAATCGAAACATTTTTGGTGTTTCCATGGTGCGCCTGAATAAACTTGATGGATTGCACAAACATTCCACCGGAGCCACAGGCAGGGTCGTAGATAATACCACTGTATGGTTCAATCATTTCGGCAATCAGGTTTACAATGCTTTTGGGCGTGTAGAATTCTCCTTTGCCTTTCCCTTCGGCCAATGCAAATTTGGAGAGGAAATATTCGTATACACGGCCAACTATATCCTGGGCCTTGTCCTTTATGGTGTCAATTTCGTTAATTGTATCGAGTAGTGAAGAGAGTTTAGTAATGTCTAATCCCAATCGCGAAAAGTAATTGTCGGGCAGTGCACCTTTTAACGCTTTGTTGTTTTTCTCAATATTGTGAAGTGCGGTGTCGATCTTTAACGCAATGTCATTTTGCTTGGAGTTTTTGATGATGTACGACCAGCGGGAAAATTCATCGAGGAAAAATACATTGTTCTGGTTATAGAACTCAGGCATTTCAATGTATTTTTCCTGCCCTTTTGCAATGAGCTTTTTGCGGTGTTCTTCAAACTTATCACTGGCAAACTTCAGAAATATCAACCCCAACACAACATGTTTATATTCAGCTGATTCAACGCTTCCTCTTAATTTATTGGCCGATTCCCACAAGGTCTCTTCCATGCTTTTACCTTTTACTTGCTTTGCCATTATTTAGTCAGGTTCTTTTAACAATAAGTTTGCTAAGGTAAAGTTTAAAGTTTAAACAGCATAACAAAATAGATTTTGAAATTGCAGTTTTTGATTTTTGTAATAATAAATTTTAATGCCAATTGGATTTATGGTCAGGAGTAAGTGATTTCTACTGAAAAATATTACCGACCACAAAGAAAGCCCCTTTCGAGGCTTTTTTTGTTTAGCATGTTGCGGTTTTCTGCGTTTTCTTCCTCCCATGCATTGAGACTGGCTGAATCGGAGGTGGGATTCCATTTGAAATGAAAATGAAGTTCAGGGTTTTCTACATTGGTTTTTGCGGAGTTTTTTGAAGCTGTTTTCATGATACAAAAATTTAAGTTTAAAAATTATATGCAAGTGAACAGCTTGATAATTAGAGGCAGGCAAGGAGGAACTGGAATACCGGATAGAACATAGCGAATGAGGATATGCCGGGAAAATCCTTTCGTGAATAAAATGTACGCGCAAGTGTCAGAGCTAACTTAGCATGGAATTTTAACTGAATTTGTCAGGAAATAGAGCGAAACTCCGTTAGAAAAACCACTGAAAACCCGGTTCTGCAATAGAAGACAATTTTTAACCGATGGAACAGCCTTGCAAGGGAAGAAAAAGGAAATGGTTCGCCACCAATTCTAATCAGGGCAGGATACTGCAGCTATCTCAGCAAAAGACCTTGGGGCTTAAATTTGGGGTGCGCCATTGATTGGGTTCAGAGCACGAACAAAAAAAGGGAGTGACCCTTTCTTTTTATTGAATAAAATTTTGTTGCTTCGAATCCTTAGATTCAATAGATTCGGAACCCCATGTTGAGCGCATTTGATCCATTGACATGATCTTACCTGATTTTTTGAAATACTCTCCTTTATGCCAATACCAGGCGGCTTTAGGGTGAGAGAATTTAAAACCTTCAGTTTTAAGGGTCTCCCGTACTGAAAAAGTGTTTCCGGTAACCCATATCCAGGAGCCAATCAATTCAATATCGATACCTTGCAGAACTATTATTTTGTCCAGCCGTTGAATGATTTCTTCCGATAACTGATGCTCATAATCTTTACGGCCCTGAGAAAAATCAGTATTGCCATTAACTAACCTCTTTGAAAGCTTTTCGTATTGTTCGTTGATCATTTGCATCAGACGGGTTTCGCCTCCCTTGTCGGGATGGTGCAGCATGGCAAGTCTGCGGTACTCTTTGCGCAGCTCGTCCAACGTTTTAATGTTTTCGAAAAATGTCATCTTAATTTGCTGCTGCCTTACAGGCTTATTTTGGCATCCGTCAGTGGACGGACTTTGTCTGGCACGCCGGTTAAAATTTAATGGGCGTACAAGGTTGAGCCGGGCGGATTCTCGTCACAGGGTGAATGTCAGTTTCTGCCTCTTTTCACTTCGACTTCGCTCAGTGATCGGGGCAGAAAGTGACCAAACACGAAGTGACGGCGGTTGCTGCACCAACTTATTACTATTTCGCAGCAACCAAAGTCCCTTGACGTTTCCGCCCGGCGATCAATACCTTTGTCCATTAAATGATTAACCAGCGCATTCTCTTCTGCCTGATTTTCTGCCTGGCTTACTTCTGCCGGATTTTTTTAGGGTTTCTTTTTTGGTTCTTTTTTCTTGACCCGCCATCATTCAAGAAAAAAGAACCACGTCTGTTTTTTAGGCCGCAGGGGTCCCTGAAAAACAGCAGCGGGAGCTGACGTGACCTTCTTTTTGCCAGCTTTTTCTTTGGAAGAAAAAGCTGAGGGGCCTTTAAAAAAGCTTATCCAGTTTATTATTTCTTAAATCTTTAATCACCAACACACTAAACGATGAAAATGCAAATATTTTCATCGTTTAGTGTGGATGATGCCGAACTCGCCCTATCGGAAAAGCAGAAAAAAAGGCAGATTCTCACAG
>CAINLJ010000054.1 GCA_903850335.1 uncultured Bacteroidia bacterium | reverse complement strand
GAGCCGAAAGTTATAGCAGGAGAGTGCAACCAAATTGCACTCATTCAGAAAAGAAAGAAATTATTTTGCTTAATGCCGAAACGGTAGCTGTCGGCGGAATGACAATAAAAAATGGGGTATCCTTTGCCTTTTAAAAAGTCGAGGTCATGGAAAACAGTACGCCGCGACACACCAAGCCTTCGGGCCAGAACCTGGGCAGTTCCGGTTTTATTGCTGTTAATAAGCCATATTAACGTTTCAATACGCGATCTGTAAAATATTGTATTGTAATATTTTTTAACTATACTTTTTTATTGACTTTAGCATAATTTCTTAATTGTAAAAACAACATAATACATACTGCAAACCAAATAAAAAATAATACCAAAACGGAAATATTTTCTGTTTTAAATCTGGCTCTTAAGAATAATAGAATGAATGTAAAGACAAATATTACAAGCGCCACTTTCGAATAAAAGTAGTATTTTGTTAGTTTAATAAATATCTCATTTTCAGATAAGCCTTGCTTTCTGAATCTTAAAATCATTTTGTCGCAAAAATTCATTGTTTTTTTATTATTTGAATATTATTTACCATAGTTTAATAAAGTTAAGCAATTATACTATGGTAAATAAATTAAATGGTTAAAGTCTAAGTTGATATTTTTACACTAAACCAGCTGCTCTTCCAATACCCCATCCTCCACAACCAACTGCAATTAATTGCATTCCAGGGACCGCTAGTAATATTCCACCGCTAATAAGGCAAGAAATACCGAATGAGGCACAAAAAGCATCAGCATAGGATGCCCAAAATCCCCCTTCAATTTCTTCCATTCTTTCAAAACTTAATTCTTTCATGACTCACACTGTTTGAAAATAATAATTAAATTCACGGATAATTACCATCTCTTATGTGACATCGTGATTACCACATAGAGCCAGCCCATTGAAAGATGGAATTGCTCCAGCTTTTTGGCCGCACCGGCGGGCATTTATTACTTTGTAAGTTTTAGAGACATAGCAGGGTGATTTAACCCGGTGCGGCCTTTTAGACAAACTTATTTTGGCTCCAATCGGAATGAATGTTTTTTCTCATCGTTAAAAATCTTAAACTTTTTAAATAAATCTTTAAATTTCCTCTGTGTTCCTCCGTATCCTCCGATCCTCCATGGTCCTCCTTCTCCGTGGTTCTTTTCTCAATTTCCTTTTATTACTCAGGTCTCTTAATCCCTTGTGGTACGTTATCTACAGGTTGCTTATCAAGGTAACTCTTGATTTTGCCCATTAACCCTATAGCCCAGGTCTGGGTGAGCTGCATCTGGTCCATCATCATGATCGGAGTTGTCTCTGCAAGTTTCTTTCCCGTTTGCGTCTCGTAAAAAGCAATAATTTCCTTTACCTCCGCCTGTGTATAATACTTTTTAAAGACCGGAATCATTAGCTCGTTAAGCGACGTGACCTCCACATCAAAAACATCCGTTTTCATTGCAGACATTTGTGAATCCGTCAGATCGGGTTTCGACTGTTTAAACTGAGCCATGATCCTTGGAAACAAGGCGTTAGTTGACCCATTGGATCCATTTACCTGCTGCATCTTCATGATGTCTGAATCAAAGGAACCGGCTTGTGCCTTAACAGTAATTGAGGCAAGGATAAATCCTGCCATACAGAACAATCTAAGTACGCGAGTTTTATTCATAAGATTTTATGTATTAAATTGAGCCGAAAGTTATAGCAGGAGAGTGCAACCAAATTGCACTCATTCAGAAAAGAAAGAAATTATTTTGCTTAATGCCGAAACGGTAGCTGTCGGCGGAATGACAATAAAAAATGGGGTATCCTTTGCCTTTTAAAAAGTCG
>CAINLJ010000053.1 GCA_903850335.1 uncultured Bacteroidia bacterium | reverse complement strand
TCCAATGCCTGGTCTCGAAGGGCTATTCTGTCAACCAGAAACAAAACCCGTTCTGCCCAACCTGCACGCATTAAAGCGTCAACCAAAGCAATGCAGATCCTGGTCTTGCCAGTTCCAGTTGCCATGACCAGCAAAAACATCCGTTTCCGTTTTTCAATGGCTTCCATCACAGCCCTAATTGCACGAATTTGATAATCCCGTCCGGCAATTTTAGTATTTATGAGTTCACCAGCCAGGGCTTTTCGTGATTTGCGAATATAGGCATACCGTTCAAGATCATCTCGCGAAGGGAAACCATAAACCTTTTTCGGTGGGTAGTTATCTAAATCCCAGAAATAAATGTCATGCCCGTTGGTATAGAAGCAAAAGGGCAACCCATTATTGGTGGATTTATGTATATTGTGGCAATATTGTTTGGCTTGCTCCCGTCCAATGGCTGCATCTACAGAAGTCTTTTTGGCTTCTACAACAGCCAAGGCTTTACCATCCTTCCCTAACAAAACATAGTCGCTGAATTGATGACCTGAATAAGGTGTTGGAGCCTTTTCCGCCAGATTTTTTTCCACAATGATGTCGAATTCTTCAATCACCTGTGAATGGTCATCAACATTCCATCCGGCTTGTTTAAGCCGGACGTCAATTATTTCCTTCCGTGTTAGGTTTTCGGTCTTCAATTCTAAAATTATTGAATGTTCAAATGTAGCAATAATAAACAAGTTCTAACATAAAAAAAGCCCCTTTCGAGGCTTTTCCTGGTCAGCAGGTTGCGGTTTCCTGCTCATCGTCAATAAGGTTCCAGGAGGCGTATTCTGCATTTTCTTCCTCCCATGCTTTAAGACTGGCTGAATCTTCGATAGAATTGATTTTTTGATTGAATTTGAATCTTGGCGCTGCATTGTAGTTTTCGGAAGTTGTTGAAGCTGTTTTCATGATATAAAAATTTAAGTTTAAAAATTATATGCATGTGACCAGCTTGATAATTAGAGGCAGGCAAGGAGGAACTGGAATACCGGATCCGCCAGTTG
Source organism: uncultured Bacteroidia bacterium (assembly GCA_903850335.1). Lineage (GTDB taxonomy): Bacteria > Bacteroidota > Bacteroidia > Bacteroidales > Prolixibacteraceae > JAAFHB01. The sequence goes on along the minus strand of CAINLJ010000053.1, from coordinate 691 downwards.
GCGGACAGGCACTGAGGATATGCCGGGAAAATCCTTTCGTGAACAAAGAGTCCGCGCGGGGATCAGAGCTAACTTAGCAGATAATTTTAACGTGATTTATCAGGAAGGCGGCTTAACTTCCCCGGCAATCATCTGCCATTGCACAAATCATCAATTAGATCAATCGTCCGGATTGCCGGTTATGGGAGGAAGTGAATACGTTTCCATCAATTATTGATCGGCAGGATCTCCGACCTTTAGGACAAGCAGCTCAGGGGCTTAAACAACTGGGGAGAATCTTTAATTTTTTTTATTGATTTGATTTTGTAATTCGTTTTCATATCAGCACTATTGGTTTTCTAATACAACCCTTCCGCTGATTGCATTTTCAGTTGGTTACGATTTGTAACCAACTGGTTGCAAATTCTGAATTTATTTTTTAAGCATTCAAATAATAATTTTCAGTACCTCTTTTAACATTTTTAATAGCTCTTTCAAACCGTTACAATTTGTAACGGTTTGAAAGAGGACTAATAGTATACTATTCAATGGATTAAATGCAAAGTTTCAAAAAAAAAGAGACCTTTTTCGGGCCTCTTTGAATGAATATTTCAGTTTGTCAGGGTTGCCCGTTTGATTGATGTGCCAGGATATAGTCCACCGACTTCTGAGCCTGTGCAGCTGCCAGAACCAGCACCTTTGGATCATCCTT
>CAINLJ010000052.1 GCA_903850335.1 uncultured Bacteroidia bacterium | reverse complement strand
TGCATAGCCCATCGTGTATTCTACAAATATAATCAGTGCTCTGCACCTCTGTCTCTTTGGTAACAAAACTTCTGCAAATCGCTGTTTATGAAATAAAAATTCAATTTTATACCTTTCCCCACAACTTTTTCATCTGATCCGAGAGAAGCCTATGAAAATCTACGAGGCTGCAGTGACAAACGAAGTACTCAAATTAATAGAAGTTCCAGTTAAGAATAACCGCCATACCAAGCGATTGAAGTTTTACTCCTGCAAAGCCAATATTACTTAAAGGAATCTTTATATATGGCTGCAGGCCGATGCTTACCCTCGAATTTAAACGCTGCTCGTAGGTTGCCTGAAAATTAAGGACACTCAGCCAATGCTGATTCTGGTTGACAACGTGATAAGAAAGAGTATTATCCGGGTCTTGTTCTACATAGCTAAAATGATAATCTTCCCGAAGCATAATATATGATGATATCCCGGAGCCAAAACTTATTGTCCTATTCTTCCTGTTAAGGAATGTATAGCTGATATTCAAGGGAATGTCGAGAATCCGACAATCCGCATTTACCGTTTTAGGATAGTATTCGTCCCACAGATTCTTAGTTGGGTTATAATTACTAAATCCTGTTTCGTATATTTTTTTGCCATAAACCCCTCCTGTACTTAAGCTCCAGTTTTTCGAAATTCTATAGGTTACCATGAGTCCAAAATCATTACCCATGCTCGCATTATTCAGCTCATGTACTCCATTATAATCGGGAGCAGCAAGCACACTCAATGCAAATTTGCGATATTTTTGTTTAGGTTGAGGTAGTTCATTGGGCCTTTCGTTCGGTGCATACAAGGGTTCATATGCAGAAGATCGTTTCTGTTTATCCGACTTCATAGTACCGGATTGCCCGGAGGCTTGTTCTTCAGGGTTAACCCTTTGACTGTTTGATGCTGCAGCAACACTTAAGTTTTCCGCCCGGACAGTATCTTTTACCGTAGTTTTATTTTCAGATGATCTATCCAAAAAATGCTTTGGGGATAACTGTTCGCCCGATGGTTTATTTTTAGCCAGCATGGAGGTGGATATCAGATCTTTCTTCCCGGCATTTGCCAGCCTATTCGGTTTGTTCTGAGTCGACAAGGTTTTAGAACCCAATTCTGTTTTACGAATCGTTTTTTTGACTTCGGTAGAAGCAATTGGCTTGATTTTCTCTACAATTGGTTTATGATCGTTCTGTTGAACTTCAGCCTGCTGAATGATTTGTTTTCGGTCTTCAGGTAATAGCATTCGTATTGTGAAAAACAGGAGTATTAATGCAGCTATCCCACCCAACCGTGTTAACCAGAAAACTCCACGTTTCCTTTTTTCATTCCGATCAAGTCGTTCCTTTAGTTTTAACCAATCAGCGTCCTGAAAATTTAAATGATCATCTGAACGATTCAATCCTTCCTGAAATAATTTGTCAATATGTTCGAAATTCCTGTTAATCATGATCTTCTTGAATTTTCATGAAATGACCCTGTGCTGCCTCGTTGATTGTTGTTTTTCTTAATTCCAATACCAACAGGATAAAAACTGATTGAGGTACTGCTAACATTTGCTGTAATTTCACACGGGCCTTGTGAAGGTTTGATCTGGAAGTACTGGCAGTAATTCCTATCATATCTGCAATTTCTTCGTGCGAATAACCGTCAATGGCATATAAATTAAAAACGATCCTATAAGCTGGAGGAAGTTGCTGAATTATTTTAAGTAAATCCTCATAGTCAAGTTTATGCTCGATGGAAACTTCATTGACTTTGATGTCGAACTTTTCCAAACCAACCATTTGGTTCCATTTTAAATTAGTACGGTAATAGTCGATGGAAACGTTGTGCATGATTTTACTTAGCCATGCCTTAAATGGCCAGCTAGTATCGTATTTCTCAATGTTTGTAAAGGCTTTAAAAAAACCATCATTCAATATTTCGGCGGCTTCATATCTATTATTGGCAAATCGCAAACAAATATTCATGGCAAAACCATATAGCTTCTTATATAACAATTCCTGACTGTGCCGGTCTTGCTCTATACAACCATTAATAATCTGCTCCAATTCTTTTTCAACCATTCAAGCGACAATTCTATCAATTTGCAGACGGTAACGAAACTACCAATGGCTTTGTTCAAATTAACTGCAATTTACATTAAAAATTTAATTCAAATCTAACACCACACTTTAAGTTTTCCACATTGTTCAGGGATCAGACTATTTTGACACGGTAAATGTCCTTGAAATGCTGAATCCCCAGCGAAACCCACCTTTGGTCCACGAACTGCTTGTACTCGGGATAAACTGGTTTTCGAGAATGGCAGTAGAATTGGTAAAAATGAAGTTAAAAACGTGTCCGCCCGTTTCCATTTCAAGGCCAACTCCAAGGGGATTATAAAACCGGAATCCCTTTTGCTGAAGAAAATAGTTTTTGCTCTCCTGACTCCTGAAAGTTAAAAAGTAATCGGCAATCAGTGCCATACGGCGACTGACTTTCATCCGTCCTCCAATCCCCAGACTATAAATGTTATTCATGTCCATAAATGATACATAATTTCTAAGGACATAGGTCGGCGTCAAAGCAAGTGAAAAGTTATCACTAAATTTTCTGGTAATAATGGCTTGAATTACAAAGCTCATCCTATCGGAGAATTTTTGAAAATCGGCGTCCGATGTGGCAAGGCTCAGCCTGTCCATCCCGGAAGCAACACTATTTCCAAATAAAGTTACCGAAAAAGGCAGTCGGTTATCGGTTGTTTGCTTGATTAACCGGTACTTTGTTTTCAAATAGAACATTTGTTTTTGACTTGTATTTGTGCCATTCGGCGCTCCTTTTGCCCTTCCTAAACCAAAACTCCATCGGTCAGAGATACCATAATCAAAACCAATCAGAATGTCCGAAGAATTATCAAGGCCATAAAAGGTCTGCATTCCACCGTAACTTCCTGCAATATCACCAAACCTGTGCATCACTACAAAAAGTAAATCGTGTTTGTGCGTCGTTTCATTGGATTGGCCATTAACGATTTGCGGCGATTTAAATGTAGCAATTACCTGATGCTTCTCATTTTTCGGAGTTACATTTTCAAACAGTTTACTCAAATCTTCCTGAGCCTTTAGTGATAAACTGCAAACGATTACAAACAATAGGACTGTGAATGTTCTCATAATATGTTGATTAATAACGTTTATTTCATTTTTGTTATAGCTTAAGTTTGATAAGCTCATTTTGATTCAATTTTATATTGAGCCGAAACAGTTACCTGGACAATCTCAGCTATATTTCTTATGACCAGTTTGGGTATCTTAATTTCGTGATCTGCCAGTTTAACCGGGAAAGTGGAGTTTGCCGAAATTTCACCTCCCATCACCTTAAGTTCACCTTTTACAATGTAGTTTTTAATCACGCCATGAATATTCAGATCTCCCAGAACAGTTACCGGGTATGTTCCATCTTTGGTAAGATCAATCTGGTCTTTTATTTTTCCATTGAATTCGGCTGTCGGATATTTAAAGCTTTCCATGTAATTCTCATTAAAATGCTCTTGCATCAGACTTTTCTTAAATTTGAAAGAACTCATGAATGCTTTAAAATAGATTGTTTTTGTTGACAAATTCAGTGCGGAGACTCCCGTATTGCTTTCAGCGTTTATATTTTCGATGGGAGCTTCCGAGAAAAAGCTTAATTGCGCATTATGCGATATAACAATTTGTGCCTGAACCATCCAGCTTGCTGCAAGCAGGACGATTGTGATAAAATATTTCATTGTAGGTTGTTTTTAATTTTCAGGTGAACAGTTATTTATCCAGATATTTAAAGAATCCCTTGTGGATTTAGGAAGAGGTGCATTTCCCTGTGGCATATCAGCACGATCCTGAATTACACGGACAGCAAAGAAATCAGTGTAAAGCCGAACTCCACTGTAGGTTGTAAAATTTCCCGGCCCTGGCGAATTACCTCCCTGATGACAATTGATACAATATCGTGTGATTACTTTTTTCACGTAATTATTGTATGTTACTTTCATATTAGGAAATTGAGGTGTGCAGCCTGGTACTCCCTGATTCTCGGTAGTCGTTTCGGGTGCCATTCGAGTACATCCATAGATAAGAATAATCACAGTTATAAGTATTTTACTTTTTATTTTCATTGCTTTAATTTTAAGATGTTTATGAATATGGGTTCAATGTTTCCAGTTAAAAGGCCTTTTAACAACTGTTTCCAGAATGAGTACGGAATGAAATTCGGAAACGCTGCCTGTGTGTCGAATTATAATATCAGGCTGTTGGGTCAAGTGAATCGGCTCAGACTTAGCCAGGGCATTTTTTAAACCCTAAATACCGAGGAAAACAGGATAAATTTGTGGATTTGAAAGTATTTAGCCTCTTAAAAATGACCTGAGAATTGATGTCTCAGGTCCTGAAATGCAACCTAAATTAAAGGTTAATAAGGTTCTTTTTCCAGGGTTTTTCCGGCTTACGAAGGTTAAGAGGAAGAAGAATAAGGTTTTATATGCCATCCATGACGTATAACCAGTGGTAATCAAATTCAAATTTTAAAAATCAAAATGCAAAAATTAAGAATGACAATCGAATTTGAACTTTACAATTTGAATTTTACATTTTGAACTTTTCACTTTGATACCCCCAAATATTGCCTTCAGGATAAATTCTATGTTCCGTGTTCGTACACGAAACAGTTTAATCGCCTACCGGAATTCGTGAGTATGATATGAATAACATATAGGTCTGCTAAAATTCTCCTGTTGAATATTTTCCACTATAATTAATAGCCTTTATAGTTCTCATTAAATGACAGTTATATATTTCAAAAAAGTTCCCCGACCAATTATTCAGCACTTTTCAGGCTATCTTCAGACCTTTATACAATAAAAACATTAACAGGTGACAAATTCTCTCCGTGTGCGTGCACGAGGATGAAAAAACAGAATATTACATGAAATTCTGCGGTGAAGTACCTGGATAATGGTTAAAGGGAGTAAAAGATCGGATCAGATGATGCGGTAAATTTCCATAATCTCCTTCAATATACTGTCAAAATCAATCTTTAAATCGATGAGTTTGCCGGTATGTATATCGAATACCCATCCATCGACAGTAAAATCCCTGTCGAGGTAAGCCTTTTGAACGTCTGATGTCTTTAATACATTCACACACTGTTCCTGAACGTTCAATTCAATGAGCCGTTTATATTTGGCCTCTTCATCCGTAATTAAATCGAGTTCAGTCTTATGTAACCGATAGACATCACGGATATTTCGAAGCCATGGATTGAGGATACCCATATCAGCAGACTGCATTGCAGCTTTAACACCGTTGCAGTAATAATGTCCGCAAACGACAATATGGTTAACCTTCAAATGACTTACTGCATAATTTATAACAGACATGGCACTTAGATCTGTGTTAGGCACCATATTGGCAATATTGCGGTGAACAAATACCTCGCCCGGCTTGGTTCCCATAAGCTCCTCGGCTGTTACACGACTGTCGGAACATCCAATGTACAACACCTTAGGGCTTTGTCCCATCGACAAATTGCTGAAAAATTGAGGATCCTTCTTAAGCTTTTCGTCAATCCACTGCTGATTATTTATAAATATCCTGGCTAAGTCCATATTAAATTTTGTTTACTATCCTGTAAATCCAATTGCACCGGCAATTGCATTTATACAGCGTAAAAGTTCAAATAAAATTAAATTGTTTTCATCTGTGGTCCCCTCCTCATTACTTCGGCGCCATTGTTTTAACAGATTCACCTGGTGATTATGAAGCGGGTCCATGGCCTCGGCACGTAAAAGAGTTGAATAGTAATGGTTTACCCTACGTTCGGAAAGAGGTATATCCAGAATAAAATCGATCATTTGCCTTGTGCGTGTCAGTTCTTCGAGCATCAAGGTTAAAAATTCTTCATTTCCAGGGACTTCAGAAGCAAGTTGCGCATATTGTCTGAATATGACTTCATCCGAAGAGGCGAGGCTTGAATCAACATTTGTAAGGATGTAACGAATAAATGGATCAGTCTTTACTGAATTTTTAAACCTTTCAAACTTATCAGGACTTTGATTCAGCATCATTTCAAGTGTTGTTCCCACACCATACCAGCTTGTAATATTAAATCTGCACTGGCTCCAGCTGAAAACCCATGGAATAGCCCTCAAATCATTCAAGGTCCGTGTGCCTGTGCGCCTTGAAGGCCGGCTTCCAATCTTACTCTGTTCAATGGCATCAATTGGTGTAGCTTTCTCGTAAAAATTTATAAATCCGGGTTTTTCAATCAGTTCTTTATAGACAGACATACTTTTTGAGACCAGATATCCAAATTCCGAAGCCAGCTCATGATCCTTAATGATCTGGTTATTTTGCAACAAAGTAGCAGATAACGTGCCAGCCGTAAGTAGTTCCAGATTATAGACGGCATTGTTTTTATTCGCGTATTTGCGCTCAATAGTCTCACCCTGCTCTGTCAACCTGATATCACCATTAATGGTTCCATGTGGTAATGCCCTTAAAAACCAATGTGTTGGTCCGGCTCCTCTGCTTATTGAGCCACCTTTCCCGTGGAAAAAACGAATCTTAACCTTATGTTTTAATCCTATCCCGGCCAGTTTAGACTGAGCTTCATAAAGATACCATTGACTTGCCAGTATACCTCCATCCTTGTTGCTGTCACTGTACCCAATCATAACCTGTTGTACAGGCAACTCCGAAGTTCCCGACTGTAATTGCAACTTAAGGCTGTTTTTAGTGACCGGATGTGATAAAAATTCATCCAAAATAAAAGGACTGCGTATTAAATCCTCTATAGTTTCAAAGAGAGGGACAACAGGCAATAAAGAGCCCACACCCTCATCTGTATTGATCAGTAAGCCAGCCTCACGTTCAAGCAGGTAAACAACGAGTAAATCGGAAACATTACGGGTCATACTTACGATTAGGGATCCCAAAGCCTCCTTCCCGTATTTATTCAGATGATCGCCAATTACACGGTATGTGTCAACAAGTGCCCGTGCTTCATTACCAATCGAAATCTTGGGATGGGTAAAAGGACGGCAGGAATTTAATTCTGTATTAATAAATGTAATCCGCTGACTCTCATTACCATCAATAAATGCATTACCATTTAATTGTGCCGCAGTCATAAGCTGGGATAAGGCTAGTTCATGGTACCGGCTGTTTTGCCGGATATCGAGCTTAGCAAGGTGAAATCCGAATGTGTTAACAATCCGGATTACTTCATTAACATCTGATGAAGCAATTTCCGAGGCTCCGAATGTGCGCAGGCTATGCTGTAAGATCTCCAGGTCGACAACAAGCGTTTGCGGGAATCTGTAGCTAATCTCATTTTCAAGAACAGCAGTTGCCTCACCTTCATGACCTGCAACGGGCAATTTTGCAATTAAAAATGTCAGATATTGCTTAAAAACCTCATTTGGAAAATCAATTTTGAGATGCCCTGAAAAATCCCTGAATTCATTATATAACCTGTGAAAATTATCTTGAAATTCGCCATCCAGCTGCAATTCAACACAATTAAAGCTAAGATTCTGCCTCAAGGAAACAAGCTCTTTTTTGATCACCTCAAATGCTTTAAGTCTTAGTTTGAGAAGGGTATTCTGAGTAACTCCGGCAGTTACAAGCGGATGACCATCACGATCACCTCCCACCCAGTTCCCAAATGTAATCTTAGGAAAACGGGAGGTACCTTTTATTAACTGCGGGTCAAAACCGGCCTCTTCCCAGGCCTGAACAAGCCGTCTGTCATGCAAGGTTATAACTTCAGGAAAAACCTGAGTTAAATAGTGCAAAATATTATCCAGTTCCGAATCAATATCAGGCTTTTCGGTATATACGTCAGAAATACGCCAGATCCTGTGTAGCCCGATTTTAATTCTTTTGCGATTCTCATCCTGCTCAAATTTACTGTACATCTGGTTCTCACGTCGCACAACAAGTAAATACAAATTACGCAGATGCTCAAGCATAATTGTTGGTTTCGCTTCTGTGGGATGTGCCGTCAAAACCGGCTCAACTTTAATATCAGAAAGATGGACAGCAATCTGCTCTGCACTAAAACCATTCTCCTTTAAAAGCTTCAGATTGTAAGACCATAACCCATCAATTTGGGAAAGTGCATACTGATCCTCCTTCTTCCGTCGATTTTGAACAGCGCCATTTACCTCAACAATATTAAGTAGCTGAAAACATGTCGAATATAGGTGAAGATGCTTCCCTGAAAATCCCTTTGCAGCAAAACTTAAGGAGGCGGAAATCCAGGGAATATCTCTTGCCAATTCAGCCTCACCTGATTCAATCAACACCTCCTGCAAACATTTTAACAAATATTCAAGATCAAAATATGATTTACCTAATTTGCTTTTTACCTCTTCCAATGTACTCATCCTATGATCTGTTTAAACTTTTATTATCCTCTTTTGCCGTATTTAGCACAAACAAACAAAAATTATCCGTTTTGATAGGTTAACACCCTAAAAACGAATTTGTTTAAAATTCTGAACGTTTCAACTTAATTCGCAAACAAGTCTACTTTGATAAAAAATAAAACGTATATGCCAATATACAAACACTTTACAAATTATAACATAAAGTATAATACCATTTGGTATATTAGTTATAATTATGGTTATCCTGTTAAAAGATAAATATATAAATTTGTGCCGACATATTAACATCATTCCATGAATTCACCCTTTCAGTATGGTAAGCTTGCAACTGGTTCTTCGTTCATCAACCGGCAGGCTGAAAAACTGCAATTGAAAAGCAATTTAATTTCCGGGATAAACACAGTGGTTATCTCTCCTGGCCGATGGGGAAAATCATCATTTGTCCGTGATTCTCTCGCCGAATTAGAAAAAGATAGCCGGGAACTGCGTGTTTGTCAAATTAATTTATTCTCAATCCGAACTGACACAGAATTCTACCAGTTGTTCACTAAGGAGCTTTTCAAGTCTTTTTTTACAACGCAGGAGTCCCTGAAAGCAATTATTAAAGAGCTCCTTCATGAAGTCTCACCTCGCATTACACCCGGTGCAGATACTTCGAATGATTTTACAATTAGTCTGGAATCCCAAAATATAAAAGGCTATGAATCATATATTCTTGATCTCCCCGAGCGCTTAGCAAATTCAACCGGGCAGAGGATTATCGTTTGTCTGGATGAATTTCAGAACCTTGCACGATTAAGAGATTTTACCGCCCTTGCACCTAAAATCAGCAATGCCTGGCAAAAACAACAAAACGTAAGCTATTGCATTATTTGCAGCAAAAATAAAATTATGACGGACCTGTTCACGGCTCCGTCAAATCCTTTTTACCGGTTTGCTCAAATCCTTCATCTGTCAAAGATCAGCGAAAACGATTGGGTTCAATACATTATTGATTCGTTTAAAAGGACAGGGAAATCAATCTCAAGACCAATTGCCACACTTCTTGTACAAAGGGTAAATTGTCACGCCTGGTATGTCCAACAATATGCTCATTTTTCGTGGATATTAACTTCAAATAATGTCACTGAATCGATTTTATCAGAATCATTTAATCAATTAACTATTACAAATCTTGCCCTTTTTAAACGCGAATGTGAATCCATGTCTCCAAGTCAGTTAGGACTGTTAATAGCAATTGCAAGCCACGAAAAGGCTTATACTTCCATCTCGGCAATGGTTAAATATGGTTTGGGCACGCCACAAAACGTGACAAAGAATAAGGAGCTAATGCAACGTAAAGACCTTGTTGAAGCAACACCGGACGGATTTACATTTCTTGATCCTGTTTTCGAAAATTGGTTTATATCTGAATATCTTAATTGAGAATTTCGCTATTTGGACAACTTAAATATTTTACTGAAATTGCCCCTGATTTTAATGATTAAGTTTGAATCCTATGGTAGTAGACGATAATAAGTACCAATATGAACTCGGGTTCTCAGTTCGTGATTACGAATGTGATTTACAGGGGATTGTAAATAATGGTGTTTACCTCAATTACTTTGAGCACGCGAGGCATACTTTTTTGCTCGAAAAAAACATCGATTTTGCCGCTTTGCATGATCAGGGCATCAACCTTGTTGTTTCGAGAATTGAAATAGACTACAAGCACTCACTCACAAGTGGCGATTTGTTTGTTGTTCGGTTAAATATTCAAAGGGAAGGACTATTAAGGCTTGTTTTTAATCAGGACATATTTAAATTACCTGACAATAAGCTTGTTGCCCATGCAAAAGTACTGGGTGTAGCATTAAAAAACGGCAGACCGGTGAAGCTTGAGGAAATTCCCGGATTCAGGGATCTTGTATAAGTCATGGAATATCTTCCTCTCATAGGAACCGTGGCTCTACTTAATCTGCTGGCCGCTGTAAGTCCGGGACCGGATTTTGTGATGACTGTACGAAATTCTCTTATTTATTCGCGCAGATCAGGGATCTTTACCAGTCTGGGCATAAGCACAGCACTTGCCATTCATTTAATATATTGTGCCGCAGGGGTGGGCTATATAATTTCAACCTCACCGTTTCTCTACTCTTGCATAAAATTTATTGGGTCAGGATATCTGATTTATATGGGAATTGGATCCTTTCTGACAAAAAATTCAAAAGTTGATCTTTCTGAAACTAAAAAGGAAACAGACTTAACACGTTTACAAGCCTTTAGAACAGGTTTCCTCACGAATGTATTAAATCCAAAAGCCACATTGTTTTTCCTTAGTTTGTTTACCTTCGTGATCAGTAATTCTACTCCGTTATATATCATCCTCACAATTTCGGCTATCATAATCCTTACCGCCTTTACCTGGTTTACAATCGTTTCAATATTCCTGACACAACAAAATGTAAGAAGGGTCTTTCTTAAATATGAAAAAGGGATCAACCGGATACTCGGTGGGTTTCTAATATTTTTAGGAATTAAAGTCGCCTTAACATTTCTTTAAAATTTCTATATTTGTGCACTTTTTTAAGGGAGTATTTTTAACGTTATGAGCAAGAAATTCAGGGAATACAAAGAGTTTGATCTTTCGAAAATTAACCGGGAAATCCTGGGATTTTGGGAACAAAACGACACGTTTCATCAGTCGATTAAAACACGTGCCGAGGGTCCTACATTTGTATTCTATGAGGGTCCGCCATCCGCAAATGGTTTACCAGGTATCCACCATGTCGTTTCAAGAGCTATCAAGGATATATTCTGCAGGTATAAAACACAGCAGGGTTACCTTGTAAAACGTAAGGCCGGATGGGATACACATGGACTTCCCGTTGAACTTGCCGTGGAAAAAATGCTTGGAATCACAAAGGAAAGCATTGGTAAGATCATTTCGGTTGCTGATTATAATGCTGCATGTCGTAAGGAGGTCATGAAATACACCGACAAATGGGAGGATCTCACTCACCAGATGGGTTATTGGGTAAATATGGACGATCCATATATCACCTACGACAGCCGGTATATTGAAACCCTATGGTATCTCTTAAAAGATCTTTACAAAAAAAATCTCCTTTATAAAGGTTATAGTATCCAGCCATATTCGCCTGCTGCAGGTACCGGTCTGAGCTCTCACGAGCTGAATCAGCCCGGGTGCTACCGCGACGTAAAGGATACAACATGCATTGCCCAGTTTAAAGTAGTCCGGAATGAGAAATCGCTCCCCTTCTTTTCAGATAATGATTCAGAACTTTTCATTCTTGCATGGACAACAACACCCTGGACCCTGCCTTCAAATACAGCTCTGGCCGTTGGGCAACATATACGTTATGTACGTGTAAAGACCTATAATCCATATACATCCGAGCCGGTTTCTGTAATTCTTGCAAAAGATTTACTCAGGAATTATTTCTCCGAAAAAAACGAGGGGCTGTCGTATGCAGACTATAAGGGTGACGGCAAAAATATCCCCTTCGAAGTATTGGCCGAATATACCGGCCAGGAGCTTGTAGGACTTGTATATGAGCAGTTGATACCCTGGGTCAAGCCATCAGGGGATGCCTTTAGGGTGATCGCCGGTGATTTTGTCACTACTGAGGATGGAACCGGAATTGTACATATTGCACCTACTTTCGGAGCCGATGATGACCGTGTCGCCAAACAAAACGGAATCGTTCCTCTTATGCTGCTGGATCAAGAAGGAAAACAACAGCCCATGGTCGACCGCCAGGGGAGGTTTTTCAGGTTAGAGGATCTGGATACTGAATTTATTTCTACTTATATCAATATTCAATTCTACTCTGAATACGCTGGCAGGTATGTAAAAAACGAATATGATTCCACATTATCAGATAGTGACACAACGTTAGACATTGATATTTCAGTGATGTTAAAACGGGAGAATCGCGCTTTTAAAGTTGAAAAGTATGTTCACAGTTACCCTCATTGCTGGAGAACAGATAAGCCGGTATTGTATTATCCTCTCGATTCATGGTTTATCCGCACTACTGCGGTACGTGATCAGATGATTGAATTAAACCGCACAATCAACTGGAAACCACAGTCGACCGGAACAGGACGTTTTGGAAACTGGCTTGAAAATCTTGTGGACTGGAACCTTTCCCGTTCACGCTACTGGGGAACCCCGTTGCCTATTTGGCGCACGGAGGACCGGTCGGAAGAAATATGCATCGGATCGGCTGAAGAGTTAATCTCAGAGATTAACAAATCGGTTGCCGCTGGTTATATGGAATCCAATCCTTTTAAAGATTTTAAGGTGGGTGATTATTCAAAACTGAACTACAGCAATATTGATTTTCACCGTCCCTTTGTTGATAAGATAATCCTGATTTCACCCAATGGGAATAAGATGTTCAGGGAGAGTGATCTGATTGATGTCTGGTTTGATTCGGGTGCAATGCCTTTTGCACAGGCTCATTATCCTTTTGAAAACGAAGAGGTATTTGATGAGGTTTTCCCGGCGGATTTCATTGCCGAAGGTGTTGATCAGACAAGAGGCTGGTTTTTTACCCTGCATGCCATTGCGACAATGGTCAGGGGCAATGTTGCGTTTAAAAACATCATTTCGAATGGCCTCGTTCTTGACGCGCATGGAAACAAAATGTCGAAAAGGCTTGGAAACGGTATTGATCCTTTTGAGACAATCAATAAATATGGCTCCGATCCTTTGCGCTGGTATATGATTACCAATTCTCAGCCATGGGATAACTTAAAATTCGATATTGCCGGAGTTGAAGAGGTGAGGCGTAAGTTCTTTGGTACGCTTTATAATACATATAACTTTTTCGCCCTGTATGCCAATGTCGACGGGTTTACTTACAGCGAAACACAGGTGCCGGATGAACAACGCCCTGAGCTTGACCGGTGGATATTGTCCTTGCTGAATACCTTGATAAAAAATGTTACCGAGGATTACGAGAATTATGAACCTACCCGGGCTGGTAGGGCTATCTCAGAATTTGTAACCGAGAATCTATCGAACTGGTATGTCAGACTTAGCAGAAAACGTTTCTGGGGTGGTGATTACGACACAGACAAGATTTCTGCATATCAGACGCTTTACACCTGCCTCGAAACCGTAGCGAAACTGGCAGCACCTATAGCTCCATTTTATACCGACCAACTGTATTGCGACCTGAACCGAATCAGCGGACTCGAACCGGACAACTCGGTCCATTTAACTTCATTTCCTAAATATAACGGGACAGTGATTAACCTGGAGCTCGAGGAGCAAATGGATATTGCACAAAAAGTGTCCTCAATGATTCTGGGTCTAAGGAGAAAGGAGAAACTCAAGGTTCGTCAGCCATTAGCCAAAATCATAGTGCCTGTTTTGGATGAAAAATTCAAAAAAGAATTTGAGGCAGTGAAAAGCATAATTTTGAGTGAAGTTAATGTCAAGGAAGTTGTCTATTTAACCAACGCTGAAGGGGTAATCAAGAAAAAGATTAAACCAAATTTTAAAACTGGCGGTCCCAAATTCGGTAAAAATATGAAAGCAATCTTTGAGTTCATGAGCAAAATGAGTCAGTCAGATATAGCCACTTTTGAGAGAGATGGTACTTTTGATGCAATTACAACGACCACTACTACCACTACTACAACGCCACCTGAAGTAATCATTACAACCATTACTACAACGCTCGCTTTAGAGGATGCTGAGATCCAGTCTGAAGACATTCCGGGATTACAAGTTGCTAGTGAAGGTCAAATCACCATTGCTCTCGACATCAATGTAACACCTGAATTACGACTCGAAGGAATTGCCAGGGAATTCGTAAACCGTATCCAAAATCTTAGGAAGGATAGTGATTTTGAAGTTACGGATAAGATAATTCTGAAGATTGTGCGTCATCCGGAACTAACGGAAGCTCTTGACAAATACAGTGAATATATTGGAAATCAAACACTGTCGTCAAGGGTTGAAGTGGTTGATCTATTGCCTGGGGGGACAGGTAAACTGATTGAAATTGATAAAGGTATTGAAACATTTATTCATGTGGAGAAAGAAATTAAGCAACAGTGATTTTTCACTTTATGAAAAATTCAGTGTTGCTGACTTAAATAGAATCTATTTGTATTATTTTTACATCAAACCGTAAAGTCATGAGCGAGAAAACAAGATATTCTGACGAAGAACTCCAGGAGTTCAAAGAACTGATTCAGGACAAGCTTTCAAAAGCCCGTCAGGATTACCAGCTGTATAAAAATGCAATCACGCATGGGGATGGTAACGACACGGAGGATACTTCTCCGACATTTAAGGTTTTGGAAGAAGGTGCTGCAACACTATCCAAAGAGGAGGCAGGAAAGCTGGCTCAACGGCAGTTGAAATTCATTCAGTACCTCGAAGCCGCCTTAGTTCGGATTGAGAACAAAACGTACGGGATCTGTCGTGAAACTGGAGTACTTATTTCGAAAGAGAGACTTCGTGCAGTGCCTCACGCCACCCTTTCCATAGACGCAAAGAACAATCAGCGATAATCAAAAAGGTTATTTAATTTAAATTTCGGCAATCTTCCAGAGATGTTCGGGGTGGTTAGGATTGCCCCGATTTTTTTATTCTCTTCGGATTAATACTTTTTATATGAGTTCAAAGGTCAGGTCAATACTTATAATTCTTGTTGTTCTATTTCTGGATCAGGTGCTTAAGATCTGGATCAAGACTCATATGATGCTTGGTGACGAGATCGTTATTGCCAAAAACTGGTTTATAATCCATTTTATAGAGAACAATGGGATGGCTTTCGGACTTGAATTTGGAAATAGTATCGGGAAGTATTTTCTCAGTATTTTTCGCATACTGGCCATCGGAGCCATCGGCTGGTACATTACAAAACTTTGGAAAAGAGAGGTCCCCTTTGGTCTGATTGCCTGTTTTTCTCTTATAATGGCCGGTGCGATCGGGAATATTCTTGACAGTGCCTTTTACGGGCTGATGTTCAATGACAGTTATGGTCATGTGGCAAGTCTGTTTCCTCAGGGAGGCGGCTATTCATCCTTTCTGCAGGGACGGGTAGTCGACATGTTCTATTTTCCATTGATTTCCAGCCATTATCCAACATGGATTCCTTACTTCGGCGGTGAAGACTTTATCTTCTTCCGCCCTGTTTTTAATCTGGCCGATTCATCAATAACAGTTGGAATTATAACCATTCTGATCTTTTACAGAGGATTTTTTGAGGAAAAGCCAAAAACAGCCGAAACAACTCAGCCTGAGGTGGAAAATTTGAACACAGAGGAGAAAATCCCTGAACAAGAAATCGAAAATTAATTTTTATTAACCTTAATGGATCAATCAATAGTCTAAAACAGCTATTATTTGGTATCATTATTGCTGTAAAAATCATTCATTTGTTTTATAACTATTAAAATGGACTGGCAATGAAGAATATTAAAAACATCATAGCGGCACTTGTATTATTGCTCGTGGCTGCCTCGTCGTTGATTAACTGTAAGAAAGATAATTCGACAACTCCGGTTACTCCCGTAAAAGTCGTAATTAAAGACACCTCGATAGTTAATAGATTCATCTATGGTGGATTAAAGGATTACTATTTATGGACTGACCAGGTACCCACATTGGCTAACACGAAGTACTCCAATAAAGACACCCTTAATGTTCTTTTAAATAGTTATAAAGATCCTCAGCAGTTCTTCACAAGTCTTCTTTATCAATATAATACAGTGGATAAGTGGTCTTTCCTTGTCAATGATTCTGCGACTATTACAAACTGGATTCAGGGGATTTCTCAGACCATGGGCTACGATTTTATGCTGGCCAGAATAGGAACAGCAGGGGATTTATTTGGATTTGTCCGCTATGTATATAAAGGAGGTCCTGCCGAGAAAGCCGGAATAAAAAGAGGCGACCTTTTCATGAAAGTAAATGGCACACAGCTCAATATTAGCAACTATCAAACATTGTTATTTACTAATATTACCTATACCCTGTCAATGGCGACAATTACAGGCACTAAGATTTCCCTGAATGGAAATACAGTTACAACAACAGCCATAACGATGCAGGAAAACCCAATTTTACTGGATACTGTTCTGAATGTGAACAATCTGAAAATTGGGTACCTCGTGTACAATGGCTTCAATTCTGACTTTGACATACAGTTGAATGATGTTTTTAAGAAATTTAAGACTGCGGCAATCGATAAACTAATTCTTGATTTACGTTACAATGGGGGTGGTTCGGTTCAAACGGCCAAATATCTGGCCAGCATGATTTACGGTACTGCAACTACAAGTGTTTTCTTTAAAAGCGAATATAACCAACTACTGCAAAACTATATAACCAGTGTTAATGGGGCTTCTTCACTCTCAGAAAATTTTACTGACAGGATTCTCAAAACTTCCACAAATCCTGAGACTCCCATTAATTCCTTAAATTTGACTTCATTGTATGTCATCACATCAGGAAATACGGCCTCTGCCAGCGAATTGCTGATAAACGGACTTAAACCTTATATGCAGGTATTCTCCGTAGGGACCAGTACAGTAGGGAAATATGTGGCTTCATGGACAATAAAAGACTGGATAGATAATAATGGAACAGTAAACCCCAAAGATCCATATGCAATGCAGCCTATAGTAGTTAAAATAGCGAATGCCAATGGTGTAACTGACTTCACAAGCGGACTGGCACCTGACTTCGTAGCACAGGAAGATATTGCAAACCTTATTCCATTTGGTGATCCGACTGAAACATTGCTGAGACCGGTGCTCAATAAAATCCAGGGGCTGCCTCTAAGCTCAATAAGTCTTAAATCTGAAAAATTAGGGCTAAAGAAAGTAACCGATTCGCAGTTGGAGCGACCATTTGGCAGGGATATGCATATTAACTCTCTCCCTAAATTAACAAGAAATTAGTCTTTATAAGTCGCTGATTTTAAGGATTAACCAAAACATCAGGTTATGAAAAAACTTTTTCTGTTTGTCTTCGTGATATTCATTTCATCTGCTTATGCGTGGAGCCAAAGTGCTGACGACATTACAGGGATCTGGTGGAATGACATAAAGACTTCAAAAATAAAGGTTGAGAAGAAAGATGGGAAATACATTGGCACAATTGTCTATCTCGTTCCGGAAAAATATGTCAACGGCGTTCCGGAAAAAGACACCAAAAATCCTGAACCGGCTCTAAGAGACCGGTCAATTCTGAATCTTCAGATCTTACAAGGATTAGTATATAATATTGCGGACAAGGAATGGTCAGGTGGACTGATTTATGATCCAAAATCCGGAAAGACTTACGACTGTTTTGTCTGGCTTGAAGGGAAGGATACCCTTCAATTAAAGGGCTTTGTGGCCGGCATGAGGTGGCTTGGCCGCAAATCAGCCTGGACCCGGACCAGTATATGAGTCGACTTCTCTTTTTAGGTAGAGATATCTGAAGAAGACAAAAAGAAATATCAGACTTACAAGAACGAGGTAAAAACTCCCGTCAGCCTGTGTTCCTGTCTTTTCGAGGCTCGTCCCTATAGTCCCTCTTTTATTGAGGTACCAGGCAATAACGGCTGTAGCATTATTCACAAAATGGCCAATTATCGGAAGCCATAAGGTTCCACCCCATTCAAGCATGTAGCCAAACATAGCTCCCAGAATCATCCGTGGCAGAAAACCGAAAAACTGAAGGTGTAAGGCACTAAATAACGCAGCAGAGATCCAGATTGCAACATGGCTGTTCCCATACATCTGTTTTAATAGCCTCTGAACAATTCCGCGAAAAAGCAACTCTTCACCAATAGCCGGAAGTATCGCTATGATCACGATATTATTAAGAAGCGATGAGACAGAAGACCCGGCGAGGAAAGCCTCAGTAATTCTGGTGGCCTGGTCCTCAGAGTTTTCCATCCATGACTGCAAGGAATGTAACCAACCGGGTAACCTTAATGCAGAGTTTAATTCATTAAGCCAGTTAATCAGCGGATTTGAAAAGAAAATTATAGCAATTACCACAATAACACCCGTCAGATGAGGACGCTTATTATACTTTAGATATACAGAGGGTTTGCCATCAAGCATCCAGGCAACGAGAACCGGAGGAACAATAAATACACCGACGGACTGGATTGTCTGGAAAAATTTTAACACGGCGACATTCTGAGGATTTGAGAGGTCCTGCATCATCTTTTCCAATTCGCCCATATTGACACCAAAAATAACTCCTCCGATACCCATACCTAATGCAGTGATCACCAGTCCACACACTATAAGGACTATTGCGGAAAAAAACAACTGGGCTGACGGTTTGGACTCACGCAGGATTTTTCGGAACATTTGCATTTAAATTTCCCGCAAAGGTAATATTCCTCCACTATTTGCGAAGTGAAACATGCTATTTGAAATAGGCGGGTTTACCTATCTTTGCCTCAGGAATATTCGATTAGTAAACGTAAATTATCCGGAGTGAAAATTGGTAAACTTGAATTGGGGACGTTGCCTTTGTTTCTGGCACCTATGGAAGATGTAACTTATAAATCGTTTCGTTATTTGTGTAAGAAATTTGGTGCCGATGTTATGTCAACCGAATTTGTCTCAGCCGAGGCAATCAAACGTGAAATGGAAGCGACGAAACGAAAAATGACCATTTTTGATTTCGACCGTCCAATTGCGATACAGATTTACGGATCAAATATTGATTCGATGGTTGAAGCGGCTAAAGTCGCAGAGGAGGCTCAACCGGATTATATCGATATTAATTTCGGCTGTCCTATGAAAAAAATTGCCGGAAAGGGCGCAGGAGCCGGCCTCTTACGCGATATTCTCAAAATGGTTAAAATGACCGGGGAGATTGTCAAAGCGGTGAAACTTCCCGTGACTGCTAAGACCAGGTTAGGATGGGATCCTTCTGAAATTACAATAGTTGATGTAGCGGAAAGACTTCAGGACGCAGGAATACAGGCTCTTACAATACACGGACGAACACGTAGCCAGCTCTTCTCAGGCGAAGCTGACTGGTCGATAATAGAACAAGTAAAGGCAAATCACCGAATGCACATTCCTATCATAGGAAATGGTGATATAAGTAGTCCTGAAAAAGCAAAGGCTTTTGCTGAACAATCAGGTGTCGACGGTATAATGATCGGAAGAGGAGCAATTGGACGTCCATGGATCTTCCGCGATATCCGTCATTTTCTCAACACGGGAGAGCTTATCCCACCACCACTTGTTCCCGAAGTTGTTGAAAATATAAAAGAACAACTGCTTCAATCCATCACCTGGAAACCTGAACCACGAGGCGCAATCCTCGAGATGAGGCGTCACTTTGCGCGTTACTTTCCGGGGTTAACTGATTTTCGGAATTTCCGTATTGATCTTTTACAGGCAACTGAGGTAAATGAAGTATTTCGCATCCTCGACTCGATCGCCGAACACTATGCCGAAAATCGGGTGGACTACAGTAATATCTCACTGAAATAAGAATTTAGTTCTCAATATTAAATTAGAATAAAATATTTGTCCCGCTTCTCACATTCAAAGCTTATTATCTGTAAATTTGAGCTTTAGAAAAATGATATTACTATAACCTTTCCTAATTCCCTCAATTGACAAGGATAGGAGATTGATTTTTGGGTCGTGTGATTAAATTTAGTAAAATACCACTGGAAAGAACGCAGGTAAGAGCTTGTTGTTTTCCGACTATATTTTTGTTCGGAGCAAGTATAATGATGTCATTCGGATACCCAAGTCCTGCTCCTCTAAAACCGGCACCAACTTCGCAACCAACATATTCCCTGAATCAGCAAAAGGAAAAACCAGTTTCGCCTTCCGAATTTTATGACTATGCCAGAGTTCGCGATGATGATTTCACTGAAACGATAAAAGCTGTTTGGCATGACTTTTCGATATCGAAGGGAGTTATAGAGGAACCATCATTAAATCTTATTAAACAGCCTGTATTTAACAACTCAGATTATGAAGTTTCCTCATCGCCTGTGAATCTCCCATTTTCAGGTGTAACCGGTATTTCAGACTCGAATCCAACTCAGATTAAAGCTTTTCCAAGAATACGAAAACCTGAGACAGACACTAACTCGACAATAGGAAGTACATTCATGTTTTTTGGACAGAAGATTTCTGTTCGCTACGACAGGCTGCTCGCAATTTCAACTACCTCATCAGTTTCGGAAGATTCAATTTCCGGATTTTGGAAATCGTTTTCCTACTCAAACAGCAATCTTCTGGTTGATCAGCTTATGGATTATCGTGATCGCCTTGGTCTGTGTGACTGGGGATATTTTCAACTTGTAAAGGCCACTGCATCCCATATAAAAAAGGAGAATAACTGGGGTGCCGATCAGCTTACATGGGCTTTAATGATCCGGTCAGGTTTTGATGTGAGACTTGCCTTCAACCAAAGCAGTACAACTGTTTTATTCCCGTCTGAAAATATAATTTATGAAAAGAATTTTGTTCTGATCGGACAAAAAAGGTTTTACCTCGATCGCGAAATGAAAGGCACTTTACTTGCAGCCAGTCCAAATCCATACCCTGATACAAATGGAAATATCGACCTTAGATTTTATAAATCTCTGAATTTTTCCGGGAAATCAATAATTAAAAAATTCCTAGTCGATTGGGATAATAAAAGATACGAGTTTGTCTTCAGAATAAACCCGGATGTCAACCGTTTTTATAATGAGTACCCCAAAACTGATCCGGCGATCTTTTTTGGTGCCCCTGTCACCTCCTCTTTTAAAGATGATTTATTAAGGCAGCTTTACCCGTTATTATCTAAAATTAATAAATCCGGAGCGGCTGCATTCATCCAGCAATTCGTCCAGCAACAGGTGAAATATTATTTCGAGACAAATAAACAGGTTGTTCCAGCAAGGTTTGCAGAGGAAGTCGTTGCCTCCGGTTCGGCTGACGACAGGGGTAAATCGGTTCTTTTTTCATGGATGATCAGAATACTGCTTAATTTGCCCGTTGCCGGTGTCCAGTTTCCCGGGTATTATTCAACGGCAATATGCTTCGATGGACCTATGGATGGTAGCTCATATCTATGGAAAAAGAGTAAATATATCTTTGCTGATCCCACTTTCCAAAATATTCCACTTGGCATTTTAGTCCCTGAATTTGAAGGCTTACCAGCGCGGATTACGGACTTTCCCAATAATGGTTCACCTGCAAATAACGAGGCACGGATATGGCACCTTGCCCATGAAATGGGAGCCTTACGCGGCGGAGCAAGTCATGATATAATCTTTGATAAACACGGAAATGCTCTTATAACCGGCTATTTCGCAGGCAAAAAATCGAATACTCCCTTCGTCGCTTGTTTTACAGAAGCAAAAACTCTGCAATGGATAAGGAAATTTGAAGGGAATGTTAATGCAGCATCATTTGCAATCACAAAAGTAAACGATGATGAGATCTACATTGCCGGTACCTTCAAGGGGAAGCTCGGGATGGATGGCCAGACGATTCAAACAGGTCCGGAAACCAAACGTCTGTTCCTGGCACAGTTTAATCAAAATGGCGAGTTAATCTGGATGAAACATGTACCCATTGATACTTTAAAGACAGATCAACCACTGGTTTATAGCGTAAAATCTGACCGGACAGGAAATAATATTTCCTTTCAATGGACAAACGAAGATCCAAGAAATATTACAACAGGATTTACATCTGTAAGCGAGAATGGGTTAATGTTAATGGGTTATGGGAATTTTAATTCCGGTGACAAACCTAAATCCATAACAGGTATGGATAGCCGAAGCCACCTTGCCAGGTCTTTGAATGAACGGCGAAAAGTTAAAATCCATCCGAGATTTGACGCAATATCAGACTTAATGAAATTGCTTCAAAAACCAGGAACAGAATTTAATGGTTTGCAAATACAATCGATGCTAACCCGTAAGACTGCTGCCTACGCCACAGACTTCCCGTCAATGTATAACTCCTTCGGAAGGGTAGCCCGAATTAAAAACGAAAACGGAATACTTACTATAAATACATCTGATTATAAGTCATTGCTGTTTAATAATCTGAGAATTGAAAATGGTGCGAGATTCATTAGTACTGTTTGTAGTAATGATGATATTCTCATATCAGTCATATCCGGTTTTCAAAATATTGGAAATCCTGTAAACCTGGATGTAAACAGCATTTTGATCGATTGTTCTTCGGGCAATCTAATCCTGGATTATGACTCAGATCACACAATCAAAACCATCTCACCAGAGCCCCAGCTTTAAACCTGAATCCGGGATTTGCCTCCCGCAGCGAATCGCCTATTTCTTTGAACTTCCCAAATTGGCCTTGTCAAAAATTAAAAAAGCCGATTTTATAATTCCGTAAAGTACCACAAGGGTAAAAATTATCGCAGCTCCTGAAGGCACATCATAATGATATGAAAATATTAAGCCAGCCACGGATCCCAGGAATCCAAAGCCTATCGAATATCCCATCATCAAGTCGAACCTTTTTGTAAAGAGATTGGCAATTGCCTGAGGAATAGTGAGCAGCGACATAACCAGTATTATTCCTACAACCCTGATATTTAATACAATAGTAAGTGCAACGAGGCTAATTAGCAATGAGTTAAAAAACCGGACGGGTGCATTGTTTGTCAGTGCAAATTCCTCATCAAACGATACGAAAATAATCATCCTGTAAAACACAAGGAAGAACGTAATCACAAAGACCGAAAGTAAAAGAAGGTATAGTAAGTCAACTTTCGAAACCGTAAGAATATTTCCGAATAAATAACTCATCAGGTTCGGAGCATATCCGGGCGTCAGAAAAATAAAGATAACACCCAGGGCCATTCCAAGTGACCAAAGCATTGCAATGGCCGAATCCTCACGCAGATCAGCTTTTTTGGTAAAAAGTTCAATTCCAAGTGCTGAAAGAATTCCGAATCCAATAGCTCCCAGGATAGGATCGAAACCAAAATAGTATCCCATTCCGATTCCGCCAAAGGAGGCATGCGTAATTCCGCCACTTATAAACACGATCCTGCGGGATACAATATAAGTTCCAATTATACCGCAGGTTAAACTTGCCAAAAACGCTGCAAGAAACGCATTTCTGAAGAATTCAAAGTTAAAAAGTGCAATAAGGCTTTGCATCAGATTGAATGATTATGTAAAACGGTATGTGGAATATCTCCATGAGAGATGATCTGTATCGGACATTCGTAAGATTTTAAAAGTTCAGGTGTAACTGCATTCCCGGCATGAAAATGCAAGGAACTATTCACACAGGCATACGATTTAACATAGGTTGAAATCGTTCCCAGGTCGTGCGAGACAAGCAAAATAGCCAGCTTCTCATTGAGGAGTTTAAGCTTTTCGTATAGCTCACGTTCAAATCTGTTGTCGACGTACGTGTTTGGCTCGTCCAGAATCAACAGTCTCGGATTGTTGACAAGGGCGCGGCAAAGAAGAGCGCGCTGAATTTGCCCTCCTGAGAGCTCCCCTATAGCCTTATGACGAATACCAAAAATCCCCATCTCTTCCATCAGGTCATTGGAACGTTTATTCTCATCATTGCTGTACCGGCCAATGAGCCTCTTGCGTGACATCAGTCCCGAACGGACAACATCAAAAACCGTAACCGGAAATTTCCTGTCAATATTATTAATTTGAGGAAGATAACCAATGCGATGGGCACTGCCTCCTGTCATAGTTTCAGCAAACTGTATCTCACCTGCCATCGGGGTTATCAAACCAAGCAAAGCCTTAAGTAGTGTTGTTTTACCACCTCCGTTAGGGCCAATTACACCTATAAAATCCAAAGAGTGAATTGTGAGATTCACGTCACGCAGAACAACATTCTGACCATAACCGGCTGATAAATTGCGTATTTCGACTAATGATTCCATCATTTCCGTGTTATTACTTTGAATCTGAAATTTTTGTGGCAATGTCAACCATTTGTTCCGGCCAGTTGTAATTAAGCGGATCGATCTGAAGCATCTTACACCCGGTCTCCCTGGCAATAATCTCCGCATTTCGCTTATCAAACTCCTTCTGAATCAGAACAATCCTAACATTTCCCGATTTTGATGCATCAATTATTTCCTGCATATGCCTGGGTGATGGAACTTTGCCCTCAAACTCGATGGACAATTGTTCGAGACCATAGTCCCGTGCAAAATATCCCAATGCAGGGTGGAAAATTATAAATTTTCTCGACGGTGCATCCGCAAGTATTTTTTTTACTGTTGAATCAACCTTCGCAATTTCAACTAAAAGTGAATTGTAATTCTTACGATAAGTATCCCCGTTCACCGGATCAATCTGCAACATACCACTATAAATATTCTCTGCAATAAGACGTGCGGCCACCGGAGATGACCAGATATGCGGATCAACACCCTGTAAATGTTCATGATCGCCATCATGATGCTCATCTTTAATAAGATCGATCCGTTTAGAAGTAGCAAAAACAGGAAGGTCAGGATTTGAGGATTTGAAGTTTTCAAGCCATACCTGTTCAAATCCAAGGTAGCCTATCGAGAAGTAAGCCTGTGATTCACTTAAAAGAATCATTTGTTTCGGTGTCGGGGAATAGGTTTCTGGTCCTGCACCCGGAGGTACTGTCACTTCCACCCTGTAATTATCGCCTGCGATCCTGTCTGCAAAATATTTCAACGGCAATATACTCACAAAAATAACTTTCTGCTTTGGCTTACCCGACTGCGAAAAACACCCGGTCAGCCACAGGCAAATTAGGATTGCAGGGATAAGAATAATTCTGTTCATTTTAATTTAAATACTAATTAACTCAATTCAATTTTTGGGCGGTACCGGATCATAACCATGTGTTCCCCAGGGATGACATTTCGATAATCGTCTGGTTGCCAAATACAATCCCTTAATTGGTCCATGTATTTTCAAGGCGTCGAGGGCATACTGCGAACATGTCGGGATATGGCGGCAGGAAGCAGGAGTTAAAGGGGAGATCGCATATTTATAAAAATAAACAGGTATCATCAATAATCTGATGATTAACCATCTGAAACCCTCAAGTACTCTTCTGAACATTTACTTTTTTACCTTATATAAATCATCAATCTTAACCGCTTCTATGGCTGTAGAGTCTTTAAGAGTCTTGGCGATTAATCCATAAGGAGCGACTACAACCTCATCGCCGGCAGCCAGCCCCTCAACTATTTCGATATTAGTATTATCCTGAATTCCGGTTTTTACCTTCACCTGACGGGCGAGATCCTTTCTTTTAACGAAGACAACCTCAAATTGTTCAGGTTCCTTCATAGTAATTTTCTGGTCAGCACTCCCGGTTCCCTCAGGAATGGCGCCAGGCTGACTTGCGGATTTCCTCGAACTGCCATTATTTGCACGTGTCGTAACAGCCTGAATGGGTATGGAAATCACCCCTTTCCTTGTCTTAGTCCGGATTTCAACTGTAGCCGACATTCCGGGAAGAAAAGGATACCGGTGGGGATTGCTGATTAAAAGATCCTGATAAGAATCCTGAAGAAGGAGTATCTTAACGTTAAAATTAGTCACCTGATCGGCTGAGGTGGCGGTTCCTAAAACATTTGCAGAACTTGCGATTTCAGTAACAACACCCTTAAATTTGCGTTTCATATAGGCATCGATCTGAATATCTGCTGTATCCGATTTTTCTACATTCACAATGTCATTCTCGTTAACCTCAACTTTTACCTCCATTTTTGTGAGATCGGCAATTGTCATCAATTCAGTACCGGCAAATTGATTTGTTCCAACAACTTTCTCACCCTTTTCCACATTAAGCTTTGATACTGTTCCTGATATAGGGGAATAAATCTTGGTTTTTGTGAGGTTTTCCTGCGCTTCACTAAGACTTGATTCTGCACTCTTTGTTGAATAACGGGCTGCCTGTACCTCAGCCTGAGCAACTTTCCAGGCTGCCTCAATACCCTCAAAATCAGATTTGGCAATCGTATTCTTTTCAAAAAGCTGTTTTGATCTTTTATAGGTTAGCTCTTTTTCAATTAATTGTGCCTCAGCCTGGGCCATACGGGCCTTCTGACTGTTTAAAGCTGCTTCATTACGGTTTCTGTTGGAGATATAAATATCGGGTCTTACAACTACAAGTAAATCAGCCTTATTTACTTCATCTCCTTCTTTAACCGGAAGTTCGATGATTTCACCTGGCACTTCAGGACTGATTTTTACTACAAGCTGGGGCTCGACCTTACCATTTGCTGTAATTATCTCTGTGATATCCTTCTTTTGCGCCTTCTCAACAGCTACTTTCAAAGTAACATCCCTGCCAAACCAACCGGCTTTTTTACCTGTAATCAACAGGGTCACCAAAACAATGCTTATAATACTGATATACAGTACTGTGTTATTTTTTTTTCTCATTTGAAAACCATAATCTTAGTAACATTCTTAATTAGTCCTAAAATTACGAATAATTACAATCAGGCAACAAATTCATATCAAAAATCCCCGTATTTAATTTGTTTGCCTTTCGAAAAAAAACAGAATAAATCCGTTCTGATGTCGTGCACGTAAACGCTTTTTTTCTATATATTTGACACCTCTTAGCGTGTTTTGAAATTCAAGTTTACCCTTTTTTTATGATCAAAAAGCTTAAAATCCCAGGATGGTCATGGCTCGTGTTCTTCATCGGCTTTATCATCTACGCTATTTTATTGTTTATCAGCAACAAAGCAATAAAAATTACCTCCACAGACGAATACTGCCAATCGTGCCATATCCATCCCGATGCAGACGCATCCTGGAAGAAATCGACTCACTTTTATAACCCGTCAGGTGTGAGGGTCCATTGTATCGAATGCCATTTACCACCCAAAGAAGATAACCGGTATTTACTCGTAAAGGCAAAAACAGGACTGCACGATCTGTATGGTTATTATTTTAAAGATAAGAAATCCTTTAACTGGGAGGACAAAAGACTTCTGGAGCATGCCGTTAAAATTGTGTATAACGAATCATGTGTTAAATGTCATCAGAACCTTTTTTCCAAGGGACTTAGTGCCGAAGGCGGTACCGCTCACCTGTATTATGAAAAAAATGCCGAAAAGCTTGATCTTAAATGTATTAATTGCCACCTTGATGTGGGTCATTACAATTCAAATTACAAACATGCAAAAATGACCGGCGTTCCCGTCACAGGTTCTGCTTCGCAAAATTTATATACATCTCCCGCTAAGGTTACAACTTTTGAAAACTTTAAGGAATTCATCCCTAACAGCACAGTATCCTTTAATATGGTTGCTGTGAAAGGCGGGACATTTAAAATGGGAAGCCCTGATACAGAATCATTCCACAAAAGTGATGAAGTGCCGGTACGCAATGTTACAATTTCACCATTCTTCATGGGTGAGGTCGAAGTAAGCTGGGATGAATTCTGGACTTTCTTTGCCTCAACAATGTCAGAGGGGCGTGTAGACCCTAACCTTGTAATGGCTCATAATGCCAATTCACCGGACGCGGTGACAGGACCTACCCCACCATTTGGAATACCTGACCAGGGCTGGGGAAGCGGAAAGCGCCCGGCTATTACAATGACACATTACTCAGCCAGGACATACTGCCAGTGGCTTTCGAAAGTTACAGGTAAACATTACAGGTTGCCTACGGAAGCTGAATGGGAATACGCCTGTCGTGGAGGTAGTGAAACTCCCTATTTCTTCGCCGGTGATCCAAAAAAGCTTTCATCAGAAGGATTACGGAGCAAAATCTTTGGTGCCGATACTACCAATATAAACAGATATGTTGTTTATGCCCTTAACTCGGCGGGTAAGACACAGGAGCCGCGATTTGTCAAACCTAATCCATTTGGAATCAAAAATATGCTTGGTAATGTTCTTGAATATTGCTCGGATTATTATGCAGATAATGCTTATTCAAAAACCGGAGCAACGGTTAAGGATCCAAAGGGACCCGATTCAGGAGAAGAACATGTGGTCCGTGGTGGAAATTATTCCTTTGATGCGAAAGACCTCCGTGCAGCAGCCAGAGGATTTACACGGACTGCCGATTGGTTAAAAACCGATCCTCAGCAACCCAAGAGCATCTGGTGGTATTCAGATATTAAAGGGGTTGGATTTCGTGTCGTCTGTGAACCAGATCAAAATATAACCATTAAGTAAACTAAAGGATAGATTATTCTAATCAATTTAAACAAAAAGATCATGACTAAAAAGAATTCGTTAAGCAGAAGAGACTTTTTTTCAGCCTCAGCAGTTGTTGGTGTTGTGGGTACTATCGGAGCGGGTGCAGTATTGGCATCCTGTTCAGGCGCTGAAAAGCTGGTCCCTTTAAAGGCACTTGAAGGAGCTTATATTCCAAACCTTGTTGACAAGGCAGATGATGGAAGACTATTAAAAGCCGGTGTTATAGGCTGCGGTGGTCGTGGATCAGGCGCAGTTCAGAATTTCCTTGATGCAGTTCCTACAAACGTTCAGATCGTCGCATTGGGTGATTTATTCCAGGATCGTATTGACGATTGCCGAAAGAGTCTTAAAGAAAAATATAAAGTTGAAGTTCCTGATAATATGTGCTTTACAGGATTCGATAATTACAAGAATGTTTTAGCTGCTGGTGTTGATCTGGTTATTATTGCCACTCCACCTGCATTTCGTCCTACCCATTTTGAAGCAGCTGTCGAAGCCGGAAAACATGTATTCATGGAAAAACCCGTATGTGTTGATCCTGTCGGAGCACGTTCGATTTTTGCTAGTGCTAAAAAAGCTGAAACACAGGGTCTTTGTGTCGTTACAGGGACACAACGTCACCACCAGAGAAGTTACGTTGAAAGCTTCAAACAGATTAAAAGTGGTCTGATCGGCGAGATCGTATCCGGGAATGTCTACTGGAACCAGTCGATGCTATGGTACCGGGAACGTAAAAAAGAATGGTCAGACATGGAATTTATGGTCCGTGACTGGGTAAACTGGAAATGGCTTTCGGGTGACCATATCGTTGAACAACACGTTCATAATCTCGATGTCTTTAATTGGTTCTTTGGTAAAAAACCTGTCAGGGCAGTTGGTTTTGGTGCTAAGCAACGCAGGTTATCCGGAGATCAGTACGATATGTTCAGTGTAGATTTTGAATATGAGGGTGGTGTTCACCTTCACAGCATGTGCCGCCAGATTGACGGATGCGAGAATAATGTCTCTGAACATATCGTTGGGACAAAGGGAACATGGGATAGCAGCAAGATGGAGATTAAAGATTTTCAGGGTAAGATACTCTGGAAATACGACTATGAAAAGGAAAAAGCTGAATTCAAACAGACTAATCCTTATGTACTTGAGCATGTTGACTTTGTGAATCATATCAGGTCGAACACCCCAATCAACCAGGCAGAAGAGACTGCGGTGTCCTGTTTAACAGCTATTATGGGTCGCGAGTCTGCCTATACAGGAGCCGCCGTAACCTGGGAGGAACTTGCAAATTCGAGCATGAATATGCTTCCTGCGAAACTTGAGATCGGCAATGTGGATATGAGCGGGTACACAATCCGTGTTCCCGGGAAAGCCAAAGAGGAGAAAAAAGGCTGATCGCGTACAATAAATCATAATTAACAATCCCCGTTACCGAAAAGTAGCGGGGATAGTTTTTATGTCCGGCGATTTGTTGACAACACATTAACTCTGAGCCCTCTGCACTCCTTCTTTGCGAATTCTCTGCGGTAAAAAAGACTTTTAACGCGGCTAAAATCCACAAATTGCCACTTTTAAACTACAAACATCATCCCCTGACAGCCCTCAACCTAAAAGCCTAACCCCGAATCTCAATTCACCTCAAAATGAACCGGATCATGGTACGTTTTGTAGGTGCCACCCCAAAGTAAACCATATTTCTTTGCAATCTCAGGCACTCCCGTTGCCAGCCACGATGCCTTCGAGTTAGCTTTCTTCAAAACAACAAATTGAAATCCAACCCGTTTGTAGAGATTCAGGTCAATTGCCCTGCCCAACACATGCCTGCTCTTGTTCACCGGGGCATTTCGCGGATTGTCACGTTTAAGCTGAATTTGTGCCTCCTTTGACCGAAGTCCGCTGATGATTTCAACCTTCCAGTTTGTGGATTTTTCTATGTCAGCAATAAAATGATTAAACGTTTCGGCACACTGACTATTCGCTACGCTCATAGTTTTCAAAACTTCATGATTCACATACCTCACCCTGAGATCATAGCCAATTGTAAAACAAAAGTATCCGAAAGCAAGAATAAAAATCACAAGTAAAACTCGTGCAAAATTTCGGAAAGAAGATTTATTCCTCTTAGAGCTCATTGCAATTTTCAGATATATACTGTTTTATCCATTCTAAAGACCTTTCTGCTTTCTACTTCTCTGGAATGCCAATGAGATTTAGACATTGGATCAGGAAGTAATTTTTCGCCCACGAAAATAACAGGATTATACAAACTATTGCGTCGGCTATTACAAAAAATCTTTTTTAGGGACAGATAATTAATTCCATTCTTATGTTTTGTTGAAGTATTGTTTGTAATTTTATTGCCCATTAATTAACGCTTAACGATACAAAATAAAAAATCATGAATAGAAAATTACGCATGGGAATGGTAGGCGGTGGCAGTGATGCTTTCATTGGGGCAATCCATCGTCTCGCGGCTTTTATGGATAATCAGATTGAGTTGGTATGTGGCTGTTTCAGCATTAATCCTGAAGTTTCCGTTTCGTCGGGGAAGTCTTATTTCCTTCCTGAGGATCGTGTTTATAAGACATATATTGAAATGTTTGAACATCAACTAACCCTTCCAGAGGGCGACCGGATGGATTTTGTTACGATTGTGACACCAAACTTCGCCCACTTTGAACCGGCTATGATGGCTCTTGAGAATGGGTTTAATGTTGTGATTGACAAACCTATCACATTCACCCTGGATGAGGCTAAAATGCTGAAGGCAAAGATTCAGCAAACCGGTCTGACCCTTGCACTTACACATACTTATTCTGGTTATCCGGCTGTTAAAGAGGCCCGCGAAAGAGTTCGCCGGGGTGATTTCGGCAAAATCAGAAAGATATTTGTTGAATACCCCCAGGGATGGCTATCCTCTAAACTGGAAGATACAGGAAATGCTCAGGCCTCATGGCGTACTGACCCTAAACGGTCGGGTAAGGCAGGCTGCATGGGCGACATAGGAACACATGCTCACCACCTTGCCGAATATGTCACAGGACTTAAGACTACTGAAATATGTGCCGAGTTAAATGTTTTTGTTCCCGGAAGATTACTCGACGATGACGGGGCTGCCTTCCTGCGTTTCGACAACGGAGCTAAAGGGGTTCTTGTCGCAACACAGATAGCTGCCGGAGAAGAAAACAATATACGTCTTCGGGTTTATGGTGACAAGGGTGGACTTGAATGGCATCAGCACGAACCAAACACATTACTTCTCAAATGGAGTGACCGGCCTGCAGAAGTAGTTCGGGTTGGAAATGGTTACATGAGTGGAATCGCAGCTCACAATACCCGCACGCCAGGGGGTCATCCGGAAGGTTATCTCGAAGCATTTGCCAACATTTACAGAAACTTCTC
Source organism: uncultured Bacteroidia bacterium (assembly GCA_903850335.1). Classification (GTDB taxonomy): domain Bacteria; phylum Bacteroidota; class Bacteroidia; order Bacteroidales; family Prolixibacteraceae; genus JAAFHB01. The sequence continues at coordinate 3,363 of CAINLJ010000052.1, read as the reverse complement.
CCTTACCGTCAGGGCAAAATTGAATGGAGAAACACCTAAGGCAGAATGGCTTGACTTCCCAACTGTAGAAGATGGTATTCGTGGAATGCAGTTTATTGATACTGTTGTTGAAGCGGGATACAACGATGAACAGAAATGGGTCAAATTTGCAGAATAACCATAAACGAAAAATATAATGAAAAGAGCAGTAACACTTTTTACAGGCCAATGGGCTGATCTGACACTCGAAACAGTTGCACAAAAAGCCAAATCCTTCGGGTACGACGGTTTGGAACTGGCCTGCTGGGGAGATCATATCGAAGTTGAAAAAGCCGATCAGGCCTATTGTGATGCGAAACTGGCTTTGCTGAAAAAATATGATCTTAAGCTGTTTGCTATATCTACTCACCTTGTCGGACAAGCAGTATGCGATAATCCTGACAGCCGTCATAAAGGAATGCTTTCACCTGAGATTTGGGGTGATGGCGAGCCTGAAGGAATTCGTCAGCGTGCAGCTGCCAGCATAATTGAAACCGGAAGAGTGGCTAAACGCCTTGGCTTAAGTGTCGTCAATGGATTTACGGGAAGCTCAATCTGGCAGTATCTCTATTCGTTTCCGTCAGTTTCGCAGGAAACTTTGGATGCTGGTTACGAGGACTTTGCAAAACGGTGGATTCCTATTCTGGATGCCTATCAGGAAATGGGTATGAAATATGCTCTCGAAGTACATCCTACAGAGATCGCCTTTGATATTGAAACAGCAAAAAGGGCATTAAAAGCTGTTAATTATCATCCAGCCTTTGGCTTCAATTTTGACCCAAGTCACTTTGGTTATCAGGGCGTTGATTACGTTCAATTTATCTATGAATTCAGTGACAGGATTTTCCATGTCCATATGAAAGATGTTACCTGGAACGATAAGCCTGGAACTATCGGTGTCTTTGGTGGACATGTCGAGTTTGGGGATAACCGCCGGTTTTGGAATTTTCGCAGCGTAGGGCGTGGAAGAGTTGATTTTGAAAGGATTATCCGCGCTCTAAACGATATCAAATATACTGGACCACTCTCAGTGGAATGGGAAGACAGTGGTATGGACCGTGAAATGGGTGCTGTAGAATCATGCGAATTTGTCAAAAAGGTTGATTTCTCTCCAAGCTCGCTTGCCTTTGACGCAGCGTTCTCGAAAGAATAAGTTTTCAAAAAATAGAACTCACAGAATGGCTGGATGCGAGTCCGGCCTTTTTTTATTAGACCTCGTATTGGTGCACCTCGGTGTTTCGTAGCCTTGGTGGCATTTCTTATTTTTCACTTCACGATTGGATTCTATCAATGCAAGTTAACGGTAAAAACTTTCAAACTATATGGGTACATCCCGAGGACAATCGGATCATTCAGGTGATCGATCAGCGCAAGCTACCCTTTGAATTTCAAATCGTTGATCTCAACTCTTCCGACGATGCGTTCGAAGCTATCCGTAATATGACAGTCCGGGGGGCACCCTTGATCGGAGTAACCGGTGCCTACGGAATATACCTGGGTTTACTAAAGTCAAATTCCAGTAACTGGCAGGATACTCTCAAAGATTTGGCAGAATACCTTAAAACTGCCCGTCCGACGGCTGTAAACCTGGCTATTCTCATCGACGAGATCATGATTGGACTACTCAGTTGTCCTACTTTGGAGACCGCAATCGAATTGGCACTTTGGGAAGCCGACCGCCTGAAAGATAGGGAAATCAAATGGTCTGAGGCGATTGGCGAATATGGTTGTCAACTTATAGAGGAAATAAGCAGGACAAATAATGGTCGGGTAATCAATATTCTTACTCACTGCAATGCGGGATGGTTAGCATGCATCGATTGGGGAACTGCAACTGCTCCGATCTACAAGGCCTTCCGAAAGGGGATTCCTGTCCATGTGTGGGTCGACGAAACGAGACCACGCAACCAGGGTGCACGTCTTACAGCCTGGGAGCTGTCGCACGAAGGAGTTCCACATACAGTTATTCCGGACAATGCCGGGGGTCACCTGATGCAACACGGCTTGGTCGACCTGTGCATTGTAGGTAGTGACCGCACCACCTCGACAGGCGATGTAGCAAATAAAATAGGAACCTACCTGAAGGCTTTGGCAGCTTTTGATAACAAGGTTCCATTTTATGTTGCGCTTCCTTCGTCTACAATAGATTTCACAATGGAGGATGGAATTAGTCAAATACCTATCGAACAACGAGATGGCGAAGAGGTAAGTCATTTAGAAGGTGAGCTTGAGGATGGTACAATTGCAAAGATGAGAATTATCAATCCAAAATCGCCTGTAGCAAATTATGGATTTGATGTTACCCCTGCCAGATATGTTACAGGACTGATCACTGAACGTGGGATTTGCCAGGCTAATAAGGAGTCGATAGTTAAATTATTCCCGGAACGTTGAAGGCCAGGGTTTAAACACTGACAAGAGAACCAGTGTTTAATAATCTGTGTAATCTGTGGTGAAAAATCCCAAAATTAAATCCTCCTTTTCCTTACCTTTGCGTAAACTTAACCTGAATAAATGAATACTGTTCAACCACTTGATGGCTATATAAAATTTATCTGTCATCTTAAGCCTGAAGGGATTAATATCCCATCTGAACTTTTCGATCCACTCAATTTCTGGAGAGAAGAGTTGTGGCAAAGGACTTTTATCGGTGCTTATCCTGATGGAATTGGCTATGGAAATGTCTCTGTCAGGGTACCGCAGAGTGATCAGTTTTATATTTCAGGGACGGCGACAGGAGGAATTCCCGAGCTGGATCAGATACATTATCCCTTAGTTGAGAAATGTGAACTTAAACAGAATGAATTGTGGTGCAGGGGATTGGTCAAAGCATCTTCCGAATCGATGAGCCATGCGGCAATCTACTCCTGTGATTCCGCCATTGGTGCTATTGTTCACATCCATAGTCGCTCCCTTTGGGAAAAGTACCTTGAACTCTTGCCTTCGACAGCAAAAGATGTGGAGTATGGAACTCCTGAGATGGCCTATGAAATTATTCGTCTGATGGCGCTTCCTGAAACACAATTGAGGAAAGTCTTTGTTATGGGAGGTCATGCCGAGGGAATAGTGTCTTTTGGAAAAACTGTTGAGGAGGCCGCACGGATAATTCTAGCATTATAGGAATAGGTAAAGACGCAATGCAATGCGTCTGTCTGATACGATGTTGAGACGCAATTGATTGCGTCATTTACAAATAGATAGTCTGTTTCAAAAGATCTTTACCGCAGAGTAATCGGGAGTTGTGAAACTCCAACCTCAAAACAGATAACTTTGGAACATGATTAAATAATAATAAGGTACAGAGTACCGCAAGATTTGTAGGAATGATGAATATGCGTTGTTAGG